>JBBQHE010000006.1:0-39799 GCA_038323655.1 Acetobacterales bacterium | reverse complement strand
ACATCGGGGGGGTCCTGGGTGGGGCTGCGCGGTTTAGGGGGAATCCAGGGTGGCGGTCCAGCAGTTGCGCCGGGCGCCGCCGCCCGCCAAATACCCGGCATGGATCAGATCGCCCCGCCCGGCCATAATGCGCCCCCCACTTCGGACGTGGCGAAGGAAGCCGCGCGGCGCCGCACCTTCGCGATCATCGCCCACCCGGATGCCGGCAAGACCACGCTGACTGAAAAGCTGCTGCTGCGCGGCGGCGCCATCCAGCTTGCCGGGGCCGTCCGCGCCAAGGGCGACCGCCGGCGCACCCGGTCGGATTGGATGAAGATCGAACAGGATCGCGGGATTTCGGTCGCGACCAGCGTCATGACCTTCGAACGCGACAATGTCGTCTTCAACCTGCTGGACACGCCAGGCCACGAGGATTTTTCCGAAGACACCTACCGGACGCTGACCGCGGTGGACGCCGCCGTGATGGTGCTGGACGCGGCCAAGGGGATCGAGACGCAGACCCGCAAGCTGTTCGAGGTCTGTCGCCTGCGCGACATTCCCATCATCACCTTCATCAACAAGATGGACCGCGACGGCCGCGACCCCTTCGAACTGATCGACGAGATCGAGAAGACCCTGGCGCTGGACGCCGCCCCGGTTGCCTGGCCGGTCGGGCTGGGGCGGGAATTCGTCGGCACCTACGACATGCTGCGCCCCAGCCTGCACCTGATGGCCGAGGGCGCGGGCGCCCTGGCCCTGACCGGTTTGGACGACCCCCGCCTGGAGGCCGCGGTACCAAAAAACCTGGTCGAGGGGCTGCGGGAGGGGGCGGAGCTCGCTTCGGCCCTGTCCACCTTCGATGAGGAAGCCTTCCTGCAAGGTACCATGACCCCCGTCTATTTCGGCTCCGCACTGCGTGATTTCGGTGTGGGACACCTGCTGGACGGCCTTGCCCGCCATGCCCCGCCGCCGCGCCACCGTGCGGCCGATGTGCGCGAGGTTCAGCCGGATGAGGCCGCCCTGACCGGCTTCGTCTTCAAGATCCAGGCGAACATGGACCCGAACCATCGGGACCGCGTGGCCTTCCTGCGCATCTGTTCGGGAAAACTGCTGAAGGGCATGCGGCTGAAGCAGGTCCGTACCGGCAAGACCGTGCCGGTCAACGCCCCCCTGTTCTTCTTCGCCCGGGATCGCCAGGTCGCCGAGGAAGCCTTTCCGGGCGACGTCGTCGGCATCGCCAATCACGGCATCCTGCGGATCGGCGACACGCTGACCGAAGGCGAGATGCTGAACTTCCGCGGCGTGCCGTCCTTCGCCCCCGAAATTCTGCGCCGCGTGCTGATCGAGGACGCGATGGCCGCCAAGAAACTCAACAAGGCGCTGGAACAACTGACCGAGGAAGGCGTCGTCCAGATTTTCAAGCCGCTGGATGGCGCGGGCGTCGTGGTCGGCGTGGTCGGTGCCCTGCAGCTGGACGTGCTGGGCGCGCGGCTGCTGGCCGAATACGGCGTGCCGGTGCGGTTCGAGAACACCGGCTTCGACATGATGCGCTGGGTCGCGACCGATGACCGCACGGCCGAAGAAAAGTTCCGCCGCACCAACAGCCACGACATCGCCGAGGACCACGACGGCGCGCTGGTCGCCTTCTTCACCAGCGACTGGCGCCGGCGCCGGGCGATGGAGGAACACCCGGCGCTACGCTTCGTGGAGCTGCGCGAACAACACGGGGTCTGAGACCCCCCTTTGCGCGGCCCGCCGACGGACGCATCCTCCGCCGCCTGACGACGGGGGTGCCGCGTGGGCGAATTGCAAAGCTGGATCGGCCGCAGCCGGGTCGTGACCGATGCCTTCACCGCCCCCGCGGTGCGCCGCATCCGGGCCACGTTGAACCTGGACCCCGACCCCGTCCCCAAAAGCCTGCCGCCGCATTGGCATGCGATGTTCTTCCCCGATATCGCGCCGCAATCCCAGCTCGGCCCCGATGGGCATCCGCAGAAGGGCGACTTCCTGCCCCCCGTGCCCCTGCCGCGCCGCATGTTCGCCGGCCGGCGGGCGCGCTTCCACAACCCCCTGCCGGTGGGCGCGGTCGCGACCCGCACCAGCACCATCCATGCGGTCACCGAAAAGCAGGGCCGCACGGGGCCGATGGTCTTCGTCACCGTCCGCCACGTCATCGCCGCCGAGGGCCTGGACCTCGTCACCGAGGACCAGGACATCGTCTATCGCGAAGCGGTCGCCCCCGGCACAGCCTCGGCCAGCGCCGCGCCGGTGATGGCGCCAACCGATCCCGCCTGGACCGAGGTCGTGACCCCCGACCCTGTCCTGCTGTTCCGTTATTCCGCCATCACCTTCAACGGCCACCGCATCCACTACGACGCCGATTATGTACGGGGGGAGGAAGGCTATCCGGGCCTAGTGATGAACGGCGGGCTGACCCACCTGCTGCTGGCCGAGGCGGCGTCGCGTCAGGGCGGAAAGCTCGCCGCCTTTTCCGCCAAGAACATGCGCCCACTTTTCTCCGGTAGCGCCATCACCTTTGCGGGCGACAGCGCGGTCGGTTCCGCGAAACTCTGGGTCGCGGACGACACCGGGGCGCAGGCGGTGGACGCCAGTTGCGAATTCGCCGGATGAGCGGCGCGAACAACGGCCCCCTCGCGGGGCTGAAGGTGGTGGACCTGACGTCGGTCGTCGTTGGGCCGATCTGCACCCGCACCCTGGCCGACCAGGGCGCGGACGTGATCAAGGTCGAATCCCTCGAAGGCGACCTGCTGCGGCAGTTGGGCGGCCGCGCCCGGAACCCGGGCATGAGCGGCAAGTTCATCAACTTCAACCGCAACAAGCGGGCGATCTGCCTCGACCTGAAATCCACCGCGGGGCGCGAGGCCATGCTGCGCCTGGTGCAGACCGCGGACATCTTCGTCACCAACATCCGCCCCGGCGCGATGGACAGGCTGGGCCTGGGCTGGGTCGCGATGCAGGCGCGCAACCCACGGTTGATCCATTGCCTGATCCTGGGCTTCGGCCGCGGCGGGCGATACTGCGACAAGCCGGCCTATGACACTGTGATTCAGGGCGTCTCCGGCATCGCCGATGCCTTCAGCCAGTCCAACGGCGCGCCGCGCTACGTGCCCATGGTGATGTGCGACCACACCACCGGGTTGATCGCCGCCCAATGCATCGGCTTCGCGCTGTACCGGCGGGAGAAGACCGGGGTGGGCGAGGCGATCGAGGTGCCGATGTTCGAAAACATGGCCGGCTTCGTCATGGCCGAGCACATGGGGGCGATGAGCTTCGACCCGCCGCTGGGCCCGCCTGGCGATGCGCGCCTGCTGTCCAAGGATGCGCGGCCACTGGCGACGAAGGACGGCTTCCTCTCGCTCAGCGCCAATACCGATGCCCAGGCCTTCGGCCTGTTCCGCGCGATCGGCCGGCCGGCGTTGAAGGACGACCCGCGCTTCTGTTCGGTCGCCGCCCGCACCGCAAATACCCCGGCCTATTTTGCGCTGCGGACCGAGGCGCTGCGCGAAAAGACCACGGCCGAATGGCTGGCGTTGCTTGCGGCCGAGGACGTGCCGGCGATGCCCTGCACCACGCTGGCGGGGCTGCCGGACGATCCGCATCTCCAGGATGTCGGCTTCTTCTTGCCCGAGGATCACCCGACCGAAGGCCCGATGACCCGCTTCCGACCCGCCAACCAGTTCAGCGGCGGGATGAGGGAGGGCTACCTGCACAGCCCGCGCCTTGGAGAGAACACCGCCGAAGTGCTGGCCGAGGCCGGCTACGACGAGACTGAGGTCGCCGCCATGCTGGCCAGCGGCGCCGCGCGCCAGGCCTGAGACTTGTCCACCGCTTGTTTGGCCGGGTTGCTTTTTGTGGGTTGAGATCAGCTTTGCGACTCCGTTAGCCTCTTGTCTGTCAGACAAGCGCACCCGGCATGGTTCGGGACCGACGGAGACAGCCATGACCCTGATCGACCGGCTTTATCGCGCAAACCACTGGTACGACCGGCTGTCCTCGCGTGAGGGCGGGCTTGTGGCGATCTGGGCCGGCCTGGGCATCTTCGCGGCGGCGCTGTTCCTGAACTTCTACCTGGGCTTGACCCTCTGGGCGCTGCTGCTGCTGGGCTTTGGCGGCCTGGTTGCGACGCGACTGGCCTATCGGCTCGGCAAGCTCGACCCCGCCGATGGCGTGCTGCCAGCGGAAATGCGTTCCACCGTGCGCCTGCCTTTCGCCGAGAGGATGTTGGCCACGAACCTGTGGTTCGACGCGCAGACCCCGCTTTATCGCATGTGCACCACGATGGGCTGGCTCTACGGCAGCTTTGTGCTGAATCTGCTGCTGACGCATCGGCTCGGTTTCCCCTTTGGCCTGCTGTTCGTGGGCGTGGCGGGGGTCATGCTGGTCGGCCGCGTAGGCTATGCACATGGCTGGCTGGGGGAGGCCGTGCCGGACGAGTCCGCGCACGCCCCCATCGCCGCCCCCCCCACGCTGCAACTGCCGCCGGCGGAGGCGATGGTCGCCATGCCGGCCCCGGTGATGACGACGGCCACCCCCGATCGCGTCGGCTGATCGCAAGGCTGCCCTGATCGCCGGAGGCTGCAACTGACCGCCGGCCCCATCGAACTTCGCCTGGCCACGGCAGCCCAACTGTTCCACACGCTTGATCCGTCGCCCTTTCGGGCCGGCGACCTGGATGCCGTGGCGGAATCCTACATCCTGGACTGGGCCGGCGACCTGCCCACCGATGCGCCCATCGCCATCGTGATCCACCTGCCGGCCGAGGAAGCCTCCCGCCCGGGTTCGGCGGACCTCGGCGCACTCATCCGCCGATTCTTTGCCGCCCGCGCCGTGTCGGAGAGCAAGGCGATCCGCGACCTGTTCCATTCGGGGCGGCGGGCCTTGGCCATCGGCCTTGCTATCCTGGGTGCCTGCCTGTTCTCGGCGCTGCAGGCCGAAGGCCACGGGCCGACCCTGCGCGTGCTGGGCGAAAGCCTGGTCATCCTGGGCTGGGTCGCGGTCTGGCGGCCGGCAGAAATCTTCCTCTACGACTGGCTGCCGCATGCCCGGCGCCGACGCCTGTTCCGCCGCCTGGCAGAAGCCGAGGTCACGCTGAAGCTGGCCGGGCAGGCCGCCTGACAACGGTTGCCATTCCCACTGGGCACGGCATGCTGCCGCGTCCTACAGGGCGCGGCACGCTGCCGCGCGGGGGGATGGGAAACGCGGCATGAGCCTGAAACACGCCGCCTGCATCGTCGGCGCCTTCGAACATCCGACGCGCAAGGCGGAGCATCAGTCGGTCGCGCAGCTGCATGCCGAGGTCGCCTGGGGCGCATTGCAGGACGCGGGGCTGACCAAGGACGACATCGACGGCTATTTCTGCGCAGGCGACGCCCCGGGCATGGGGCCGGTGAATATTGTCGACTACCTGGGGCTCGACCGACTGCGCCATGCCGACAGCACGGATTTCGGGGGCTCCTCCTACCTCGCCCACGTCGCGCATGCGGCCGCCGCTATCGCCGCCGGTCGCTGCAATATCGCGCTGATCACCCTCGCCGGCCGCCCGCGGGCCGAGGCCATGGCGACCGGTACCACGCCGCGCTCCTGGGGCGCCAACGTACCCGACGACCCCTTTGAAATCCCGATGGGCCGCACCGTCGCCGCCGCCTACGGCATGGTCGCGATGCGGCACATGTACGAATACGGCACCACGTCGGAGCAATTGGCCTGGATCAAGGTCGCCGCCAGCCACCACGCCCAGCACAACCCCCATGCGATGCTGAAAAAGGTGGTGACGGTGGAGGAGGTCGTGGCCTCACCGCTGGTCGCCGACCCGCTGCACCGGCTGGATTGCTGTGTGATCAGTGACGGCGGGGGTGCGCTGATCGTGACCAGGCCTGAAATCGCCAGGTCGCTGAAGCGCCCGGTCGTCTCGGTGCGTGGCACAGGCGAGGCGCTGAAGCACCAGGCGGGTGGCACCATCGACCTCACCTACTCGGCCGGGCGCAAGTCGGGGGCCGCGGCCTTTACCGAGGCGGGGGTGACCCCGGCCGACATTCGCTACGCCAGCATCTACGACAGTTTCACCATCACCGTGCTGGTGCAGCTGGAAGACCTGGGCTTTTGTGCGAAGGGTCAGGGCGGCGCCTTCGTGGCCGACGGCAACCTGATTTCTGGCGTCGGGCGGCTCGCCTTCAACACCGATGGCGGCGGCTTGTGCAACAACCACCCGGCCAACCGCGGCGGCATGACCAAGATCATCGAAGCCGTTCGCCAGTTGCGGGGCGAGGCCCATCCCGCCGTGCAGGTGCCGGACCTGGCCCTCGCGCTGGCGCATGGCACGGGGGGGCTGCTCGGCACCCGCCACGCCAGCGCCACCCTGGTCCTGGAGCGCCTGGCATGACCCCCGCCGCGAACCGCGCCATCCCCGCCCCGGTGATCGACCCCACCAGCCGGCCCTTCTGGGAGGCGGCGCGGGAGGGCCGGCTGCTGATTGGCCTCTGCGGCGACACGGGGCGCCACTTCTTCTACCCGCGCGGCTGCTCGCCCTTCACACTGTCGCCCAACGTGACCCTGGTGGAGAGCAAGGGCATGGGGGTGATCTATTCCTTCAGCGTCATGCGCGTGGCCGAACCCTATGCCATCGCCTATGTCGAATTGGACGAAGGGCCACGAATCCTGACCAATATCGTCGATTGCGACCTGGATGGGGTGCGGATCGGCCAGCGGGTGCGCCTGGTCTGGAAGCAGACGACGGGGGAAGGGGCGCCTGTGGCCATGTTCGCCCCGGCCTGACCCTCAGGCTTCGGCAAAATCCTGGCCAGCCCGATTGCCGCACCGCAACGCAGCGTGCTAAGCGCCGCGCGCCATCGGGATGCTTCGGCACCCCCCTGTGGCGCCTTGACCGCTTTCGGGCGGTCGCCGGGACCAACTGGAACGGATACGCCGTGGCCTCCGACGCGCCTGATATCGAAACCGGCTCTGCTCCCCAAAACGGGGGGGCGGCCGAACGTTATGCGACCGCCATGCTCGGCCGAGCGGATGACCTGCGCGCCAGCCAGCCGGACGCCATCGACACCATTGCCGCGGATTTGGAGAAGGTCTGGGCGCTGTACCGCCACGATGCGGGCTTTCGCGCCTTCGTCGAGGATCCGCGTTTCGGCGCCGCCGACCAGCGCCTGGGCGCCTTCGCCGTTCTGGAACGTGCCGGCGTGGGCATTGATGTCCGCAACCTGATCGGCGTGATGATCGCCAACCGCCGCCTGTCCATGCTGCCGGCGGTGGCCGAAGCCTTCGGCAACGCGCTGGCGGCCCGCCGCGGCCAGCAGGTGGCCCATGTGACCAGTGCTTTGCCCTTGACCGCGACCCAGGGCGCGGCCCTTGTGGCGCGACTGACGGAATCCGGCTTTTCCGGCGTGCGCCTGGCGGCGCGCGTCGATCCGACCATCCTGGGCGGGCTGATCGTAAGGATCGGCTCCCGCCTTTATGACAACAGCATCAAGAGCAAGCTGCAGCGTCTGCAGTACGCGATGAAAGGGGCCGCCTGACCATGGATATCCGTCCTGCCGAGATTTCGGACATCCTGAAGTCCCAGATCGCGAATTTTGACGCGGAGGCGAATGTCGCCGAGGTCGGCACCGTGCTGTCGGTCGGCGACGGCATTGCCCGCGTCTATGGCCTGCAGAACGTTATGGCCGGCGAAATGGTCGAATTTCCCGGCGCCGGTATCAAGGGCATGGCGCTGAACCTGGAAAACGACAACGTCGGCGTCGTGATCTTCGGTGACGACCGGGGCGTGCGCGAAGGCGATACCGTCAGCCGCACCGGCACCATTGTGGACGTGCCGGTGGGCCGTGGCCTGCTCGGCCGCGTGGTCGATGGCCTGGGCAACCCGATCGACGGCAAGGGCCCGATCGAGAGCACCGAACGCCGCCGCGTGGACGTGAAGGCCCCGGGCATCATTCCCCGCAAGTCGGTGCACGAGCCGATGCAGACCGGCATCAAGGCGATCGACAGCCTGATCCCGATCGGCCGCGGCCAGCGCGAATTGATCATCGGTGACCGCCAGACCGGCAAGACCGCCGTGATTTTGGACACTATCATCAACCAGAAGGGCATCAACGCCGGCGATGACGAGAGCAAGAAGCTCTACTGCATCTACGTCGCCATCGGCCAGAAGCGCTCGACCGTCGCCCAGTTGGTGAAGACACTGGAAGAAAACGGGTCGCTGGAATATTCCATCATCGTCGCCGCTACGGCCTCCGACCCGGCGCCCTTGCAGTACCTGGCGCCGTTCAGCGGCTGCACGATGGGTGAGTTCTTCCGCGATAATGGCATGCACGCGGTCATCTTTTATGATGACTTGTCCAAGCAGGCCGTGGCCTATCGCCAGATGTCGCTGCTGCTGCGCCGCCCGCCGGGCCGCGAAGCCTATCCGGGCGACGTCTTCTATCTGCATTCGCGCCTTCTGGAACGCGCGGCCAAGATGAACGACGACTTCGGCAGCGGGTCGCTGACCGCGCTGCCGGTGATCGAAACCCAGGCCGGCGACGTGTCGGCGTATATCCCGACCAACGTGATCTCGATCACGGACGGGCAGATCTTCCTGGAGACGGAGCTCTTCTTCAAGGGCATCCGCCCGGCGGTGAACGTCGGCCTGTCGGTCTCGCGCGTCGGTTCCGCCGCCCAGATCAAGGCGATGAAGCAGGTGTCCGGCAAGATGAAGCTGGAACTGGCGCAGTATCGCGAAATGGCGGCCTTCGCGCAGTTCGCCTCCGACCTCGATGCCTCGACCCAGGCGTTGCTGGCGCGGGGTGCCCGGCTGACCGAACTTTTGAAGCAGCCGCAGTTCAAGCCGGTGCCGGTGGAGGAGCAGGTGCTTGCCATCTTCGCGGGCACGCGCGGTTACTTGGATAAGGTGCCGTTGAACCGCATCGGTGCCTTTGAGTCGCAGATGCTCGCGGCCATCAATTCCCGTGCGCCGGCGATCATCGAAGGCATCCGCAGCACGCGCGAAATCAAGAAGGACAACGAGGCCGCCCTGGTCGCGTTCCTGGACGATTTCACCAAGTCCTTCACCTAAGATCGGGGGGGCTTCAGCGTGGCGAGTCTCAAGGCCCTGCGGTTGCGGATTAACAGCGTGAAGTCCACGCGGAAGATCACGCAGGCAATGAAGATGGTGGCGGCGGCCAAGCTGCGCCGCGCCCAGGCGCAGGCGGAGGCCGCGCGGCCCTATGCCGAGCGCATGGCGGCCATCCTGGGCCGCCTGGGTGCTGCCGTTGCGGGCAGCCCCGATGCGCCGCGCATGCTGGTCGGCACGGGTGCGGACCAGGTGCATCTGCTGGTGGTCGTCACGGCCGATCGTGGCCTGGCCGGCCCCTTCAACACCAACGTCGGCCGCTTCGCGCGGGCAAAAATCCGCGCGCTGGAGGCTGAGGGCAAGACCGTCAAGCTGCTCTGCGTTGGCCGCAAGGGGGCGACTTTCCTGAAGCGAGAGTTCGCCAGCCGCGTCATCGGCGAAATCTCCTACGCCGGTGTGAAGCGCATCGGCTACGAACAGGCCGCCGACATCGCCGCCCGCGTGACGACGATGCTGGACGAAGGTGCGTTTGACGTCTGCACCCTGGTCTACAACCGGTTCCGCAATGTGATCAGCCAGATCCCGTCGGAACAGGCGCTGATCCCGGCCGCGGTGCCGGAGGCGCAGGCCGCGGTCGAAGCCGGTACCATCCCGGCGCTTTACGAATACGAGCCGACCGAGGAGGAAATCCTCGCAGCCCTGTTGCCGAAGAACCTGGCCATCCAGATCTATCGGGCGCTGCTGGAATCGGCGGCCGGCGAACACGGCGCCCGCATGTCCGCCATGGACAGCGCCACCCGCAATGCCGGCGAGATGATCAACAAGCTGACCCTGAACTACAACCGCACACGCCAGGCCAACATCACCCGCGAGTTGATCGAGATCATCTCCGGTGCCGAAGCCCTGTAAGCAAGGACCTGCATCCATGAAGAACAATGTCGGCAAGATTTCGCAGATCCTCGGCGCTGTCGTGGACGTGCAGTTCAGCGGCGAACTGCCCGCGATCCAGAACGCGCTGACCACGCCGATGGCCGGCGGCGGCACGCTGGTGCTGGAAGTGGCGCAGCACCTGGGCGAACACACCGTTCGGTGCATCTCCATGGATACGACCGAAGGCCTGGTCCGCGGCAATGAAGTGCTGGACACGGGCAAGGGCATTTCCGTGCCGGTCGGCGTCGGGACGCTCGGCCGCATCATGAACGTGATCGGTGAACCGATCGACGAACGCGGCCCGGTGCCGCACGACACCACCTACACCATCCATCGCGCCGCCCCCGCGTTTGACGAACAGGCGACCAGTGCGGAAATCCTGGTCACCGGGATCAAGGTCGTGGACCTGCTGGCCCCCTACCTCAAGGGCGGCAAGATCGGCCTGTTCGGCGGCGCCGGCGTCGGCAAGACCGTGACCATCCAGGAACTGATCAACAACATCGCCAAGGGCCACGGCGGCGTGTCGGTTTTTGCGGGCGTCGGTGAGCGGACCCGCGAAGGCAATGACCTGTATCACGAAATGATCGACGCCGGCGTCATCAAGCTTGGCGATGGCAATACCGAAGGCTCCAAGGTCGCGCTGGTCTATGGCCAGATGAACGAGCCGCCGGGCGCGCGCGCCCGCGTCGCACTCTCCGGCCTGTCGATGGCCGAATATTTCCGGGACGAGCAGGGCCAGGACGTGTTGTTCTTCGTAGACAATATTTTCCGCTTCACCCAGGCGGGTGCGGAGGTTTCGGCGCTGCTCGGCCGCATTCCTTCGGCGGTCGGCTATCAGCCCACCCTGTCCACCGACATGGGCGCTTTGCAGGAACGCATCACCAGCACCAAGAAGGGCTCGATCACCTCGGTGCAGGCGATCTACGTGCCGGCCGACGACTTGACCGACCCGGCGCCCGCGACCTCCTTCGCGCATCTGGATGCGACGACGGTGCTGAACCGCTCGATCGCTGAGCTGGGCATCTTCCCGGCGGTGGACCCGCTGGACAGCACCAGCCGCGGCCTTGACCCGCGCGTGGTCGGCGAAGAACACTACAACACCGCCCGCGAGGTGCAGCGCATCCTGCAGACCTACAAGTCGCTGCAGGACATCATCGCCATCCTGGGCATGGATGAACTTTCTGAAGAAGATAAGCTGATCGTGGCCCGGGCGCGGAAAATCCAGCGCTTCCTGTCGCAGCCCTTCCATGTTGCGGAAATCTTCACCGGCACGCCCGGCGTGTTCGTGAAGATCGAAGACACGGTGCGGTCCTTCGCCGCCATCTGCGCCGGCGAATACGACCACTTGCCCGAAGCCGCCTTCTACATGGTCGGCACGATCGAAGAGGCCGTGAAGAAGGCCGAGACGCTGAAGCAGGCGGCGTGATGGCGACCTTCGCCCTCGAACTGGTGTCACCGGAAAAGCTGCTGCTGTCGCGGCAGGTGGAGCAGGTCGTGATCCCCGCCGCCATGGGCGAAATGGGGATCCTGGCCGGCCACGCGCCGATGATCGTGACGCTCGCGGGCGGCACCATCCGCGTGACCGAGGATGGCAAGATCACGGAATCGCTGTTTGTCTCCGGCGGCTTCGCCGAAGTCACGCCGGACCGGCTGACCATCCTGGCCGATGAGGCGACGCCGCTCGCCAGCCTGTCCAGGGCCGAGGCCGCCAGCCGCGTCACCGCGGCCGAAGCGGCCTATACCGCCGCCGCTGCGAGCGGCACGCCGGAACAGCGCGAGTTGGCGATGGACGCGCTGCTGGCCGCACGTGTCATGGCCTCTGTCGCCGAGGCCGCCTGATCCGCCAATCGTCACCATTCGTTCATACTTGCCTTGAATCAAAGACGGCTGCTGCGAACATAGCCAAGCGGGACCAAGGCGTGGACCGGTCCGCAATACTCATGGAGGCTGTGGCATGAAGCACTGGACGTTGGATCAGGTGGCCTGGGACAGGTTCGATCCCGCCGCCGTGGACCCCGCGCTGGTGCCGCTCGTGAAAGCCGCGGCCATGGTGGAGAAGAACGGCGCCGATTACGCGCTCTACCTCGGCGGGGTGTTCCACGACGACCAGCCCTTTCGCGACGCCGCCGATCATTGGGCGATCGAGGAGGAACAGCATGGGGATGCGCTCGGCCGCTGGGCCGGAATGGCCGATCCGGAGTGGGATTTCGCGGCCGCCTTCGCCCGCTACCGCGCCGGCTATAAGATCGACACCAAGGCCGATTCCTCCATACGCGGTTCGCGCACGGGTGAGTTGATTGCCCGCTGCATGGTCGAAACCGGCACCTCCTCCTACTACACCGCGCTTGGTGAACAGACGTCCGAACCGGTCCTCAAGGAAGTCTGCCGCCTGATCGCCGCCGACGAATACCGGCACTTCAAGCTGTTTTATGACCACATGAAGCGTTACCTGGCACGGGAGAACCTGTCCTTCGCCAAGCGACTGCGGGTCGCAGCCGGGCGAATCGGTGAAAGTGAGGACGACGAGCTCGCCTTCGCCTATCACTGCGGCAATGAGGGCACCGACACGCCCTACAGCCATGACCGCTGCATGGCAGCCTACATGGGCACGGCCATGCAATCCTATCGCTTCCATCACATTCAGCGCGGCATGGGCATGGTGTTCAAGTCGGTGGGGCTGGACCCGCGGGGGCGTCTGTCTGACCTCGCGGCGCGGGGGGCCTGGCGGCTGATGCAGTGGCGGCGGGAACGCTACCGTCAGGTTCTGGCCCGCGCCGCGAACGACAGCGCGGTGCGGCCGCTGGCCCGCGCTGCGTGAGCCTGACGGCGCCTGCCCAAGCCGGCAGGCGTCTCCCTGCCAACGCCGGCAGGCGTCTCCTGGGCGGCATGGCGCTCGGCGCGCTCATGGCACGCACCTGCGCCGCACAAACGACCCCCGGCCTCGGCGCCCTGGCACGCCAGCACGGCTTCACATTCGGCTGCGCGGTGCAGAACGCATTGCTGCAGACCAATCCGCTGTTCGCCGCCACCGTCGCGCGGGAGGCGGCGGTGTTGGTTCCGGAATGGGAAGCGAAGTTCGAAGCGCTGCAGCCCCAGGAAGGCCGGTTCGACTTTGGTCCGCTGGAAGGCATCCTGGATTGGGCGCAGGTGCGCAATCTTCCGGTGCGTGGCCATGCGCTGGTCTGGCACAATGCGATGCCGCCCTGGCTGCGGTCGGCGCTGGCGCAAGGCCCGGCCCGGGCGCGCGGCGTCATGCAGGCGCATTTTGACGTCGTGCTCCCACGAACCCGCGCCCGTATCCGCGACTGGGACGTGGTGAATGAGGCCGTGGCCAACCCGCCCGGCAGCGACAACCCCAGTGCTTCGGGCCCGCTGCGACCAACACCCTGGCTTGCGGCCTTGGGCCCCAACTACATCCCCCTCGCTTTCCGCATGGCCCGCGAACGCGACCCGACGCTGCGACTGACGCTCAACGACTATGGCGTGGAAGAAGACACGCCTGCCGCCGACATCAAGCGCCGCTGGCTGCTGGCGCTATGCCGCAGCCTGCAGGACCAGCGCGTGCCAATCGATGCAGTCGGCATCCAAGCGCATCTGCAGATGCAAAACCCGTTCAGCGCCGAGAAATTCACCGCCTTCGCCCGAAGCCTTCGCGCCATGGGCTTGTCGGTGCTGATCACGGAATTGGATGTGCGGGAGCCGAACCAGGTCGCCGATGGCTATGCCGCCCGGGACGAGGCGGTCGCCGCCTGGGTCGGGCGCTTCCTGACAGCCGCGGTCGAAGGTGGGGTGCGCACCGTGCTTACCTGGGGGTTGATCGACCGCTATTCCTGGCTGGTTACCGACCCGGGCGTTGCGCGACGCGACGGTTTGCACCACCGCGGCCTGCCGCTGGACTGGGAAGCCAACCGCAAACCGATGTGGCAAACCATGGCCCGCATCCTGGGTGGCCAAGCATAGGGCGAGGCGCTGGCGTCAAAGGCCAGAACGAGTGGAGCCGCCCATCGCCGTCGTAGCTGACGTTTTCAACAATCGGCGGCCGGGGCAGCACAGGCCGGGCGTAGCCCAACCACGCTGATACGCTGTGCAACCGTTTCGCCCATTGGCGCGGCGCACCTTGCGCCCCATTCTCTCAGCATGCCGCACATCACCCGCCGGGCCACCCTGGCCGCCGCCGCCATCGCTCCCCTCGCCAGGCCTGCGCTGGCGCAGCCCGCACAGTTGGTCTCACCGCCAGCAGCGC
Organism: Acetobacterales bacterium; assembly: GCA_038323655.1. Taxonomy (GTDB): domain Bacteria; phylum Pseudomonadota; class Alphaproteobacteria; order Acetobacterales; family Acetobacteraceae; genus Humitalea. The sequence continues at coordinate 25,571 of JBBQHE010000006.1, read as the reverse complement.
GCGGGCGGCCTCTGTTTGGCGCCTCGCTGTGGTCGCTGCCCAATGGGCTGCGTGTTGCGCATGTCGAACAGCGCCGCGCCCCGGTGGTCGCGCAGTACCTTTTCGTGGCAGCCGGCGGCGGCGAAGACCCGGCCGGCCTGTCCGGCACAGCGCATTTCCTGGAACACATGATGTTCAAGGGCAGCCCGCGGGTGGAATCCGGCGCCTTCTCCCGCCAGATCGCGCGCGAGGGCGGCACCGACAATGCCTTCACCTCGCGCGACGTCACGGCCTATTTCGCGCAGGTCGAAGCCACGCGCCTGCCGCTGATCGCCATGCTGGAAGCCGACCGGCTCACCGCCCCGCTGCTGCCGGCAGCGGAGGTCGACCCCGAGCGCCTGGTGGTGATCGAGGAACGACGCCAGCGCACCGATGTCTCGCCCCGCTCGCGCTTCCAGGAAGCCTTCGGCGCGGCCATGTGGGGGCCGCAGCACTGGGCCGGACGGCCGATCATCGGCTGGCCGGACGAAATCCGCCGCATCGACCGCGATGCGATGGCGGCTTTTTTCGCGACTCACTACGCCCCGGCCAACTGCGTGCTGGTGGTGGCGGGCGCGGTGCCCGAGGCCGAGTTCCGCCGCATTGCCGAACAGGAATTCGGCGCCGTGCCGGCCCGGCCCTTCACCCCGCGCGAGCGCGCCGGCCCGCCCGCCGCAGCCCCCACCCCCCGGCTCGTCCGGCACGACCGGGTGGAGGAAGCGAGCTTCGTCCGCGCCTGGTCCGCGCCCTCGCTGACCTGGGGCGACAAGGCCCAGGCCTATCCGCTGGAGGTCCTGGCCCATCTGCTCGGCAGCGGCCCCGGGTCGCGGCTGCATCGGGCGCTGGTGCAGGAAGGCCTGGCCCTATCGGTCGGTGCGTCGATGGACAGTGACCAGTTGGGCGTGTCTGATTTCTCGCTCTATGCCTCGGTCCGGCGCGGCGTTGCGCCGGCGCGAGTCGAGGCGGCCCTGCGCGATGCCGTCGCCACCCTGCTGGACCAGGGCGTCACCGAGGCCGAGGTCGCCCGCAGCACCCGCCAGATGACGGCCGGCGCCCTGCTGGCGTTGGACGGCCTGGGCGCCGCGCCGCGCATGATCGGCCAGGCGCTGACGATCGGGCTTTCGCTCGACTCGGTGGAATACTGGCCTTCCCACATCGCCGCTGTGACCGCCCCCCAGGTGACGGCCGCGGCCCGTGCCGTGCTGGGCGCCAGCCCGGTGCAGGCAACAGGTTGGCTGTTGCCCGAAGGCGCCGAGGTGCCGGCATGAGCGGCACCTTCACCCTGCCGATTCAGGTAGTCGAAGCCGATGGCTTCACCGCCTGGCTTGCCGAGGACCACAGTGTGCCCGTCGTTTCCCTCGCCTGGTCCTGGCCAGGCGGGGCAGCGCTGGACCCGCCTGGGCAGGAGGGTGCCGCCGCGCTGGCGATGGGACTGCTGACCTCCGGCGCCGGCGACCTGACCGAGACCGCTTTCGCAGAGGTGCTGCGCGACGCCGCGATCCAGCTCAGCTTCGGCGCCGGCCGGGACGAGGCCGACGGCGGCTTCCGCTGCCTGGCCGATGCGCTGCCGGAGGCGGTGCGCCTGGCGCGCCTGGCCATGACGGCGCCGCGCTATGATGCCAACCCCTTCGACCGCGCCCGGGCGCGCGCCCTGGCCGGCGTGCGCAGCGCGCTGGAAACCCCGCGCGGCCGCGCAGGGCGCGCCTTCTGGCCAGCGGCCTTTCCGGAACACCCGGCATCGCGCCTGACCGGCGGTACTGCCGAAAGCCTGCCTGCATTGACGACGGATGCCTTGCGCGCGGCACTGGGCCGCCAGTTGCAGCGCAGCGGGTTGCTGATCACGGCAGCCGGTGACATCACGCCCCAGGCCCTGGCGGCCTTGCTGCCTGGCCTGTTTGGCGCGCTGCCCCAAGGCACGCCCGCCAATATCCCAACCCTGCCGCCCATGGTGGATTTCGGGCTGAAGGTGGTGGACATCGCCGCCCCCCAATCCTCGGCCATCTTCGCCCAGACGGGGTTGTCGGTCGCCGACCCGGATTGGGAGGCGGCCCAGGTTGTGATGCGCGTGCTGGGCGGCGGCGGGTTCTCGTCGCGGCTGATGGACAGCATTCGCACGCAGCGCGGCCTTACCTACGGCATCTCGACCGGCTTCGACACGCTGTTCGGCCAGGGGCTGATCATCGGCAGCGTCGCGACCGAGAATGCACGCATCGCCGAAACGCTCGGCCTGGTGCGTGAGGAATGGGCAAAGATGGCGGCCAGCGGCCCAACCGCCGAGGAACTGGCCGATGCGGTTGCCTTCCTGACAGGGAATGCTCCTCTGCAATTCACCGACAGCCGCCGCATCGCGGGCGCGCTGCTGGCTTTGCGGCGCAACAACCGACCCATCGACTGGCTGGCGCAACGCCCGGCGCGGTTGGCGGCACTGACGCAGCCGGGTACGGCCCGGGTGGCGGAGCGCGTTCTGAAGCCCGTGGCCTTGTCGATGGTGGTGGCGGGACAGCCGGTCGGGCTGTAGCCGCTATCCGCGGCGCCAGCCCTGCAGTGCCATGTAGAGCCGGGCGAGGCCGCGGTAGAGCGGACCTGTTGCCTCCATCAAGCGGTAGGCGTCATCGGCGCGACGATGCAGGAAGCGGCTGTCAGGCGCCGCTGCTGCACACGCCCGCCGGGCTTGCGGCGCTGCAGCCGCGCGACCTTCGCGCGCCACAGCTTCCAGCCATTCCGCCCGCGTCACGGTGAACGCGGTGGTCGAAGCGACGCCCTCCAGCAGGGCCGCGGCTCGTTGCACGACCGGCCGCCCCGGAATAGGCGTGCCCTCCGGCGACCAGATCGTGTTGCCGTCATGCAGGCGATATTCACAGATCATCTCATCCGTCAGGCTGAGGTCAAAGGCGCCGCCCGCCGCCAGGCGCAGCAGGAAATCGTAATCCTCCAGCGGCACCGCTTCGTCGCGGAATATGACGCTGCCCCTCGGAAACCGTGCGAGATCAACGATATAGGAGTGGATCGGGATGAAATTGCCGATCAGCAGGTCGAACTTCACATGATCGCGTCCGAAGGGCGGCGGCGCGGGGCCGATCATCTGCATCCCGGCCTCGGTCTGCACGACGCGCACCAGTTCGCAGCCGCCAGCCGCCATGACCGCGGCAGGATTGTCGCGCAGCCGGCCGATCAGCCGCGCATAGGCCTGCGGATAGACGATGTCGTCGTCGTCCAGAAAGGCTAGGTATCGCCCCGTCGCCACGGCGACCCCGGCATTCATCAGTTGCGAACGGCCATCCACCCCAGGCTCGACCGAAACCGCGATCGCCCGCGCCGTGGTTGTCGCGGGCCAGGCGATGCGACTGATCGCGGCCTCCACGCCGGCGGTAAAGCCGGCGTCCGGGCTTTGCACCATCACCAGCACCTCAATCCCGGTCCAGGACTGTCTGGCCAACGAGGCCAAAGCCAGTTCCAGCATCGGCAGGCGCCGCGCGGACGCCGAACGCACGAGCACCGTGATCAGCGCCGGGGGCTCAAGACTGTTCGCGGGCGGCAGGTTGGCTGACATCGCGGTTTCCATGGACAATGGATGATGCAATCACAGGCCGCGCATGACCGACACCCCAACCCGCACCCCGCCCCATGCCCGTGTGCTCGTGACGGGTGGCGCGGGCTTCATCGGCTCGCACCTCTGCGCCCGGCTCGTGACCGATGGCGCGCGGGTGACGGTGCTCGACGATTTTTCCACCGGGTCGCGCGACAACCTGCTGGGCCTGGACGTAGCGGTCGTCGAGGGGTCGACCTCCGACCCGTCGCTGGCCGCGCGACTGGTCGGTGAAACCGACCTGGTCGTGCATCTGGCGTCCACGGTTGGCGTCGGGCGGGTGATGCGGAACCGCATGCGAACGCTTGAAAACGGCGCCCATGGCGTGATGACGGTGATGGACGCCGCCGCCCCGGGGCGCGTGCCGGTGGTCTTCGCCTCGACTTCGGAGGTCTATGGCGATGCCGAGACCATGCCGCTGGCCGAGGATGACGTGCTGCGGGTGGGGCCGTCCTCCACCGACCGCTGGGGTTATGCGGCGGCCAAGGTGTTCGGCGAGTTCATCGCCCTGGCCCAGCACCGCGAGCGCGGATCGCCGGCCATGGCCTTGCGTTTCTTCAACACCGTCGGGCCGCGTCAGGCCGGACGGTACGGCATGGTCTTGCCGCGCTTTGTCGGCGCCGCTTTGGCCGGCACCCCGTTGCTGGTGCATGGCGATGGCACGCAGCGGCGCTGCTTCACTGCCGTTTCGGATGCGGTGGAGGCCATGGCCCGGCTGATCGCAGCACCTGCCGCCTGGGGCCAGGTGGTGAACGTCGGTGGCCAGGCGGAGATCAGTATCCTCGACCTGGCACGGATGGTGCTGGAGGAAACAGGCTCAGCCGCGCCCCTCCGGTTCGTGCCGCACGCCGAGGTCTTCGGTCCCTCCTTCTCCGACATCCGCCGCCGCGTCCCGGATGTGACGCGGCTTGCGCATCTGACCGGCTTCCGCCCCGCGACCCCGGTGCGGGAAAGCCTGCGGCGGGTGATCGCCGCAATGCGTGGCTGATCTCAGCCCACGCTGCCGGGATCGCAGTTCGCGCCGCACACGAGCACCCCCACGACTGCACCGGCTGGTGGCACCCAGGCACCGCAGAGAAGCGCGGCCAGCGCCGCAGCGCCGCCCGGTTCCGCAACCAGCCGCGCTGCCTGCCACAGCACATGCTGCGCCTGGCGGATCGCCGCATCTGGCACCAGCACGTTGGCGGCGATGACCGGCGCGGCGGCGGCGAACATCAGCCCGCCGACCTGGCGCGCGCCCAGGCTGTCGGCAGCGAGACCCCCGACCGGCGCCGGCACCGGGCGCCCTGCCTGAAGGGCCGCGGCAAAGCCGGGGCAAGACTCGGGTTCCACGGCGACCAATCCCACCCTTCGCCCCCACCAGGCCGCCATGCCGCCGAGCAGCCCGCCGCCACCAACCGCGACCAAGGCATGGGTCAGCCCCGGCGACTGCTTCGCCCATTCCAACGCAACCGTGCCCTGGCCGGCCAGCACCTCGGGCTGGTCATAGGCATGCACCATCAGCGCCCCGGTTTCCTGCGCCCGCGCCTCGCTGGCTTCGCGCGCCTCGTCATAGGTCGCGCCGCCCACCGTCAGCGCCGCCCCTTCGGCGGCGATCCGTGCCTGCTTGGCGGCGGCCGAGATGGCCGGGACGAAGATTTCGGCGCGGTGCCCCAGCATCCTTGCGGCATGGGCGACAGCCGCGCCGTGATTGCCGCCCGAAGCCGCGATCACCCCGGCCGCCGGCACCGGCGCAGCGAGCATGCGGTTGAAGGCGCCGCGGGGCTTGAATGACCCTGTCGCCTGCAGCAGTTCCAGCTTGAGTTCCACGTCGAAGCCCAGGCCGAGCGCGCTGCCAGCCAAGTGCAGCACAGGGGTGCGGCGGACATGCGGGGCGATGCGGGCGGCGGCGCGTTCGGTCTCGTGCATGCGGGGTCGGATGCCCCGCCGGGGGCCGGCCGGCAAGCCCCCACACAGTCCCGCTTCCCCGTCCGCCCGGATCCTGCCATATTTCTCGCCGTTTCCAGGAGTGCCCGCCCACCATGCTGCTGCACGGGTCCGCTGCGGCTCGGCTAGACGAGGGCGTTCTGCTGCTTGGCCACCCTGGCGCAGGCAAGAGCGATCTTCTGCTTCGCCTCCTCGCGCACGCGTTTCTGCTCATCGCCGACGACCAGGTCGAGGTCTCGGAGCATGACGGGACCGTGATTGCGCAAGCGCCGTTGGCCCTGGCCGGGCGGTTGGAGGTGCGCGGCGTCGGCCTGCTGGCCGGCCTCGCCCACGCCCCTGCCAGGCTGCACCTCGTGGTCGATTGTGTGGACCGCGCGCTTGAACCGCGCCTGCCGGTCCCGGCCGTCTGGTCGCATGGGACCTTGCGGCTGCCACGCATCGCGCTCCACGCGAGCGATGCCTCGGCGCCATTCAAGGTGATCCTGGCCCTGGAATGTGCCGCCGGCCGCCGGGCCATGACCAGCGGGGCCTTCGCCGCATGACCGACGACCCGCCCCAACCCGCCCGCCGCCGCGTTGTTCTGGTGACCGGCCTGTCAGGCGCCGGCAAGGCCAGCATCCTGCGCGTGCTGGAGGACCAGGGCTTCGAGGCGGTGGACAATCCGTCCCTGCCGGCGGTCGAAGCCACGGCGCTGGAACCGAGCCAGGGGCCGCTGGCCGCGGTCGTCGATACCCGCACACGCACCTTCACACCCACCGCCCTGCTGGGGCTGGTTCAAAGCCTGAAGGCGCGACCGGAGTTGGACGTCACCCTGGTCTTCGCCACGGCCGACGAGGAGGCACTGTTGCGCCGCTACTCCGAAACCCGCCGGCGGCACCCCATGGCCCTCGGCGGCCGGGTCGCCGAAGGCGTCGCGGCCGAGGCACTGCTGCTGGTACCGCTGCGCGAAGCGGCCGATGTGGTGATCGACACGACCCACCTGCCGGTCCCCGACCTGCGGCGGATGATCGCCGCACGCTTCAGCAGTGACGGCGCGCCGGGCATGGCGGTCACCGTCATGTCCTTCGGCTACCCGCACGGCCTGCCGCGAGAGGCCGACCTGGTGTTCGACATGCGCTTCCTGCGCAATCCGCATTACGACCCGGCCCTGCGCCCCCTGACGGGCCGGGATCCGGCCGTGGCCGCCTATGTTTCCGCGGATCAAGCCTGGCCGTCATTCTGGCAGGGCATGACGGCGCTGCTGGACTCGCTCTTGCCTCGCTACGCCGCAGAGGGGAAATCCTACCTGACGGTCGCCTTTGGCTGCACCGGCGGCAAGCATCGGTCGGTGCTGGCGGCCGAGCGCCTGTCGGCCCATCTCACATCGCAGGGTTGGCGGGTGGAGTGTCTTCACCGCGAGCGCGCGGCCTGGTCTGCGCCCGCACCGCCCGCCGACGCCCCGGCCCCGAAGGAGGCCAGCAGCATGCCAGCACCGGTTCCCGCAACCGCCGATCCCTCGGTCAAAGCCGCATGATCGGCATGATCCTGGTGACCCATGGCCGCCTCGCCCTCGAATTGCGGTCGGCGCTGGAACACGTGGTAGGGCCGCAGGCGCAGCTCGTGACCCTTTGCATCGGCCCCGAGGACGGCGTGGACCTGCGTTGCAACGACATGCGCAGCGCTGTGGCCGAGGTCGATGCCGGCGATGGGGTCGTGGTGCTCACCGACATGCTGGGCGGCACGCCCTCCAACCTCGCCTGCTCGGTGCTCGACCGCCGGGATGTGGAGGTGATCGCCGGCGTAAACCTGCCGCTTCTGGTCAAGGTCGCCAAGCTGCGCGGCAGCGTGCCGCTGCCTGACCTGGTGGACCAGGCGGTCGCCGCGGGCCGCAAATACATCACCAGCGCCCGCAGCCTGAAGGCCGAGGCGGCACCCCAGTCCGCCCTGCCCCAGACCACCGCCACCCTGCTGCACCGGGGCGCCGCCTGAACGTCTGCGGCGCAGGTTTCGCCAGGGCTGCGTTTCTGTTCAAATGCGGCATCGGGAGACGCCGTGCATGAACGAAGGGCCGGACGGGACACCATCGGCGGAAGCCGGCAGCGGCATTGCGCTGAAGCGCCGCCTGACCATACGCAATAGCCGCGGCCTGCATGCCCGGGCCGCTGCCAAGCTGGTGGCGCTGGCCGAGCGCTTCTCCGCCGTCGTCACCGTCTCACGCGACGGGCAGTCGGTGCTCGCCGGATCCATCATGGGCCTGATGATGCTGGGCGCAGGCAAGGGCAGCGAAGTCATGCTCGAGGTCGAAGGGTTCGACGCGCGCGAGGCGATGGACGCTATCGCCGGGCTGATCGAGGCAGGGTTCCATGAAGACTGACCCCCCACGCCGCCCGCCGGCTGCCAAGCGCACCAAGGAGACCCTGTTCCGCGGCATCGCCATCGGCCCCGGCGTCGCCATGGGCGCGATCTGGGACACGACCGAAGCCCCTGCCGAAACCCCGCGCCGCGCGATCGAGGCACCGTCGATCGAGGCTGAACGACAAGCGCTGGCCCGCGCCGTCGCGGTCAGCCGCAAGCAGGTCGGCAAGCTGCGCAATCGCCTGTCGATCCTACCGGAAGAAGCGCAGGAGGAACTGGCCCCCCTGCTCGACGCCTACCTCATGATGCTGGCCGACAGCCGGCTGCTGCGCGGCGCCCGCAAGCGGATCGAGACGGAACTGCTGGGCGCCGAGACGGCGGTGCATGACGAGGCGGAGGCCATCGCCGCCGTCATCCTGGCCGCCAAGGACGACGACAAGGCAGGGTTGCGCCGCCGCGCGACCGAGGTGCGCGAGATCGCCCGTCGCCTGGTCCGCAACCTGACGCAAAACCCCTTCCGGTCTTTCAAGGACGTGCCCGAGGGCGCGATCCTGCTGGCCGAGGAACTGACGCCCGCCGATGCAGCGCTGCTCGACCCATCGCGCATCGCGGGCGTGGCGACCGAGGAAGGTGGGTCGGACGGGCACACCGCGATCATGCTTCGGGCGCTTGGCATCCCCTCCGTCCTGGGCTGCCACGGGCTGACCGAGGCCGCGGTGCCGGGTGATCACGTGGTGCTGGACGGCACCGCGGGCACCGTTGTGCTGCGCCCCGGCCCCGCCGCGCTGGCCGCCGGGAAGGTGGCGCTGACCGCCTTTGCCCGCGAACGCACCAAGCTTGGCAAGCTGCGCGGGCTGAAGTCGGAAACCACCGATGGCGAGGCGGTGGAGCTCCAGGCGAACATGGAGATCCCGGCCGAACTGCCGCTGATCGACCAGTCCGGCGCCCAGGGCATCGGGCTTTTCCGCACCGAATTCCTGTTCATGAACCGCGAGGACCTGCCGGACGAGGACAGCCAGTTCGCCTCCTACGCCCAGGTCGTCACCGCCATGGGCGGCGACCCCGTCACCATCCGCGTGCTGGACTGGGGCGGGGAGAAGGACATCCAGGCGCTGACCGATGGCATGGCACCGCTGCACACCGGGCCGAACCCGGCCCTGGGCGTGCGCGGCATCCGCATGCTGCTCAAGCGCCCCGAACTGCTGGAGGCGCAATTCGCCGCGATCCTGCGCGTCGGCGCCGAGGTCGGGCCCGTCCGCATCCTGCTGCCCATGGTGACCATCCCCGACGAGGTTGCCCGGGCGCGCGAAATCCTGGAACGCGTCGCCCGCCGCCTGCGCCGGCGTGGCATCAGCCTGCCCGAGAAACTTCCCCCGCTGGGCGCCATGATCGAAACGCCGGCGGCCGCCCTGGCTGCCGATGCCATCGCCCTGGAAGCCGACTTCTTCGCCATCGGCACCAACGACCTTGCGATGTACACGCTGGCGGTGGACCGGGCCGAGGTCGAGGTCGCGCATCTGTACGACCCGCTGCACCCCGCGGTGCTGCGCCTGGTGCAATTCGCGACCGAGGCCGCGCTGCGCCTGCGTCTGCCGGTCAGCCTCTGCGGCGAGATGGCCGGCAATGCCCGTCTGACGCCGTTGCTGCTGGGGCTTGGGCTGCGAACGCTGTCGATGAACGCTGCCGCCATTCCGCGTGTGAAGCAGGTGGTGCGCGGGCTGGATATCGGCGATTGCGCGCGCCTGGCCCGCAGGGTGATGGAACAGGTGGAGCCACGGCGCATTTCGGAACTGGTGGAAGGCTTCGTCCCGGGCGGGCGATGACCGGGCCGCCCGCCGTCACTCAGCTCGCACGATGAAGGGCGCTGCCGTCGCGTCGTACGCGGCATAACCCAGAATGGCGCGAAGGGCGGGCGGTGTGAGTGCGGCGCTGGATTCGGACTGCCCAGCCAGAAGGGCGGCCAACCCCGCCTGCATGCCCGCCGCGGCGGGTGACAGCATCGCGGTGGGGAAGGTGCCGATCTTGAAACCCATCGCCGCGGCCTGGGCCTGGTCCGGCGTCGCTCGCGGGGCGCCAGGCGACAGCACGGCGAAGGAAGGCCGGCCCTTGGCCGCGGCGATCGCGCGCGCGATCTCGGCGTCGTCCGATGGGCTGTCGAGCAGCAGGATGTCGGCCCCTTCCTCGACGAAGGCCTCGATCCGCGCCACGGCCTCGTCGATGCCGCGGGTCGGGCGGCAGTCGGTGCGGGCCAGGACCAGGATGCCCGACTCACGGGCTGCCTGCACTGCGGCGCGAATCTTCATCCGCGCCTCGTCACGCGGCAGGCAGGGCTTGCCGGCGGCAGTCAGCGGGCGCGGGGTGATCTTGTCTTCGACCAGCACGGCGGCCGCCCCGGCACGGCCATAGGCGCGAACCGTGCGCTGCACGTTCATCGCATTGCCATAGCCATGGTCGGCATCGGCCAGAACCAGCAGCCCGGGTGCTGCGGCTTGGACCATGTTGAAACTGTCCAGCATTTCGGTGGCCGAAAGCAGGTCCAGATCCGGCCCGCCCAGCCGGGACGCCGCCACGCAGGACCCCGACAGGAAACCCGTGGCGAAGCCGGCCGCGCTCGTCAGCTTGGCGGACAGCCCGTCCCAGACGGCGGGCATCACGATGAAGCCGGGTTCGGCCAGAAGGGCGCGCAGGCGCTCGGGTGCGGTCATGGCAGTGTTCCTTTGTCTCAATCGCGCCAGGCTGGCGGCTGGTGGGGGTACCTCGAAGGGAGCCACCGCGCGGCACGCGCCTGGCGGGGGCGTCCGTCCTCAGCGGCGCCCGGCGCCGTAGGCCGCGTAGCAGGCCATATCCAGAATCTGGTTCACCGTGGCCCCCATCGGCACGATCTGCACCGGCTTCTCCAGCCCGAGCAGCACCGGGCCGATCGTGGTGGCGGAGGTCAGCCGCGGCACCGCCTTGGTCAGGATGTGTGCGGCATGCAGGCCCGGCATCACCAGCACATTGGCTGGTCCGGTCAGCCGGCAGAACGGGTAGAGCGCGTGCAGCGCGGGGTCGAGCGCCACATCCGCCGCCATTTCTCCATCGTATTCGAAATCGACCTCACGCGCGTCCAGCAGCTTCACCGCGTCCCGGATCGGCCCAGGGATGCTGCCCTTGGGGTCGCCGAAGGTGGAGAATGAAAGGAAGGCGACACGCGGCGTCAGCCCCAGGCGGCGTGCGACGCCGGCCGATTGGACGGCCATTTCCGCCAGGGTCGCGGCATCGGGCCGTTCATGGATGGCGGTATCGGCCACCAGCACGGTACCCGAACGCCGCGCCAGCATGATGGTCAGGCCAAACAGCACGCTGTCCTTCTGCTGGTCGATGGCGGTGGCGATGTTTTCCAGGGTTGCGGCATAGGATCGGGTCAACCCCGTCACCACCGCATCCGCGTCTCCCAGGGCGACCATGCAGGCGGCGAAGACGTTGCGGTCCTGATTCACCAGCCGGTGGCAATCGCGCAGCAGGAAGCCGTGGCGTTGCTGCCGGGCGTAGAGCCAGTTGGCATACTGCTCGTTCTTCTCCGACAGGCGCGCATTGGCGATCTGAATGCCTTCCGGCATCGGGATGCCGAGCGATGTGCTGGTCGCGACGATACGATCTTCCCGCCCGACCAGCACCGGCGTGCCATAGCCCGCGTTGCGGAAGGCGATGGCGGCGCGGATCACGCTTTCTTCCTCGCCTTCGGCAAAGACCACGCGCTTGGGGTTTTGGCGCACGCGTTCGGTGATCTTTTCCAGCGCACCCACACCGGCATCGAGGCGCGCCGAGAGATCGCGCGCGTATTTTTCCAGATCGGCGATCGGCTTGCGCGCGACGCCGCTTTCCATCGCCGCCTTCGCCACCGCGGGCGACACGCGGGAAATCAGCCGCGGGTCGAAGGCATTGGGTATGATGTATTCGGGGCCGAAGCGCAGCGACCGGCCGGCCCCGGCGCTGGCCACTTCCTCGGGCACGTCTTCGCGCGCCAGGGCGGCCAACGCCTCCGCCGCGGCGATCTTCATGGCATCATTGATGGTGCTGGCGCGGACATCCAGCGCACCGCGGAAGATGAAGGGAAAGCCCAGCACGTTATTCACCTGGTTGGGATAGTCCGAGCGGCCGGTCGCGATGATGCAGTCCGGACGCGCGGCCTTCGCCTCATCGGGGGTGATCTCGGGGTCCGGGTTGGCCATGGCAAACAGGATCGGCTTGTCGGCCATCAGCCGCAGCATGTCGGGCGTCACGGCACCCTTCACCGACAGGCCGAAGAAGATGTCGGCGCCTTCCAGCGCCTGGGTCAGCGTGCGCGCGTCAGTGGAGGAGGCATGCGCCGATTTCCACTGGTTCATGCCCTCGGTACGGCCGCGATAGACCACGCCCTTGGTATCGCAGAGGATGACATTGTCCGGGCGGATGCCCATGGCCTTGACCAGTTCGGCGCAGGCGATGGCCGCGGCCCCGGCGCCGTTGATGACGATGCGCGTGGTCTTGAGGTCGCGCCCCGTCAGGTGGCAGGCGTTGATCATGCCGGCGGCGGCGACGATGGCGGTGCCGTGCTGGTCGTCGTGGAAGACGGGAATGTCCATCAGCTCGCGCAGGCGTTGCTCGATGACGAAGCACTCGGGCGCCTTGATGTCTTCGAGGTTGATGCCGCCGAAGCTCGCGCCGAGGTAGCGTACGCAATTCACGAATTCATCCGCATCTTCGGTGTTCACGCAGAGGTCGATGCTGTCCACATCGGCGAAGCGCTTGAACAGCGCGGCCTTGCCCTCCATCACCGGCTTGGAGGCGAGCGCGCCGAGATTGCCCAGGCCCAGCACGGCGGTGCCGTTGCTGATAACGGCGACGGTATTGCCCTTGGTGGTGTAGTCATAGGCCGTGGCGGGGTCGCGCGCGATCACCAGGCACGGGGCAGCCACGCCGGGGTAATAGGCAAACGACAGGTCGCGCGCTGTGGTCAGCGGCTTGGTCAGCCGGATTTCCAGCTTGCCCGGCCGCCCCTCGGCATGCATCGCCAGCGCTTCCTCGTCGGTGATGCGAGCGGTGCGCGCGTCCTTGGCAGCAGTCGGCAGGTTGTCCACGGCAACGTCACTCCCAGAAAGGCACTTTCATTGCTTATGGCCTGTGCGGCGCCGGTGGAAAAGCCGGGCGCTTCGCGCTTGCGGTAGAGCGAAGGTAGAAGGGGGCATGGATCAGCCGCCGCCCCCCGATGCCACAGGTGCCACACCGGCCATGGCCCAGTGGTTCGCCGCCAAGGCCGAACACCCCGATGCGCTGCTGTTCTTCCGCATGGGCGATTTCTACGAAATGTTCTTCGACGATGCCCATGCCGTGGCCGAGGCGCTGGATTTGGCCGTCGCGCATCGCGGCGAACACGGCGGGCGACCGATCCCGATGGCCGGCGTCCCGCATCATGCGGCCGAAGCCTACCTCGGCCGCCTGATACGCCGTGGCTTCCGCGTCGCCATCTGCGAACAGATGGAAACGCCGGAGGACGCCAAGCGCCGGCGCGCGCCCACCATCCGGCGCGAAGTAACTCGCGTCATCACCCCCGGCACGCTGACCGAGGACACCCTTCTGGATGGGAGCCGCCCCGCCTGGTTGATGGCCGTGGTGCAGGACGAAACTGGCTTCAGCGCCGCCTGGCTCGACATCTCGACTGGCGCCTTCTGCACCGAGTCGATGTCGCCCGAGGCCCTGCCCGGGCTGCTGGCCCGCATCGACCCGACCGAGGTCCTGGCCGGACCGGGGGTGGTGCTGGAAGGCGCCCGCCCCGCGACCCCGCCGAGCGCTCCGGCGCAGCGCCTGGCCGCCTTGCTCGGCGCCGGCAGTCTGGACGGCTTCGGCGCCTACACCGCGGGCGAAATCGCCGCCGCCGCCATGGCGGTGGAGTATGCAACGGCCACCCAGGGCGGCCGTACGCCCCGGTTGCTGCCGCCAGAACCGCAGGGCGGCCGCGGCACGCTGGCTATGGATGCCGCCACCCGGCGTAGCCTTGAAATCACCCGCAGCGAACGCGGCACACCGCGCGACTGTCTGGCTGCCGCCGCCGACCGGACGCTGACCGCGGCCGGGGCGCGCGAATTGGCCGCCCGCCTCGCCGCGCCGCTGACGGACCTGGCCGCCATCACCGCCCGGCACGACGCCGTGGCCTGGCTGCTGGCGGCTCCTGCCGCCCGCAATGGGCTGCGCGCCGCGCTGAAGGGCGTGCCGGATATGGCGCGCGCCTTGGGCCGCATCGCGCTGGACCGCTTTGCGCCGCGCGACCTCTGCGCGATCCGCGACGGCTTCTTCAGGAGCACGGCGGCGGCTGAGGCCCTGGCCGCTCCGCCAGGCATCGGCGGCGGGCTTGACCCAAACGGTACCGCCCCCCCGCCGGCATTGCTGGCCGAGGCGACGGCCGCCCTCGCGGCCCTGCCCGCCCTGGGCCCCGAGCTAGCCCGCGCCTTGGCCGAGGCCCCGCCGGCGCGGATCGACGATCCGGGCAGTATCGCCGCAGGCTATGATGGCGAACTCGATGCGCTGCGGCGCCTGCGCGACGACGCGCGCGGGGCCGTGGTGGCGATGCAGATGGACCTGGCCCAGGCCTGGGGCATCGCGAGCGTAAAGATCCGCCACCACCAGCAATTCGGCTACCTGGCCGAAGTGCCCGCCGCACCTGCGGAAACCCTGTTGCGAAACCCGCCGAAAGTCAGCGCCGATTTCGCGCCGATCCATCGCCAGACCATGGCCAGCGCCGTGCGCTTCACCTGCGCCGCGCTGGCGGCGCTGGACAAGCGGCTGTCGGATGCCGGTGCCGAGGCGGCGCGGCGGGAAGCCCTGGTGCTGCGCCACCTGCGCGCGCAGGTGTTGGCGGCCGGGCCGGCGATCGGGGCGGTCGCGACGGCGCTCGCGGCGCTGGATGTCCATGCCGCCGCAGCCGAACTTGCCGCCGCGCGCGCCTGGTGCCGGCCGGTGATGACCGACCGCGCCGACTTCGCCATCGAAGGCGGCCGGCATCCGGTGGTCGAGGCCGCGCTGGCCCGCGCCAAGGGCCCGGCCTTTGTGCCCAATGACTGCGACCTGTCGGCCGGGCGGCGGCTGTGCCTGCTGACCGGGCCGAACATGGCCGGCAAGTCGACCTATCTGCGGCAGAATGCGCTGATGCTGATCCTGGCCCAGGCGGGGCTGTTCGTGCCCGCCACCGCCGCCCGCCTCGGTGTGGCCGACCGGCTGTTCAGCCGGGTGGGCGCGGCGGATGACCTCGCCGGCGGGCGCAGCACCTTCATGGTGGAAATGACCGAGACGGCGGCCATCCTGCACCAGGCCGGGCCGCGCAGTTTCGTGGTGCTGGACGAGGTCGGGCGCGGCACCGCGACCTGGGATGGGTTGGCCATCGCCTGGGCGGTGCTGGAGGCGTTGCACGACCGCATCCGCTGCCGGGCGATCTTCGCGACCCACTTCCATGAGCTGACCACGCTGGCCGGCCGCCTGCCGGAACTGGCACCTTCCGCGATGCAGGTGCGCGAACATCGCGGCCAGGTGGTGTTCCAGCACAGCGTGGCGCCGGGGGCTGCGGAAAAATCCTGGGGCCTGCATGTCGCGCGGCTGGCGGGCGTGCCGCGCGCGACGCTGGCGCGGGCGGAGATGGTGCTGCGGTCCCTCGAAGAACGGGCACGGGGCCTTGCCCCCTTGGCTGATGAACTGCCTCTTTTTGCCCCGGCACCGGCCGCGGCCCCGTCGCCACCGGGCTTGCTCGCGGCGCTGGATGCAATCGACCCCGACACTCTCGCTCCGCGCGAAGCGCTGGAGGCGCTCTACGCGCTGAAAGCGCTGCGAGGCGCGGGATGAACAGGTCGGGCGCGCAAAAAACCCCCCGCAAAGCGACTGTCACACGGCCGGGCGATGCCATATCGTCATCTGGATGACCGCAGATCTTCCCGCCGGGCGCGCCACACCTTCGGCCCAACGGGGCAGCACCTCCCGTACCGATGTCACGCGTTCGCCCGCCCGGGTTCGCGCGCCGTCCGATGCCGACCTGCCTTCGGCCGCGTTGATCGACCGGCCCGAACCGAACCACCCATTCCTGGGTGACCCGCTGCCTGAGTTGCTGCCCGATGGTCAGCCGGTGGCGAGGGAGGTGGCGCTCGGCATCCTGCGGCGGCACCTGTCGCGTATCCAGGGACGGGTGCAGGAGGAGTTCGAGGGGCACCGCCTGTCTGGCCTCGGGGCGGCGCGCTGGCTCGCATCCCTGATGGATACCGTCGCCCGCGGTGCGCATGGCTGGACGTTGGCGGTCGTGCAGCAGGATGCGCCCGACGGCCAGCCAATGCCGCATGCCGAGGAACGGCCCTTTGCCGATCGTTCCTACCCCTCGCCCGCCGAACAAGCGGCGCGGGCCTCGCTGTCCGAATACCATGCAGCCCCCGTCGGCAAGTCTGCAGGGTCCGAAAGGCCTTTCACGCTGGCTGCGACCGGCGGCTACGGCCGCGGCGTGATGGCGCCCAGCAGCGACATGGACCTGCTGTTCCTGTCCGACCATCCGCTCGGGCCGCGCGGCCGGCGGGCGGTCGAACTGATGCTCTATATGCTGTGGGACCTCGGGCTGAAGGTCGGCCACGCCACGCGCACCATCGCCGAGTGCATGGAGGATGCGCGGGGCGACGCGACCATCCAGACCGCGCTGATCGATGCGCGCATGTTGGCCGGCGACCCGGCGATCTTCGTGCGCTTCCAGGATGCCTATGCCCGCGCTCGCAAGGCCTGGGGCTTCAACCAGTTCCTGCATGCCAAGCGCGACGAGCGATCCGCCAGGCACAAGCGCTACGGCGACAGCCCTTACCTGGTCGAACCGCATTTGAAGGAAGGCCGCGGTGGCCTGCGCGACCTGCAGACGATGTACTGGTTTGCGCGCTGGGCCTTCGGCGCGCAGCGAATGCCCGACCTGGTGGGGCCAGACGCCCCCGGGGGCGGCCTGTTGACCGCACGCGAGGCCCGGCAGTTCCGCCGCGCCTGGGATTTTCTTTGGACGGTTCGTTTCCACCTTCATTACGTCACGGGCCGTGCCGAGGAACGCCTGACCTTCGACCTGCAACCCGTCGTCGGCGCCCGCATGGGCTATACGCGCCATGGCACGCAGGACGGCGTCGAACGCTTCATGAAGCACCTGTTCCTGACGGCGCGGGATGTGGTGCGGTTGTGCCGCCTGCTGGAACCGGCGATCGAGCGTGCCGCGCTTGGCCTGCCCGCGGTGCAACTCTCACCCGATGCGGCGATGACTGCGGCCGGCATCGCGCTGGCCGATGGCAAGGCGCTGTTCGCGCCGGACCGGAAGGTCGGGGAAGACCCGGCCATCATGCTGCGCCTGCTGGTGGCGGCCCGTGACCGGGGCCTTTCGCTGCACCCGCTGGCGCAGCGCGCGCTGATCCGCCACGCCCGAGACGCCCAGCGCCTGCGCGGCGACGCCGAGGCCAACAAGCTGTTCCTCGACCTGCTGACCGGCAAGGAAGCCGCGCGGTCGATGCGTGTGCTGAACTCGATCGGCTTTCTGCAACGGTTCATTCCCGATTGGGCGCGGATCGTCGGGCTGATGCAGTTCGACACCTACCATGTCTACACGGTCGAGGAGCACACGATCCACGCGATCGGCGTTCTGGACAGCCTCGACCGCGGCGAACTGGCCGAGGTGGCACCCGTCGCCTCCGAGGTCATCGGCCAGATCCAGTCCAAACGCGCGCTGCGGGTGGCGATGCTGCTGCACGACATCGCCAAGGGCCGCGGCGGCGATCATTCGGAACTCGGTGCGGGTATCGCGCAGGAGGTCTGCCCGCGGCTGGGCCTGACGCCGGAGGAGACGGAGACCGTGTCCTGGCTCGTGCTGCACCATTTGCTCATCAGCCAGACCGCCTTCAAGCGCGACATCGACGACCCGAAGACCATCATGGACATCGCCGAGACGGTGCAGTCGCCGGAACGGCTGCGCCTGCTGCTGGTGTTGACCGTCGCCGACATGCGCGCGGTGGGGCCGAAAGTCTGGAACGGCTGGAAGGCGACGCTGCTGCGCGAGCTGTACTGGCGCGTTGCGGAGGTCCTGGCCGGCGGGCTGTCGGTGCCGGAACGCGACGTCCGCGTCTCACGCGCGCGGCAGGCCGCGGCGGCGATGTTGCAGGGCCGCCCCCAGGCCGAGATCGATCATTTCCTCTCGCTCGGCTACCCGGGCTATTGGCTGTCCTTCGACCCCGCGACCCATGCGCGCCACGCCGCGATGATCCATGAGGCGGAGACCGACGCCGCCCCGCTGACGGTACGCACGCGGGTGCAGGATGCCCGCGGCGTCACGGAAGTCACCGTCTGGTGCAGCGACCATCCGGGGCTGTTCAGCCGCATGGCGGGGGCATTGGCCGTGGCAGGCGCCAGCATCGTCGATGCGCGCATTCACACCATGACCAATGGCATGGCGCTCGACACCTTCTGGGTGCAGGACGCGGCCGGCGGGGCCTTTGACTCCCCAAGCAAGCTGGCACGCCTGGCCGTGGTGATCGAACAGGCGCTTTCGGGCCGGCTGCGCCTGGCCGACGAGATTCTCAAGGTAAAGCGGGAACCGGCCCGTCTGCGCGCGGTGACCGTGCCGCCGCGCGTCGTGGTCGATAACCACGCGAGCGCCGCGCATACCGTGATCGAGGTGAACGGGCGCGACCGCCCCGGCCTGCTGCATGACGTGACCGACGCCATCACCGAACAGGGGCTGCAGATCGCCTCGGCCCATATCACGACCTATGGCGTGAGGGCGGTGGACGTCTTTTATGTCAAGGACGTCTTCGGGCTGAAGATCGAAAACGAACGCAAGCTGGCGCAACTGCGCGGGGCGCTGCTGGAGGCCCTGTCGCCGCCGGCGACGGTTGTGGTTTAGGTCGCCGCCGGCGGGGATTGTGGGTTAAGTCGCCACCGGCGACGGTTGTGATCCAAGTCGCGGGTAGCTACGGCGCGCCCAGCCCGGCGAAATCAGCATTGAGCCGGGCCAGCGATGTATCGACGCGCTCACGCCGTGCCTGAATCCACGCGCCATCATCGGCCAGCGTCCGTTGTGCCGCCGCCAGCATCCGCGTCATCTCGGCCGGTTGCGGCCCGCCCGCGGTGGCGCGATTGCGGATGATGGCCACGGGGTCCAGCGTTGCGCGGAACTCCGCCTCACTCATCGGCAAGGGGCCGCCGGGAATCCGCATCTCGGCCAGGGTCGTGGCATAGATTCGTTGTGCCTCGGTATAGGGAAAATCGCTCGGGCGAATGTCGTGCTCCCGCGCGTGGGTGACGATTTCGGACGCGAAGTGGTGCCCGACGCGGAAGGGCAGGCTGTACTGTCGCATCAGAACATCGGCGATTTCCTGCGACGCGGTCCAGTCCAGGTTCAATTCCTCCAACGCGCGGTCCGGGCTGATGGCCAGCGAGGTAAGGATACGCTCCCACCCGGCCAGCAACTGGGTGGCGCCGTTCACCACCGCGGCATTGTCGCTCGCGTTCTTCGCATCGTTCATGCCCGGCGGAATGTTGTGCGCCTGGATCGCCCGGCCGATGCCGAGCGTCAGCACACGCGATGCCGCGCCACGCACATCGTTCAGCAGCCCGGGATTGCGCTTCTGCGGCATGGCGCTGGAGACATAGGTATTGCCGCCGCCCTCCTGCAGCAGGATCCAGGGGCGCGGCTGGGCATACTGCACCATGATGTCCTGGATGAAGGCGCCGGCATGCAGCGCGATCGTGGTCGTCAGCGCGCCCAGTTAAACCGGAATCTCCGCCCCCGCGATCTGCGCCGCGTCATAGGCATTGTCCACCGTCACCGGAAAGCCGAGGTAGGCTGCCATGCGGTCACGGTTCAGCGGCCAGCTCGTACCGTTCAGCACCGTGGTGCCCATCGGCGAGCGGTCTACCCGGGCATAGATCTGGCGCAGCCTTTCGGCATCCCGCTCCAACCCCGCGATATGGCCGAGCAGGTAATGGCCATAGCTGTTCGGCTGGGCGGCAACGCCGTTGGTGTAGTTCGGCACGATGGTGGCGGCATGCGTTTCCGCCAGGCGCAACATCGCCTCCGTGGTCCGACGCAGCTGATCGCCGAGCCGCAGCAACTGGTCGCGCACCATCGCGGCGCGGACGGTGGTCAGCATATCCTGGCTCGACCGTCCGGCGTGCAGCAGTGTCGCCTCCACACCCGCGGCCGCGATCAGCAGCGGTTCGAAGGTGATCACCAGGCTGGGCCTTTCGCCGCCAGGCCGGTCGCCCGCGGCCAGAACCGTTCGCAGGCCGGTTGCGATGCGAGGCGCCATTGCGCGGTCGAGCAACCCTTCATCGGTGTTGATGACGGCGCTGGCCTTGTTGATTTCACCGAGCCAGAAGAACGCGTCGCGGTTCGGTGCGGGCTGCGCTGCGGCCTGGAAGGCAACACAGGCCATCAGGACTGCTCCGGCAAGACATCGCATGGTGGCCTCCATGATCGGGGGGCGGCAGTGCGCCGCCCCCGGCCGGGCTCACACCTCGGCGTAGGCGCCATTGCGCCAGATGTAGAAGACATAATCGGGCGCGGTCACATCGCCCTTGGCGGTGAAGGACACCGGGCCCAGCACAGTCTCCCACGGCCCGCCCGACTTCAGCACCGCGGCGATCCGCCGCGGATCGACCGCACCCACCCGCGTTGCGCCCGCGGCAAAGATCTGGATGGCCGCGTAGGTGTAGAGGACATAGCCCTCCGGATCGATGTTTCGCGCCCGGAAACGCTCCAGTGCCGCGGCCGCGGATGGCCGCTTGCGGGGGTCGGAGGAGAAGGTCATCAGCGCGCCTTCGCCGGCAGGCCCGGTGATCTGCCAGAACTCGTTCGTCACCAGCGCATCGCCACCGATCAGCGTGACGTTCAACGCCTGTTCCTTGGATTGGCGCAGGATCAGCCCGGCCTCGGTGTGGTAGCCGCCGACGTAGACGACATCGATGCCCGCCTGCTTCATCCGGCTGACCAGGGCGGAGTAGTCGCGCTCACCAGGCGTGTAGGCGGCATAGAGCGTCTCGGTCATGCCGGCGGCGTTCAGCGCTTTCTTGGTTTCTTCCGCCAGGCCGCGGCCATAGGCAGAGTTGTCGTGCAGGATCGCGATTTTCTTGCCGGCGAAGTTGCGCGCGATGTACGCGCCGGCGACCGCCCCCTGCTGGTCGTCTCGGCCGCAGACCCGGAACGTGTTCCACTTGCCATTCTCGGTGAAGGCCGGGTTGGTGCTGGCGGGGCTGATCTGCAGCACGCCTTCCTCGGCATACACATCGCGCGCCGGGATAGAGGAGCCGGAGCAATAATGCCCGGCGACAAAGCGCACCTGGCGGCCGGACAGCTGGTTGGCGACCGACACAGCCTGGCGCGGGTCGCAGGCATCGTCGCCGATCTCCAAGGTCAGGCGCTGGCCCAGCACCCCACCGGCGGCGTTGATATCGGTCACGGCCTGTTCGGCGCCGGCCCGCATCTGCGCGCCGAAGGCGGCGTTGGACCCGGTCATCGGGCCGGCGGTCGCGATGCGGATGGTGCCGGCCTGGGCCGAGGCGCTGCGGGCGATCAGGGCCGCGCTGCCGAGGGCGGCGGCGGCCAGCAGGGGGCGGCGGTGGATGCTCATGCGAAGTCTCCCAGGGGAATTGCCTGATGCAAGCCTAGGCCAGGCACAGGCGCCGGCGCCAGCGGTGTGACGCAGCGCACGGCACGGGCTTGTGATCGCCGCCATCCTGCCTGGCATCACACTGCCCCGCTTGGCGTTCGGCCCCAGTCGGCAGTAGTGTTGTTACGCCGACTGGGAAGGACGCTGCCATGGCCCGCACGCTGTACCGCACGACCGCCGCCTTGACCGCATCGCTGATGCTGGCCGGCTGCGTCACCACAAGGGCCGGGCGCATCGGCGCCGACGACGGCATGGACGCCTGCCGCACCCAGCTGGTGGCGCTGGACAGCACGGGCAATTTCTTCGCCGAGGATATGCTGCGCGGCGCGGCCGTCGGTGCCCTGACTGGGGCCGCGATCGGTGGCCTCGCCACCGGCAACTGGCGCGGGGCGCTGATCGGGGCTGCCATCGGCGGCGCCGGCGGCGCAGCCGTCGGGTACTATGCCTCCGTCTCCCAGCAGCAGCGCGACCAGGCGGCGGTGACGGCGCAGATCGGCAACGACCTGCAGCGTGAAAATGCCGAACTGGAACGCACCCAGGTCGCCTTCGACCAACTGATGGACTGCCGCTTTCGCCAAGCCGCACGGGTCCGCGTAGCGGTGCGCGAAGGCCGGTTGGACCGCAATACGGGCCTGGCCCAGATGGCCGATGTTCGCACCCGTGCGCAGCGCGACCTGCAACTGGCGCAAACGATCAGCACCCAGATCGGCACGCGCGGCGCAGAGTTCGACACCGCCATCGACAACACCGTACCCGGTGGCAAGGCCGCGGTCGCGGGGGCCGTGATCGGGCGCCAGCAGCCCATCCAGGTGACCGCGCGCCGTGCCATCCCGCTACGCCTGCAGCCCAAGGCCGATGCACCGGAAATTGCCCAGATCGGTGCGCGCGATGCGGTCACGGTAAGCCCGGCCAGCGGTGGATATGCGCTGGTCGAAACCTCCTCAGGCCTGCGCGGCTATGCACCCGCCGATTCCTTCCAGGGGCCGCGCGGTCCGGTGCGGGTGGCCGATGCCTCGCTGCCCTCGTCGCAGACGGCCCAGGGCGGCGAACTCCGCAGCCTGGCGGCGACCAACCTGGCGCGGCGCGACAACTTCTCAGAAAGCGTCGGCAACGCCGAGCGCCTGGCCTCGGCCGGTGGTTTCGAACTCGCCGGTTAGGCGCCTGATCCGCGCCGCCCTCTTGGGGCTGGCGTGTTGGGCAGGTGCGGCCGTAGCACAGGAACCGCCGCAGGCGCCGATCCTGCGGGTGGAGGCGGCTGCCCATACCGCCCCCGTACGCCGCATGGCGATCGACGCCGCCGGCCGCGTGCTCGCGACGGTGTCGGACGACAAGACGCTGCGGCTGTGGTCGCTGCCCCAGGGCACGCCGCTTGGTGTGCTGCGCGTGCCGATCGCATCCGGCGAGGAGGGTGAGCTTTACGCCGTCGCGCTCACGCCCGACGGCAGCCGGGCTTTTGCCGCGGGTTTCACCGGCCGCGCCTTTGATGGTGCCTTCGCGATCTACCTGTTCGAAACCGCGACCGGCAAACTGCTCGCACGGTTGCCCGGCCAGCCGGCGCCTATCCTGCACCTGGCGGTTTCGGCCGATGGCGCCAGGGTGGCGGCGGCCCTCGGCGGCCGGTCGGGGATACGCATCTGGGATGCGCGGTCCGGCCGCCTGCTGTCTGAGGATTCGGTCGGCTGGCAGGGGGCGGCCCGCATGGTGGCCTTCGACGCCGCCGGGCGCCTGGCCGCCACCTCGACCGATGGGAACGTCCGGCTGTACGACGCCTCTGGCCGGCGCACCGCCATGCGCGCGCCGGTGGCGGGCGGGCGGCCCTCCGGTATCGCCTGGTCGCCCGACGGATCGCTGGTCGCGGTGGGGTTTGAAGACCGGCTGCGGGTCGAAATGCTTTCGGCCAACGACCTGCGAACGGTGATGCTGCCCGATACTGCCGGGCTGCTGGGTGAGGGCCTGCCGCAGGTCGCCTGGTCGACTGATGCCCGCGGGGGGGTGCAGTTGCACGCCGCCGGCTATGCCCGGGCCGCGGCCACGACCGCACCGGACGCGCCGGGCTTCATCATCCGCCGATGGGCAGACTTCGGCTTGGGCCCGCCGCGCGATATCCCGGTCGCACGCGATGCGGTTGCCGCCCTGCTGGCCTTGCCGCAGGGCGGTCTGGTCTTTGCCACTGCCGATCCGGGCTGGGGGCGGTTGGCCCCCGATGGCGCGGTGGCCCTGGCACCCCGCCCGCCGGGGGGTGACTTCCGCAACACCGCATCGCTGCTCGCGGCGAGCGAGGACGGGCAGCGTGTCCGCCTTGTGCTGCGCCCAGGCGCCACCGCCCTGGTCTTCGACGCCCAGGCGGGACGCTTGGAAGCGGGCGATGCACCCGGGCTGTTCGGTGCCCGGCAGCAGTCGCCAAAGATCACGGTCACCGACTGGCGCAGCCTCAACCGGCCAAGGCTGAACGGCCGCCTGCTGCCCCTCGGCGAGGGGGAATATAGCCGCAGCCTGGCGATCCTGCCGAACGAACAGGCCTTCCTGCTTGGCACCGACACGCATCTGCGGCTGTTCGACGCCAATGGCCGCCCCATCGACCAGATGCCCATGCCGGGCGCGGTCTGGGGGCTGGTCGCACTGAACGGCATGGCGGTGGCAGCACTTGGCGACGGCACCATCCGCTGGTTCGAGGCGACGGACCGGCTGGTGGAGCGAGGCGCACTGTTCGTCCACGCCGATGCCCGGCGCTGGGTCGCCTGGACACCCGAGGGGCTGTTCGACCACGCCCCCCAGGGCGGGCAGGAACTGGTCGGCGTGCATCTGAACAACGGCCGCGCGCAGACACCGGAATGGGCCAGTTTCCAGCAGGCCTACCGCGCGCTTTATGCGCCGACGGCCGTGCGTGCGCGGATGCGCGGCGATGGCGCCCCGGCCGTGGCACGGATGGCTGAACTGGGCGATGTGCGCGGCCGGATAGGCCGCCTGCCGACCCTGGCCGCAGGCCAGGCCTGCGCGGTGACCGAGGCCGGTTGCCAGCCCGTGCCCTGGGGCGGGGCGGAACTGCCCGAAGGCGCCTCCGCCCTGCGGCTGACTTTTGCCACCGCCGACCGGGGGCTGGGCCTCGGCCCGCTGGATGTCATGGTGAACGACCGCATCGCCGTGCGGGCCGCCGCAACCCCCGGCCAGACGGCGGTGGAAGTGCCGCTGGACCCTGGCCCCAATCGGGTCTCGGCCCGGCTTTATGCCGATGATCGCACGCTGTTCGCCGAAGGGCCGGCAATGGAACTGCGCCGTGCCGGCCAGCCGGTGGCGCCAGCCACAGCAGGGCGGCTGATCATGGTGGCCATCGGCGTGAACAGCTACGCGCTGCCCGAACTGAACCTGAATTTTGCCGTGGCCGATGCGCGGACCGTGGTGGACACGCTGCGCCAGCGCGCGGCCGGCGTGTTCCGCGAGGTGGTCGCGACGGTGCTGACCGATGCCGACGCCACGCGCGAAAAAATCCTGGCCGCGCTCGCGGCGGCGGCGCAGGCGGCGCAGCCCGAGGATACCTTCGTGCTGTACCTGGCCGGCCATGGCGTGCGCACCGAACCCGACAGGCGTTTCCTGTTCCTGCCGCATGACACGACCAGCATCGCCAACTGGGACGTGTTGCGCCGCACTGCGCTGGACGAAGACACGTTGGTCGCGGCCCTGGCCCGCATCCGCGCCCGCGACGGCTTCCTGTTCATCGACACCTGCCACGCCGGGCAGGTCACGATCGACAGCCTGGCGGCGCTGGGGAATGAGACAGGGCGCTTCCTGCTCGCGGCGAGCAGCAGCGTGCAGGAAGCCTTGGACTCCTACGACGACCGCAATGGC
Organism: Acetobacterales bacterium; assembly: GCA_038323655.1. Classification (GTDB taxonomy): domain Bacteria; phylum Pseudomonadota; class Alphaproteobacteria; order Acetobacterales; family Acetobacteraceae; genus Humitalea. The sequence continues at coordinate 191 of JBBQHE010000006.1, read as the reverse complement.
GTCTTCGCCTTTGCGGTACGGGAAGGCATGGCCGGGCGGGCGGCGATGGATAGCGAGGGGCGGGTCTCGGCCCTGTCGCTGGGCGAATGGGTGACCCGGCGCGTGCCGCAGCTGGCGCAGGAAAAGCAGCACCGCCAGGACGCGGTCTTCCGGACGGCACAGCGGGACCTGCGGTCTTTTCCGCTGGGGGC
>JBBQHE010000005.1:0-39964 GCA_038323655.1 Acetobacterales bacterium | reverse complement strand
CACCTGGTCGAGGCGCGGGTACGTCACGTCGAAGAAGGCGATGCCCGAGGCGCCGGGGGCGAGGGTGGTGGTGTCGCGCGCGGCCTCCGGCGCCTGGCCGAAGGTGCGGACCTGGCTGGTGATCTCGGCGCCGTGCACATCCCGCACCAGGTTGCGCCCGGTCGGCGCGAAGCCCCCAAGGGCGTCGAGCGGGGTGATGCTGCCGATGCGCGCCGGGCTGGCGGCCAGGTTGGTCACCTGCGCGGCATAGGCCAAGTGCACGAGGCCATCGGTCGCAGCGACCGGCGTGACCGGCCCGCCGAGGACACGCAGGATGACGGGGTTGATCGTGGTCGGCGGGATGGCGGCATCGGGCGGCACGGCGGCGCCGCAACGCTCGGCCTGCGCCCCGCCGGCGGCCATGAGAAGAACGAGCGCGAAGGCTGCGATGCGCATGGCGCGGTGTTCCCCGACCGATGCGGCATTTCCACGCATGCCGCGGCCAGGGTCAATGTTTTCCGCATCTGTGATCGGCCGGGCCGGCCGACGCCGTGGCGCGGGCGGGTTGGGTGATGCATGCCGCGGCGGCATGCCCGGCGGGTCGGGAACGCCGCCCCTCGGGCTTGGCGGTGCAGGGTCGGATCGGCGCCCACCACCGGGCACGGTGGGCTGATAGAACGGCGGGTCGGGCGCAGGCAAAGCCTGGCCCGACTGCCGGGTGCTGCTTCAGCGGCGGGCGATGCCCGTAATCTCACCCCGCGTCAGGCCGATATCGGCCAGTTCACGATCGGTCAGGCTGCGCAGCTCCGCCTCGACCCGCATGCGCGCGGGGATGGCGGCGATGCTGGCGAAGACGCCGACCACGGTTTCGACCACGCGGCCCAGGCCGCGGCTGATGGCGGTGTCCTGGGCATGGGCAGCGGCCAGGCGCAGCTCCTGCGCCAGCACCGCGTCGCGCGGGCGGCCAAAGGGGGCCATGCCGGCGAAATCCGCCTGGTTCATCCGGGCGTCCATAATCCAATTCCTACTTCTGCTGCGTGCGGCCGGGATGGCCGCTGTTTGTTCGCGCCGCCTATGTAGGCCGCTGCGGGGAAGAGTGGTTTGAGAAGCCCGGCGGTATGATATGCGTAAAACGCGTAGCAAATTGTGGATACATGTTCCTGTCGCTTAACGCCGCGGAAAGAAACCCTGTGTTCCGGGTCAGGCGAAGGTGATTCCATCCGCGACCAATGGCTGCAATTTGCTGGTCATCTCCGGGCTGTCCACGAAACTGAACACGACCCCGGGCCGATCGAGCCCGCCCGTGTCCAGCAACAGCGTCCAGCCCGACAGGCCAGCCGCGTCCGGCTCCCGGTCCAGCGATGTGCGGTAGAGTTGGGCCACGAAGTCGCCGTTCGTCAGCCCGGCGAAGCGGGTCTGGAACTCGAACGACTGCACGAAGCCCGCCGACATGTCGCGCAGCGACAGCCCGGCGCTGTGCAGCGCCGTCCAGGCCGCCAGGCCGCCGGCATCCGGCAGGCGGTCCAGGATGCCGACGTAGCAACGCAGCGCGTCCACCGCCTTCGGATCCGCCGCCCAGAGCCCGGCCGCGATGCTTGCGCGGCTATTGCCCACGCCTTCGGCCGATTCGGTAAAGGCAAGCAGCGCCCCCGCCCGGCTCAGGCCGTTTTGCATCGCATCGAGCCAGTACTGCCGCCCCCCGGCGTCAGCCGCACGGTCCAGCACATTGGCATAGAGCTGGGTGATGAAGGACGCATTGGTCGCACCGGGAAAGCGGGCGGCGAACTCGGCCGAACCGACGAACCCGTCTGCCGCGTCGGCGAGGCTCAGGCGACCCTGCTGCAACGCCTCGATCCAGAAGCCCAGCCCGGTCGGGTCCGGCAACCGGCCGAGCGCTGCGTCGTAGAGGCGCCAGGTCTGCCCCGCCTCACCCTCCGCGCCGTAGCTGATGCTGCCGTCGATGAAGCGCAGGGCTTCTATGGACTTCAGCGTGTCGGTGCCGTCGGCCGAGACCACGCGCCGGTCAGCGCCGAGCGCCGTGATCGTCGCCTGCTTGCGCAGCACGCCGAAGATGGCGGTGTCGAAGTCGGCCCCGCCGTCGATCGTATCGTTGCCGGTGCCGCCGGTGATGTCGTCCCGCCCGCCCTGTGTGCTGATCGTGTCGGCGCCGCCCCCGGCCAGCACGATGTCGCGGATGCTCAAGCCGCTGATCGTGTTGGCGCTGTCGTCGCCCTGCGTGATCAAGGCCCCGTTCGGCCCATGCGCCCAGCGGACCGGGCGTGCTGCCTCATCCGCCTCGGTGCCGTAGAGGTACCGCAGCGCTGCGATGTCCAGCGGCCCGAGGCCCGTGGTGTTGCCCCCGTCGGTATAGGACATCACGGTGTTGGCGGTGTTGTCCTCGGCAGACGGCAGGATGGGGCCAGGGCCCGCGAAGGGGTGCTTGAACCCGACAGCATGGCCGATTTCATGCAGCAGGTTCCAGAAGCCGCCGGTGCCTGGCGCCATGGGGTCGTTGGCATAGGGGGCGCGCTGCACATACACATCGGCAGAGCCCGCACCGTTGCTCCCGCCAGGAAACCTTCGGAAGGTCACGCCGCCGGCCCCGGCGGGCATGATGTCTTCCAGGAAAAAACGGATGCCGCCGAAGTTGTAGAGGTCAAATAACCCGGTGCTGGCGCCGGTGGCGGGCACCACATCGGGCACCTCGACGAAGAACAGGCCGGATGCCTGTTCGTAGAGCGCGACGGACTGGCGGACAGAGTCCTTTTGCGCCTCGGTGAAGGCCTGCGAATACGCTGGATCGTAACCGGTTCTGTTGGGGGTGCCGAAAATCCCGTAAAACTGGCTGTCCCGGCTGGCAAAACTGTAGGGAACCAGGGTCGGCGTGCCCACGCTGCTCGCGTTGTTCCAGCGGTCGCCGCCGCTCGGCGCCAGCGTCGAAACCGATCCTGGCGGGCTGTAGGCGTTGCTTTGCGCGCCCGGCAACGGCGAGGCGATGGCAAAAGCGCCGAGACAGCCGGTGCAGGCGCAGGGCCGGTCGTCCCAGAGCACGATGGGATCACACAGCAAACGGTCCATCATCTCAGAAGCTTCCCGACACGGCGTCACGCTACCAACGACGCGGCCGCAGCACATCTCCGAAAAGACGCGGAATATCACCCGGCGGGCGGCGTTGCCGAACCCGCCGTGGGCTTTAGGATCGTGCCATGCCCAACCCCGCCGAACGCCTCGCCCTGCTCCGTGCCCAGATCGCCAAGGCGGGGGTCGATGGGCTGCTGATCCCACGCTCCGACGAGTTCTTGGGCGAATACGTGCCGCCTTCGGGCGACCGCATGGCCTGGGCCAGCGGTTTCACCGGCTCGGCCGGCATGGCGATCGTGCTGGCCGATGGCGCCGCGGTCTTCACCGACGGGCGCTACACCACGCAGCTTGCGCAGCAGACCGACCCTGCCCTGTGGGAACGCCGGCACATCACCGAACACCCGCCGGCCACCTGGCTGCGCGAACACGCCGCCGGGCGGCGCATCGGCTACGACCCTTGGCTCTACGCCGAGGGCGCCCTGGCCCGCTTGGCCGAGGCCGGCGTGACCCTGGTGCCGCTGGCGGCCAACCCGGTGGACCTGGCCTGGGCCGACCGCCCCGCTGCCCCTGCGACCGCCGTGGAACCCCACCCCATCGCCCAGGCCGGGCAGGACGCGGCCGCCAAGCGCGAAGCCGCGGCGGCCGTCCTGCGTGCCGCAGGCCAGGCGGCCGCGGTGCTGGCCGATCCGCATAGCCTTGCCTGGCTGTTCAACATCCGCGGCCGCGACCTGCCGCACACCCCGCTGGCGCTGGGGTTTGCGTTGCTGCGGGCGGATGCCACGGCGACCCTCTTCCTCGACCCCGCGCGCGTCGGGCCGGAGGCCCGGGCGCATCTGGGCCATGCGGTCGCCATCGCCCCGCGCGACACGCTCCCGGCCGCCCTGGCCGCGCTGGCGGGCCAGGCCGTGCGGGTGGACGCCGATGCCACCCCCGCCTGGTTCGCCACCACGCTGCGTGAGGCCGGCGCCACGGTGGTGCCGGGCGACGACCCGTGCCGCCTGCCGCGCGCGACCAAGAACCCCGTCGAGCAATCCGGCACCCGCGCCGCCCACCGCCGCGATGCGGCGGCGCTGGCGCGCTTCCTCTGCTGGTTCGAGGCAACGGCCCAGGCCGGCGGGTTGACGGAGATGTCGGCCGCGGCCCGCCTGCTGGAAGAACGCGCCAAGGGGGCGCTTTTCGTCGGCGAATCCTTCCCCGCCATCGCCGGCGCCGGGCCCAATGGCGCCATCGTGCATTACCGCGTGACGCCCGAGACCAACCGGCCCATCGCCCCCGACGAGCCCTTCCTGATCGACAGCGGCGGGCAGTATCGCGACGGCACGACCGATGTGACCCGCACGCTCTGGTCCGGCCCCGGCACGCCGCCGGCTGAACTCCGCGACCGCTACACCCGTGTGCTGCGCGGACATTTGGCGCTGGGTGCGCTGCGCTTCCCGCAGGGCGTCGCCGGGCCGCATATCGATGCGATCGCGCGCCGGCCGCTGTGGGACGTGGCGCTCGACTACGACCACGGCACCGGCCATGGCGTGGGGTCCTTCCTGTCGGTGCACGAGGGCCCGGCCAGCATCAGCCGCGCGGCCAAGCCCGTGCCGCTGCAGGCGGGCATGATCCTGTCCAACGAACCTGGCTTCTACCTGCCTGGCGGCTATGGGATCCGCATCGAAAACCTGCTCCTGGTCCGGCCCGACGAAGGCCGCTTCCTGGGCTTCGAGACCTTGACCCTCGCGCCCTACGACCGCCGCTTGATCGACCTTGCGCAATTGAACGCGACCGAACGCGCGCTGGTCGATGCCTATCACGGCCGGGTGCTGGCCGAGGTCGGGCCACTTCTCGATCCCGCGATCCGCGACTGGCTCGGCGCCGCCTGCGCGGCCCTTTGATGGACAGCCTGGCCGGGGTGCCGGTGCTGATCTGCTTCGGGCTGATGGGCGAGGTGCGGGCGCGTATCGGGCTCGACTACATGGGCGCCCAGGCACGCTGGCTGCGGACGCAGGGCGCGCATGTCACGCGGCTCGACCTGCCGACCAGCGCCCCGGTCGCGGCCAATGCAGCGAAGATCGCGGCCTTTCTGCGGCGCCACCCCGACCCGCCGCTGGTCCTGTCGCACAGCAAGGGCGGGCTGGAGGCTGTGGCCGCCCTGATCGACCCTGACTTGCCCTGCCGCGGCCTGGTTGCGCTGCAATCGCCGTTCTGGGGCAGCCCGGTGGCCGATGCCCTGGCCGGGCGGCAGCCGATGCGCCTTGCCGCGGGGGCGGCGCTGCAACTGCTCGGCACCGGGTCGGGCGCGGGGCTGGATGATCTGACGACGGCGGCCCGCGCCGGCTGGATGCGCGACCACGCCGAGGCCGTCGCCGCCCTGACCGCGCGCCTGCCGGTGCTGGTGGTCGCGACCACGGTCGATGCGGCCCATGCCCTGGCCGGCGACAGGCCTTACCTGTGGATGGCGCGCTGGCTGGAAGCCCAAGGGGCCGGGCCGAACGACGGGCTGGTGCCCATCGCCTCGGCCAGCCTGCCGGGGGCGCGGCAGATGCACCTGGCGGGCAGCCATGTGGCGTTGGTCTGCGAAGGGGCCGGGCGCGACCCGGTGGGGGTGTTGCGCGGCCTGCTGGCGGGGCTGTGAGGGGGCGGTCGGTTCTGATGGGGCGCGCTGTCCCTGGGAGAGGCTTCGCCCCCCTCAAACTTCCCCCACCAAGGGCCAATGGGCCCTTGGAACCCACGATATTTGGGAAAAGAAAGGGAGGTGCGTCGCAGGGCGAACCTGTGCTGCCGGCCGGTCGCCGCCCCTCGCTTTCTTCTCCCGAGCCCCCACCCAGCAGGGGAGGGCAAAGCCCTCACCCGATAGCCGCCATCCCCAAACCGGGCCCATCGCTCATCATGCCCCCGCCAGGGCCCGGAACGCTGCCTCATCCAGCACCGTGACGCCGAGTGCCGTGGCCTTGGCGGCCTTGGACCCGGCGTCGGCCCCGACCACCAGGTAATGGGTCTTGGCCGAGACGGATTTGGCGACCTTGGCGCCCAGCCTTTCGGCAATCGCCCCGGCTTCATCCCGCGTCATGCCCGACAGGCTGCCGGTGAAGACCACGGTCTTGCCGGCGAGTGCGCCCGAGGCATCGCCCGCCTCGGCCGCGGCAGGGGTGATTTCGCGGGCCAGGTCGTCGAGGGCGGCCAGATTCTGGTCCTCGGCGAAGAATTCGACCAACTCCTCGGCGATGGCCGGGCCGATGCCCTGGATGCTGCCGAGCGCCTCCCGCGCCTCGCTGCCGATGATACGGGCGGCGATCATCGCCGCGCGCCATTCGGCCAGGGAATGGTAGTGACGGGCCAGCAGCTTGGCGTTCTGTTCGCCGATGCGGCGGATGCCCAGGGCGAAGAGAAACCGTTCGAGCGGCGGCGCGCGGCGGGCGTCGATGGCGGCCAGAAGATTGTCCACCTTGCGTTCGCCCCAGCCGTCCCAGGACAGCAGCGTGTCGCGATGCCGGCCCAGGCGAAAAATATCGGCCGGCGTGCGGACCAGGCCTTCGGCGAAGAGTCGTTCCAGGTTCTCGGCACCCAGGCCTTCGATATCCATCGTGCGGCGCCCGCAGAAATGGATCAGCCGTTCCAGCGCCTGGGCCGGGCAGATCAGCCCGCCGGTGCAGCGGCGCACCACCTCGTCGGGCGGGCGGATGGCGTGGCTGCCGCAGGCGGGGCAGGTGGTGGGCGGCGTCCAGGGGGTGGCGCCTTCGGGGCGCTTGGCGAGAACGACTTCGACGACCTGCGGGATCACGTCGCCGGCGCGCTGGATCACCACGGTATCGCCGATGCGGACGTCGAGGCGGGCGATCTCGTCCTCGTTGTGCAGGGTCGCGTGGCGCACCAGCACCCCGCCGACATTGACCGGTTCCATCACGGCGCGCGGGGTCAGCGCGCCGGTGCGGCCGACCTGGATCTGGATCTCGGTCAGCACCGTCGTCGCCTGTTCGGCGGGGAATTTCCAGGCGACCGCCCAGCGCGGCGCGCGACCGACGAAACCAAGCCGCGCCTGCAAGCTGAGGTCGTCAAGTTTGTAGACCACGCCATCGATGTCATAGGGCAGGCCGGCGCGCTCCGCGGCCAGGGCCGCCTGGTAATCGGGCGCGGTCTCGGCGGTCACGGCCTGCGACCGCGGGTTCACCGCAAAGCCCCAGGCGGTCAGCAGCGCCAGCCAGGCGCCATGGGTCGCGACCGGCAGCGCGCCCTCCAGCGCCCCCATGGCATAAGCGAAGAGTTTCAGCGGCCGGGTCGCGGTCACGGCCGGGTCCTTCTGGCGCAGCGACCCCGCCGCCGCATTGCGCGGATTGGCCGGGACGACGACACGCCTGCCGCCCGCCAGCAGCGCCGCCTGGGTGGCCTGGAAGGCCAGGAAATCCGCCTTGTCGAGATAGACCTCGCCTCGCACCTCGATCAGCGCGGGGAAGGGGGCGGGCAGGCGGCGCGGCAGGCCGGCGATGGTCAGCAGGTTGGCGGTGACATCCTCGCCCTCCGCCCCGTCGCCGCGGGTGGCGCCGCGGGTGAAGACGCCCTGTTCATAGGTAAGGCTGATCGACAGGCCGTCGATCTTGGGCTCGGCCATGAAGCCGAGCGGCGCGTCCTCGGCCAGGCCCAAAAAGCGACGGATTCGGGCGGAAAAATCCGCGAAGTCTTCCGGGCCAAAAACATTGTCCAGGCTGAGCATCGGCACGCCGTGGCGCGCCTTGGCGAAGCCCGCGGCGGGGGCGGCGCCGGGGGCGGCACGGCTTGGGCTGTCTTGCAGGATCAAATGCGGGAAGCGCGCCTCGATCGCGGCATTGCGCTGGCGCCAGGCGTCATACTCGGCGTCCGTGACCTCGGGCGCGTCGTTCTGGTGATAGGCGATGTCGGCGGCGGCGATGGCTTCCGCCAGGCGGGCGAGTTCGGCCGCGGCCTCGGCTTCGGTCAGGCTCTCGACGCTGCCGCTCATGCCACCCCGGCCAGCAGTTCGTCGGCCGCCGCCCGTGCGGCCTCGGTCACCTTTTCGCCCGCCAGCATGCGGGCGATTTCCTCCCGCCGGGCGGCAGAATCCAGCGCCAGCACGCGGGTCTCGGCGCGGCCCTCGCGCAGCCGCTTGGCGACCTGGAAATGCGCGGCCCCGCGCGCCGCGACCTGCGGGCTGTGGGTGACCACAAGCACCTGCACCCGGTCGGCGACCTTGGTCAGCCGGTCGCCGACGGCGGCGGCCGTGGCCCCGCCGATGCCGCTGTCCACCTCATCGAAGACCAGCGTCGGCACTGGGCTGCCGCGCGACAGCACCACTTTCAGCGCCAGCATCAGCCGCGACAATTCGCCGCCCGAGGCGATTTTTGCCAAGGACCCCGGCGCCTGGCCGGGGTTGGTCGAGACCAGGAACTCCACCCGGTCCTGCCCATCGGCCCCCCAGGCGGTCTCCGGGCGCGGCCCCAGGGTCGCGGTCACGCGGGCGCGGTCGAGTTTCAGCGGCACCAACTCGCGCGTCAGCGCCTTTTCCAGCCGGGCGCCCGCCTCGGCCCGGGCGGCGGTCAGGGCGCCGGCGGCGGCTACGTAATCGACCCGCGCCTGGCGCCAGGCGGCCTCCAGCGCCGCCACCCGGCCGGTGCCCGCGTCGAGGTTGGACAGGCGCTGCTTCAACCGCTCCAGCAGCGCCGGCAGTTCCACGACCGCGACCGCATGCTTGCGGCCGGCGGCGCGCAGGGCAAAGAGCCGCTCCTCGGTCTGTTCCAGGGCGCGGGGGTCGGGGGCGGCGTCCTGCACCAGGCGGGTCAGCAGGGTCTCGGCCTCGGCCAGCGCATCCTGCGCCTGGGCCAGCAGGGTGAGCGCGGGTTGCACGCCGGTTTCCGCCTCTGGTCCCGCCATGCGTTCCAGCGCGCGGGCGGCCGATCGCATCGCATCCCCCGGCCCACCGCCCCGGCGGCGGTCGCGGGGCGTGAGTTCGGATAGCGCGGCCGCCACCGCCTCGGCCCGGCGTTCGCCCTGCTGCAAGCCCTGGCGGCGGGTGGCCAAAGCCTCCTCCTCGCCTTCCTGCGGGGCGAGCCCGCCCAGTTCGGCGACCGCATGGCGCAGCCAGGCCTCATCGGCCTGGGCCTCGGCGATGGCTTTTTGGGCAGCGTGCAGCGTGGCCTCGGCGGCGCGCCAGCCGCGATGGGCGGTGGCGACCTGGGTGCGCTGGCCCTCCAGCCCACCGAAGGCGTCGAGCAAAGCGGCGTGGCCCGCGGGATCGGCCAGGCCCACCTGGTCGTGCTGGCCCTGGACCTCGACGAGCAGCGCGCCCAGGCGCTTCAGCAGCGCGACGCCGACCGGTTGGTCGTTGACGAAGGCGCGGGATTTTCCGTCGGCCTGCACCACGCGGCGCAGCACGATCTCATCCTCGGCGGCCATGCCCTGCTCCACCAGAAGCGCGAAGGCGGGATGGGTTTCGGGTGGCGCGAAGGCGGCGGCGACGCTGGCCTGGGCCTGGCCGGCACGGACCAGCCCCGCCTCGGCCCGCTGGCCGAGCGCGAGGCCAAGACTGTCCAGCAGGATCGACTTGCCGGCGCCGGTTTCCCCGGTCAGCACGGACAGGCCCGGGCCAAAGACCAGGTCCAGCCGTTCGATCAGCACCACGTCCCGGATGGTCAGCGTGGTCAGCATGGCCGTGGACCCATCCGCGGGGTCAGAACACCCAGTTCGCGGCGCGGGTCAGGAAGCCCGGCCGGTCCTGCGGCGCCGGCAGGGCGCCATCGACCAGCAGGGCGTAGCTGTCCTGGTACCAGGGGCTGCCCGGGTAGTTGAAGCCGAGCACGCTGGCGGTGCGCCGGGCTTCGTCGGTCAGGCCGAGGGCGATGTAGATCTCGGTCAGCCGGTGCAGCGCCTCGGGCACGTGGTTGGTGGTCTGGTAGTCGTCCACCACGCGGCGGAAGCGGCCGACGGCCGCGGCGAGCAGGTTCCGGTTCTGGTAGAATCGACCGATGTTCATCTCGCGGCCCGCCAGGTGGTCGCGTGCCAGGTCCATCTTCAGCCGCGCGTCACGGGCATATGGCGTGTTGGGGAAGCGGTTCTGCACTTCCTGCAGCGCCGCCATGGCCGCCACCGTGCCCGACTGGTCGCGTTCGGAATCGACGATCTGTTCGTACAGCGACAGCGCCCGCAGGTAGTAGGCATAGGCGATGTCGCGATGGGCGGGGTGCAGCTGGATGAAGCGGTCGAGCGACCCGATCGCTTCCGTATAGCGGTTGCGGCTGTAGTCGGAGAAGGCCGCCATCAGCTTCGCCTGGGTGGCCCAGGTGGAATAGGGATATTCGCGGTCCACCGTGTCGAACAGCTCGACCGCCTGGGCGTAGCGCTGGGCGTTCAGCGCATCGATGCCGCCGGCGTAAAGGCTTTCCGGTGTCTGGGCGGCCAGCGCCGCTAGCTGCGGCGCGGTGCGGCCGGCCTGGGTCCCGTCCCAGGCGCGGACGCCGCTGTCGCCGGAACAGGCCGCAAGGCCCAGGACCAGGGGAATGGCGAGGAGGCAGGGGCGGATCGTCAGCATGGCGCGGCCTATAGCACAGGGGCTGGCTGGCGGGGCAGGGGGCAGATGCGCCGCGCGCCGGGGCGCCCAGGACGCAACGGCTTCGCCGCGCGCGGGGGCCTCAGGCCGCAACGGCTTCGCCGCAGCGGGCCTCAGGCCGCGACGGCGGTGCTCATCGCACGGCCGGCCGGCATGGCGGTCCAGTCCGGCGCCCAGGCCGGTTCGACCACACGCCAGGCCGAGGCGTCGGCGAACAGCGCCCGCAGCAGGCGGTTGTTCAGCGCATGGCCGGAGCGATAGCCGGCGAAACGGCCATGGATCGGGTGGCCGGCCAGGGCCAGGTCGCCTACCACGTCGAGCAACTTGTGGCGGACGAATTCGTCGGGGCTGCGCAGCCCGGTCGGGTTCAGCACCATCGGCCCGTCGACCACGACGGCGTTGGCAAGGCTGCCACCCTGGGCCAGACCCACTGCACGCAGCCGGGTCACATCCTCGGCCAGGGTGAAGGTCCGGGCATCGGCCAGGGCGTGGCGGAAGGTTTCCGGCGTCACGCGCACGGCCAGGGACTGGCGGCCGATGGCCGTGTTCGGGAAGTCGATCGTCAGGGCCGCTTCGAAGGCGGCGGACCAGCCGGCACCGGCCATGGCGGGGCGCAGTTCGGCCCAGGCGGAATCGGCGTGATCCGTCTCGGTCACCCGGACGGGCTTGAGGATTTCCAGCACGCCGACCGGCGTCGCGCTGTCCGCCACGCCGGCGCTATCGATCAGGAAGAGCAGGTCACGGGAAGAACCATCGAGGATCGGGAGTTCGGGTCCGTCGACCTCGATCAGCGCGTCATGGATACCGGCGCCGGCGAGCGCCGCCATGACGTGTTCGACCGTGCCGATCCGGGCGCTGGGCACGGACGCGCTGCCCAGCGCAGTGCAGAGGCGGGTATCGACGACGTGGTCGAAGCGCGCCGGGATGTCGATGCCAAGGTCGCTGCGACGGAAGCGGATGCCTGCGCCCGGGGCTGCGGGGTGCAGGGTCATGTGGACCCGGGCGCCCGAATGCAGGCCGACGCCGACACAACCGATCGAGGCCCGCAGCGTGCGCCGCGTGCCACCTAGACCAGACAGCGTCGTAACCGAAAGATAACCGTCCATGTGCACCCTGTCCCGGGAACCGAGCGATACGTGAGACACAAAAACCCGCGGATCACTGTGGCGCGCCCCGGCGGCGCGTCTTCGCATTGCAATATGCCGAAGCGGTGAGGTCACCACCATTCAAGCGTTGTTTCTCCGTGTTTCACTGCAAGCCATTGATTTCATGTCATAGTTGCAGTGCACAATACGGCGATAAAAAGGCATGCGCCGGCAGGGCCGCGATGCTGCGCACAAAGGCCGGGACGGCTCCGGCACGGCGGTCTCATGCTGCGACGACGGCTGGCCCAATGCAGAACGACGCCGCGGCTGCATGGGGCCGCGGCGTCGTTGCTGGTCTGCGTCCGGTCCGCGCGGCTGGGGCCGCGATAGGGATCAGTTGTTCTGGCGACGCAGGAAGGTCGGGATTTCCAGCCCCATCTCCGCCGGCCGTGCCTCGGACCGCCGCTGCGGCGCCAGGGCGGGCTCTTGGCGAAGGGCTTCGGCGGCTGGGGCTTCGGGCGGCAAGGCGCGCTTCATGCCAAGCCCGGTCGCCCTTTGGAACAGCGACGAGAACCCGCCCGTGCGTGGCGCAGGGGCAGGCGCCAGGCGCTGCGGAGGTGCCGGCTGGGCCATGGCGGGCGGGGCCATCGCCGCGGGCTCCGATTCCTGCACCTCGGGCGCTTCGGCCCCCGTTTGGAACCCTTGGGGCTGGAATCCCTGGGGCTGGAAAGCCTGGGGCGCGTAGCCTTCCGTCATGGGCTCGGCAATGGTCGCGGCCTGGCGCAGCCCGGGCATCATCGGCGTGACAGAAGCCGGCTGCGATGCGGCCGGCATACGCACGGGACCACCCGGCACGCCCGCGGGCGCGCGCGGTGGTGCGGGGCGGAAGGCGCCGGCCGGGATTGGCGCTGCCGGTGGGGCGGTGCCCTGGCCTGGCACCTGCTGCCCGGCCACGGCAAAGGTCACGCCACCGCCGCCCATGGCAACCAGCTTCGGCCGTTCGGCCTGCTGCTGCACCTGCGCCTCGATCCCCGTGGCGACGACCGACACGCGCAGCCGCCCGTTCATGTTGGGGTCCAGCGAGGTACCGAAAATCAGGTTCGCATCGGGGTCCACTTCGCGGCCGATGCGCTGCACCGCCTCATCCACCTCGAACAGTTTCACATCATCGCCGCCGGTGATGTTGACCAACACGCCGCGGGCGCCGCGCATGGAGGTATCTTCCAGCAGCGGGTTGCTGATCGCGGCCTCGGCGGCGCGGATGGCGCGGTCCTCGCCTTCGGCCTCGCCGGTGCCCATCATCGCCTTGCCGGCTTCCTGCATCACGGTGCGGATGTCGGCGAAGTCCAGGTTCACGACACCCGGCTTCATCATCAGGTCGGTCACGCCGGACACGCCCATGTAGAGCACGTTGTCGGCCATCTTGAAGGCCTCGGCGAAGCCGGTGCGTTCATTGGCCATCCTGAACAGGTTCTGGTTCGGGATGACGATCAGCGTGTCCACATACTGCTGCAGTTCCGCGAGGCCGCCTTCGGCCACGTCCATGCGGCGCTTGCGCTCGAAGTCGAAGGGCTTGGTCACCACGCCCACGGTCAGGATGCCACGTTCCCGGGCCAGGCGGGCGATGACCGGGGCAGCGCCGGTGCCGGTGCCGCCGCCCATGCCGGCGGTGATGAAGATCATGTGGCAGCCATCCAGGTGGCGCGCGATGTCCTCGGCGGCTTCCTCGGCGGCGGCACGGCCGATCTCGGGCTTGGCGCCGGCGCCCAGGCCCTGCGTCAGGTGCGGCCCCAGTTGTACGCGGCGGTCGGCCTTGCTGCGGGCCAGTTGCTGGGCGTCGGTGTTGGCCACGAGGAACTCCACGCCCTCCAGCCCGGCGTTGATCATGTTGTCGACGGCATTCATGCCCCCGCCGCCAACCCCGATCACCGTGATCCGGGGGGAGAAGTCGGCCACCGATTGGCGCTGGATCGTCAGATTGAGTGTCATCGGGCCGTCATCCTCAACATCTTGTGGGTCGCCAGGGCAGGAGACGCGAATCGCAGTAGGGTGGTGCACATCAGACCCGGTCCCGCCACCATTCGGCAAGCCGGGAAAACCATCCCATCCGGGGGCCGGAGGGGTCGAGGTCGAGCGGCGGGCGCCCATCGCCCGCCCCCCAGGCCAGCAGGCCGACCGTCGCTGCGAAGTCCGGCCGGTGCAGTGTTTCGGGCAGGCCGCGTATTTGATGCGGGCGGCCGAGTCGAACCGGGCGGCCCAGGATCTCCGCCGCCAGTTCCCGCACCCCGGCCAATTGGCTGGCGCCCCCGGTCAGCACCACGCGCTTGCCGACCTCGGGGCCAAGCCCCGCGGCTTCCAGCCGGTCGCGGACGAGTTCCAGGGTCTCGATCACCCGCGGGCGGATCACGCCGACGACGGCACTGCGGGGGATGCGGGCGAGCTGCTCCTCCTCCTCGCCGACCTGGGGTACCGGCAGGAATTCGCGGGCATCGTCATGGCCCGCCAGCACGCCGCCATGCAGGGTTTTTACGCGCTCCGCATGGGTGATGGTGGTGGTCAGCCCGAGCGCCAGGTCGTTGGACACATTCCAGCCGCCGACCGGCAGGGTTGCGGTATGCAGCAGGTGCCCGTCCTGGAAGACGGACAGGGTGGTGGCCCCGCCGCCCATGTCGACGACGGTGGCACCGATCAGTTTTTCGTCCTCGACCAGGGTCGCCAGGGCCGCGGCGAAGGGGGCGGCGACCAGCTCCTCCACCTCCAGGTCGCAGGCGGCGAGCGCCAGGCCGAGGTTGCGCAGGGACGCCTGGGAGGCGCCGACCAGATGCAGCCTGGCGCCCAGGGTTTCGCAGATCATGCCGCGCGGGTCGTCCACCCCCGGCGTCGCATCGATGGTGAAGCCGAGCGGGATGGCGTGCACCGTCTCCCGCCCGTCTTCCTCGGCCCGCTTGCGGGCTTCGTGCAGCACGGCGCGGATATCGGCCGCCGTCACCGCCCGCCCGCCGATCGGCCATTGGATGTGTTGCACCTGGCTGCCGGGCTGGCCGCAGGAGAGGTTGACGATCACCCCGGTCAGCTTGTGGTCGGCCATTTCCTCGGCCTGGGCGACGGCCTGGCGGATGGTTGCCTCGGCTTCCCGCAGATCGACGATATTGCCGCCCTTGATGCCGCGCGACCGCTGCCAGCCGAAGCCGAGCACGCGGGGTTCGCCATCGGCTTCCACGCGGGCGATCAGGCAGACGGTCTTGCTGCTGCCCAGATCCAGCACGCCCCAGACGCCCGTGCGGGCGCGGGCGCGCCTGCCGCCAAGGGCAGGGGGTTCGGCCAGCGAGAGATTGGCGGCAAGCCGCGGTGCGATCTGGTTCATCCGCGTGGTGTCCCGCGTGGTGGCTGGTTGGGCGCCGTGCCGGCGGCGACCGGGTGCGGCCGCAGCACCATCCGGTCCGACAGGCGCAGATCGACCGCGGCGAGCGGCCGGTCGAGGATGCTGTGGCTGCGCTGCAATTCCGCGATCCGCGCGACGGCGGCCTGTTCATTGCCGTCCGGCAGCAGCACGTCGGTGCCCGAATGCAGCCGCAGGTTCCAACGCCGCTCGGCGACGCGGACCAGCGCCTGCACGCGCGCCATGACCTCGGGTTCGGCGCGCAGCGCATCGACCAGGGCGACACCGGCGCGGTCCGCTCCGGGGCCGACCAGCAGCGGCAGCGGGCCAAACTGGTCGAGCGTGGTCGTCGCGACCACATTCGCCTGGCGGTCGATCACACTGAAGCGGCCATTATTCTGCCAGAGCGCGAAGGGCTCCCGCTCCTCGATCCGCACGATGATGGTGTCGGGCAGGCGGCGTTCGACATGGGCATGCGCGACCCAGGCGATGGTCTCCAGCCGCTCCCGCGCCGCATGGGGGGAAAAGCCCAGCATCGCATCGCCCTGGGAGATGCCGAGCGCGCCACGCACGAGGTCGATCGGCGTGTTCCGCCTTCCGTGCAACTCCACCTGTTCGATGGTCAGGCCGAGGCGCGCGCCGATGCCGGCCGGGTCCTCGACGAGGCGGGCCACGCGCCCCGCGGGGTCGAAGGCCGCAACGCCCAGGGCCACCACCCCCGCGACCGACAGGCAGAGCGCGGCCCAGAGGCCAGGCTTCACCAGCCCCCGCCGACGACGCAGCCAGAGGACCAGGCGATGCGGCCGCTTCAGCGGCTTCTTCTCACGCGCCATGACGGGCCTCCGCGACCAGCCGGGCGCAGAGATCGGCGAAGCCGATGCCGCGATAGGCCGCCTGTTCCGGCACCAGGCTGGTCGGCGTCATGCCGGGCTGGGTGTTCACTTCCAGCAGCACGAGCCGCCCGGGTTCGCCCTGGGTGTCATCGTAGCGGAAATCGGCCCGCGACACGCCGCGGCAGCCGAGCGCGTGATGTGCGGCGACGGCGATGCGCATCGCTTCATGCGCCGCATCGGGGTGGATGCGCGCGGGCACGATATGGACGCTGCCGCCATCAGCATACTTGGCTTCGTAGTCGTAGAAGCCGGAGCGGGGCGCGATCTCGGTCACCGTCAACGCCGCATCGCCCAGCACGGCGACGGTGAGTTCGCGCCCCGCGATGAATTCCTCGGCGATGATCGGGCCATGGGTCCAGTTGCGGGCGATTTCGGCGCGGCGATTGTCGTGTTCGCGAAAGATGTGCACGCCGACCGAGGAGCCTTCGTGGATCGGCTTGACCACATAGGGCAGGGGCAGCGGATCGGCCGCTTCCAATTCGGCGGCAGTCGGGAAGGCGTCGCGCGCGACGGGCAGGTTGGCCGCACGGAACACCGCCTTGGCAGCGGCCTTGTCCATCGCGGTGGCCGAGGCGCGGACGCCGGAATGCGTGTAGGGGATCGCCAGCCAGTCCAGCAGCCCCTGCACGATGCCATCCTCGCCGAAGCGGCCATGCAGGGCGTTGAACACCGCATCGGGTTTTTGCGCGCGCAGGGACGCGATGACGGCGGCGGGGTCGGCGCCCACGTCGATCGTCTCGACCGCGAAGCCTGCGGCACGCAAAGCCTCGGCGCATTGGCGGCCAGAGACGAGCGAAACCTCGCGTTCGGCGGAAAAACCGCCCAGCAGGACCGTGACGCGGGTCATGCCGGCACCCCGATGCGCTGGATTTCCCAACGCAGGTCGATGCCGGAGGTCGCGCGGACCTTTTCGCGCACGGCCTCGCCGAGGCCCTCGATCTCGGACGCCGTGGCGCCGCCCAGGTTGACCAGGAAATTGCAATGCAGCGGGCTGACCTGCGCCTGGCCCAGCGTCATGCCACGGCAGCCCGCGGCATCGATCAGCGCCCAGGCTTTTTGGCCGGGCGGGTTGGCAAAGGTGCTGCCGCCGGTCCGGGCGCGGACGGGCTGCGTTGCTTCGCGCGCGGCGCGGATTTCGGCCATGCGCGCGGCGGGGTCGCCAGGCTGCGCCCGCAGCCTGGCGCGCACCACGACGCCGCCGGTCGGCAGGTCGGCGTGGCGATAGGACAGTACGCTGGCGTCGATACGCTGCAAGCCGATGGGTGTCGCGACCTCCGCCCAGTCCAGGACGGCGGCGATGTCGCTGCCATAGGCGCCGGCATTCATCGCGACCGCGCCCCCGATGGTGCCGGGAATGCCCGACAGGAAGGCCAGCCCGTCCATGCCATCGGCCGCGGCAATTTCGGCGACGGTCGCATCCAGCGCCGCAGCGCCGACAATGTAGCCATCGCCATCACGCTGTACGCCACCAAAAACCCGGCCGCCGAGGCGCAGCACCAGCCCCGGCACACCGCCATCGCGCACCAACAGGTTGGACGCAGCACCCATCACCGTGATGGGCAGGTCGGCATCCCGCAGCAGCAGCAGCAGGTCATCGACATCGGCGGGCCGTACCAGGAACTCGGCAGCGCCACCCACGCGGAACCAGGTCAGCGGTGCCAAAGGTGCCTGCGCCTGCACGCGCCCGCGCAGCGGCGGCAGCGTGGTGGCGGGATGGCTCTGCGGCATCATGCCCGCCTCGGCTGGCCGAGTTGCAGGGCGGAGAGTTGCGATGGCAGCGCATGCGCCCATTGGGTGATGTTGCCGGCACCCAGGCAGACCACATAGTCGCCGCTGCGGGCGATGGCATGCACCATTTCCGCCAGGCTCTCCGGGCTGGACAGCGGCACCACGCTGCGATGCCCGCGCGCGCGCAGGCCGTCGACCAGCGCATCGCGGTCATAGCCTTCGATCGGCTGTTCGCCGGCAGCATAGACATCGGCGATGATGACGGTGCCGGCGTCGTTCATGCAGGCGCAGAAATCCTCGAACAATTGCGCCAGGCGCGAGTAGCGATGGGGCTGCACCACGGCCACGACATCGCGCGCGCCGGCCTGGCGCGCGGCCTTCAGCACGGCGGCGATTTCCACGGGGTGATGGCCGTAGTCGTCGATCACCGTGATGCCACCGGCCTCCCCCACGCGGGTAAAGCGGCGCTTGACGCCCTTGAAGCCCGCCAGCGCAGAGCGGATCGTCAGCTCGTCCACATCCATCTCGACCGCGAGTGCGATCGCGGCCAGCGCGTTCTGCACATTGTGCGCGCCCAGCATCGGCAGGCGGAAGGGTTGCAGACGACGGCTGCGGCCGGTGGCGCGGTCGGCGACCGTCACCTCAAACGTCGCCCCCATCTTGTCCATCACCAGCCTTTCGGCGCGCACATCGGCCTGCGGCGAGAAGCCGTAGGTGATCAGGCGGCGGTCGGACAGGCGCGGGATCATCGCCTGCACTTCCGGGTGATCGGCGCAGAGCACGGCAAAACCGTAGAAGGGGATATTGCCGACGAACTGGGCGTAGCCCTCCTTCATCGCCTCCTCGGTACCCCAATGGTCCAGGTGCTCGGGGTCCATGTTGGTGACGACGGCGACCACGGCGGGCAGGCGCAGGAAGGAGCCATCGCTCTCATCCGCCTCCACCACCATCCATTCGCCGGCCCCCATGCGGGTGTTGCTGCCATAGGCGTTGACGATGCCGCCATTGATCACGGTCGGATCGAACTTCGCACCTTCCAGCACGCAGGCGACCAGGCTCGTCGTCGTGGTCTTGCCATGGGTGCCGCCGATGGCGATGGCCCATTTCAGCCGCATGAGTTCGGCGAGCATTTCCGCGCGTCGCACCACGGGGATGAGGCGTGCGCGGGCGGCCGCGACCTCCGGGTTGTCGCGCTTGACGGCGGTGGAGATGACGACGACCGCGGCGGCCCCGAGGTTGCCCGCGTCATGGCCGATCATGACGGGAATGCCAGCCTCGCGCAGACGGTGCACATTGGCACCCTCGGCGATGTCGCTCCCCTGCACCTGGTAGCCGAGGGAATGCAGCACCTCGGCGATGCCCGACATGCCGATGCCGCCGATGCCGACGAAATGGATGGGACCGATATTGAGCGGGAGCGCGCGCATCAGCCGACTTCCTCCCGCACCGTGGTCAGCACCAACTCGGCCAGCACGGCCGCGGCATCCGGCCGCCCGGCCGCCTGGGCCGCCGCCGCCATCGCCGAAAGCCGAGGCGAATCGCCCAACAAGGCTTCCAGCATACCGGCCAGCGCCTCGGGCGTCAGGCCGGGTTGCAGGGCGGTGATGGCGCCACCCGCGGCCGCGAGTGCCGCGGCATTGGCCGCCTGGTGGTCGTCGATGGCCCCCGGCAGCGGCACCAGCACCGCAGGCCGCCCCACGGCGGCGAGTTCGGCGCAGGTCGAGGCCCCGGCGCGGGCGATCACCAGATGCGCCGCGGCGAGTTGCGCCGGCATGTCGGTGAAATAGGGCGCCAGGTCAGGCGAAAGCCCCATCGCCGCATAGCGCGCCTGCGCGGCCGACAGATCCTCGGCCCGCACCTGCTGCACAAGGTCGATCCGCGCCCGCAGCGCCTCCGGCAGCAGGGCGACGGCCTCGGGCACCAGGCTGGAAAAGATCCGCGCGCCCAGGCTGCCGCCGGTCACCAGCAGTCGCAACCGCCCGTCGGTTGCGGGGTAGGGCCGCCCGGCCAGGGCCGCGATGCCCGCCCGCACCGGATTGCCGGTGACGGTGGTATAGGCGTTGATCGGGACGCGCGTGGTCGCGGCATAGGTCAGCGCCAGCGTCGCCTGGCCGCGCGCCAGCAGGCGGTTCGCACGGCCGAGCACCGCGTTCTGCTCATGCAGCACCACCGGCACCGGCCAGCCCGACAGGAACATCCGCGCCGCCACCACGGGCGCCACCGAAGGGTACCCGCCGAAGCCGACCACGGCCAAAGGGCGATTGGCGCGGATGAAGCGCGCCGCCCGCGCGACACCCGCGATCATCCCCAGACCGCCCTCGACCGCGCGGCGCACGCCGCGCCCGGCCAGCCCGGCGCCCTTCAGCACGATGCGTTCCTCACAAGGGAAGTTTTCGGTGGCGGCGATGCTGCGCGCATCGGTCATCAGCACCACGCGTTGGCCGCGGGCGACCAGTTCGGCGGCAACCGCCTCGGCCGGGGACAGATGCCCCGCGGTGCCGCCGGCGGCGATGATGATGGGATGCACGGCAGGGCCTCTCACGCGGGTTGCTCGGCGCTGGCACCGGTGGTGCGACGACGCGTCAGCGCCAGCAGGAACCCCATGCCGAGCGCGATGGCCAGCACCGATGACCCGCCATAGGAGATGAACGGCAGCGTCATGCCCTTGGTCGGGATCAGGTGCAACGACGAGGCCATGTTCACGAAGGCCTGCAGCCCGAATTGCGTGAGCAGCCCGGTCGCGGCGATCAGGGTGAAGCGGTCGGTTTCCGGCATCAGTCTTACCAGGCCCCGCACCACGACAAAGGCGAAGATCGCGATCAGCACCAGGCAGAGCACGAAGCCGAACTCCTCGCCCGCCACGGCGAAGACGAAGTCGGCATGGGCGTCGGGCAGCACGGTCTTGATGCGGCCCTCGCCCGGGCCGCGGCCCAAAAGCCCGCCATTGCCGAAAGCCTCCAGCGCGACCTCGACCTGGTAGTTGTCGCCGGCGTTGGGGTCGAGGAAGCGATGCACGCGGGACTGCACATGCGGCAGCAGGCTGTAGGCGAGGCCGAACAGCGCGACGCCGGCGCCGGCCATGGCGACCACCAGGTACATGTTCAGCCCGTTGACGAACAACTGCGCCGCCAGCACCGCGGCGACCACCATCAGCATCCCCACGTCCGGCTGCAGTTTCAGCAACAGCGCGGCGATGGCGAAGAGCCCGCAGGCCGCCAGCGCGCCCGGAAACCGGCTGCCGGGGCGGCGACCGAGCGCGATCAGCCAGGCGCAGGTGACGGCCAGGCAGGGCTTCAGGAACTCCGAAGGCTGCAACTGAAATCCCGGCAGCGGCAGCCAGCGCCGCGCGCCCTTCACCTCCGGCCCGATCACCAGCGTCGCTGCGGTCAGCGCCAGCGCGCCCAGGCAGCCGACGATGGCCAGGATTCGGATCTGCCGCGGGGAGAGCAGCGACACGCCGATCATGATGGCGCAGGCCAGTGCCAGAAAGAACACCTGCTTGCCGATGAAGGCATTGCGCGACGCGGCCCCGATGCGCTCGGCGACCGAAGGGCTGGCCGCCAGCATCAGGATGAAGCCGATGCCGACCAGCAGGAACAGCGCGCCCAGGGTCAGGCGGTCCACGGTCCACCACCAGCGGCCGAGGGTGCTGTCGTCGGCGCGTGTCACGGCCATCAGCCTTGCTCCAGGAGAATACGGACCGCCGCGCGAAACGCATCCCCGCGGGCGTCAAAACCGGTGAACTGGTCCCAGGAGGCCGCGGCGGGCGACAACAGCACCGCCTCGGCCCCGGTCGCGCGGGCGGCGTCGCGCGCCGCCGGAATGGCCGAGGCCAGCGTGCCCGCCACGGTATGCGGCACGCCCTGGGCAGCCAGGGTTGCGGCAAAGGCCGGGCCGTCGCGGCCGATCAGCACGGCATGGGCGATATGGCCGAACAGCGGGACCAGCGGTTCGATCCCGCCATCCTTGCCGGTGCCGCCCGCGATCAGCACGACGCGGTTCCAACTGGCCAGCGCGCGGGCGGTGCTGTCGGCGTTGGTCGCCTTGCTGTCGTTGATCCAGGGGATGCCATCCAGCATGCCGACACGCTCGGCCCGATGCGGCAGGCCGGGATAGGTCAGCAGGCCATGCGCGAGATCGCTGCGCGACACGCCCCAGGACAAGGCGACAGCGGCGGCGGCGGCGGCATTCTGGGCATTGTGGGTGCCGGGCAGGGCGATGGCGTCGCAGAGGTCGCAGAGCGCACCGGCATCGTCGCGCAGCACGCCACCTTCGGCCCAGATACCGCCCGGCTGGGCAGCGGTACCCGAAATCGGCACCACCCGCGCCGCCAGCCCGACCGCCAGCGCGCGCGCCGCGTCATCCTGGCCGATCACGGCGATGTCGCTGTGCTCCTGCCGCGCAAAGATCTGCGCCTTGGCGGCGGCGTAGCCGGCCATGTCGCCGTGCCGGTCGATGTGGTCCGGCGACAGGTTCAGCATGACCGCCGCGTTGAACCGCGTGCGCGCCAGGCGTTCCAGCATGTAGGAGGACATTTCCAGCACATAGGCGCCGCCGGGCCCCAGCAGCGGCAGCGACAGGGCGGCGGTGCCGAGATTGCCGCCCGCTTCCGCCTGCCAGCCGGCCGTCACCAGAATGTGGTGCAGCAGCGCCGTGGTGGTGCTCTTGCCGTTCGTGCCGGTGATGCCGGCGACCAGCGGCATGGGCCCGGCGGCGCGCAAGGCGGCGGTCAGGAATTCCACATCGCAGAGCACCGGCACGCCCGCCGCCACGGCGCGCGCCGCGATCGGGTGCGGGGCCGGCAGGCGGTGCGGGATGCCCGGTGACAGCAGCAGCGCATCGAAGCGAAAGGCGCCATCGCGCATGTCGCGTAAGGTCAGGTCATCGACCGCAGCCCGGGCCGCTTGCCCGTCATCCCAGGCGGTGACATCCGCACCCCATTCCACCAGGCGCCGCGCCGCCGGCAGCCCGGCCCGGCCGAGGCCGACCACGGCAACCGAAAGCCCGGCAAAGGGGCGGAAGGCCAGGATGCCGTTCATCTGATCTTCAAGGTGGACAGGCCGACCAGCGCCAGGATCATCGCGATGATCCAGAAGCGGATGACGATGGTGGGTTCGGCCCAGCCCTTCTTTTCGAAATGGTGATGCAGCGGGGCCATCAGGAAGACACGCCGCCCGGTCCGCTTGTACCAGAAGACCTGGATGATGACCGACAGCGTCTCGACCACGAACAGCCCGCCGACGATGGCCAGCACGATTTCATGCTTGGTCGCGACGGCGACGGCGCCCAGCGCGCCACCGAGTGCGAGGCTGCCGGTATCGCCCATGAAGACCGCCGCCGGCGGCGCGTTGAACCAGAGGAACCCAAGCCCCGCACCGACCAGCGCCGAGCAGAACACGGCCAGTTCCCCCGCCCCGGGCACGCCATGCAGTTGCAGGTAGTCGGCCAGGATGCGGTTGCCGACGACATAGGCGATGAAGGCGAAGACGCCGGCCGCGATCATCGCCGGCACGATGGCCAGGCCATCCAGCCCATCGGTCAGGTTCACCGCGTTGGACGCGCCCATCATCACGAACATCGCGACCAGCGGGAACAGGATGCCGAAGTTCAGCAGGGCTTCCTTGAACACCGGAAAGGCCAGCGCGCCTTGCAGCGGCACGGGCATCAGCATGGTGATCCAGACGGCACCCACCAGCCCGATGCCGGCCTGGGCCACGAGTTTCGCCCGGCCCGACACGCCCTTGGTGTTGCGCCGGGTCACCTTCAGCCAGTCATCGACAAAGCCGATCGCGCCGTAGCCCACCGTCACCACCAGAACCGCCCAGACCATGCCGTTGCGCAGGTCGGCCCACAGCAAGGTGCCGGCCACGATGCCGAGCAGGATCAGCACGCCGCCCATGGTCGGCGTGCCCTTCTTTTCGATCAGGTGGCGTTCGGGCCCGTCGTCGCGGATCGGCTGCCCGCCGCGCTGGAAAGACCGCAGCCAGCGGATGATGCGCGCGCCGAAGAACAGGCCGATGAACAGCGCCGTCAGGCACGCCGCACCCGCGCGAAAGGTGCTGTAGCGCAGCAGGTTGAAGCCGATGAAGTCATCGGACAGCCCCGACAGAAGCAGCGGGATCATGCGGCAGGCCCCTTCAACGCGGCGACAATCACGGCCATGCGGCTGCCGAGCGAGCCCTTCACCATCACTGCATCGCCATCGCGCAACGCCGCGGCGACGATGGGTGCGAGTGCGGCGCTGTCCTCGGCCAGCGCACCCCGGCGGCTGGCCGGCAGGGCTGTGAAAAGCCCCGCCATCAGCGGCCCGCAGCAGAACACCAGGTCGGCGGTCGCGGCATCGGGTGCGAGGCTTTCGTGCAGCGCCGGCCCGTGCTCACCCAGTTCACGCATGTCGCCCAGCACGGCTATGCGCCGCCGCGCGGGCTGGGCTGCGAGCACGGAAAGTGCCGCGCGGATCGAGGCGACTGAGGCGTTGTAGGATTCGTCCAGCAGCAGCACCGACCCGCCGCCCGGCAGGGCCAGCGTCACCCGCTGGCCGCGCCCGGCACCCGCGCCGAAGTCCGCCAGCGAGGCGGCGAAGGCCTCGGCGTCGGCGCCCAGGGCTTCGGCCGCGGCGATCGCGGCAAGCGCGTTCAGCGCCATGTGGCGGCCTGGGGCTGCCAGGCTGAAGGCGAGGCTGCGGCCATGCAGCGACGCCGTCGCCTGGCTGCCGTCGGCCGCGCCGGAAAAGCCGGTCAACCGGGCATCGCCCGCCGCCTCGCCAAAGCCGATGACGCGCAGCGCTGCTTCGGCCGCGCGCGTGGCCAGCCGGGAAAAATGCGGGCTGTCGGCCGGCAGCACCGCGGCTCCGCCGGGGGCCAGCCCCAACATGATATCGCCCTTCTCCTCGGCGATGGCCGCTTCCGAACCGAGGTTGCCGACATGGGCGGTGCCGATGTTCGTCACCACTGCCACATCGGGCGCGGCCAGGCGGGCCAGCGGCGCGATCTCGCCGCGGTTGTTCATGCCCATCTCGATCACGGCGAAGCGGGAAGTGGGCGGCAGGCGCGCCAGGGTCAGCGGCACGCCCCAGTGGTTGTTGTGGCTGGCGGCACTGGCATGGGTCGGTGTCTGCGCCGCCAGGCCATGGCGCAGCATGTCCTTCACCGTGGTCTTGCCGACGCTGCCGGTGACGCCGACGACGCGGGCGTTGCTGCGCGCGCGCCCGGCGGCCCCCAGCGCGGTCAGCCCCGCCAAGGTATCGGCGACGCGCAGGCAGGGGCCGGGCAGGTCACGCGACACCATCGCGCAGGCAGCCCCGCGGGCCATCGCGTCGGCCACGAAATCATGCCCGTCGCGCTCGGCCAGCAGGGCCACGAACAGGTCGCCCGGCAGCACGGCGCGGCTGTCGATGGCAACCCCCGTGACATCGGCGCCGCCGGTGCCGTCGGTCGCGGCGCGCAGCTCCGCGGCGGTCCAGAGCGCGCTCATCCCGCCAGGCCCCGCACCACGGCGGCATCGTCGAAGGGCAGGGTGACGCCGCCGATGGTCTGGCCCGGCTCATGCCCCTTGCCGGCCACGGCCAGCACGTCGCCGGGCCCGAGGTCCGATAGGGCGGCGGCGATGGCCGCGGCCCGGTCGCCGATCTCGGCGGCCATCGGGCAGGCGGCGCGGATGGCGGCGCGGATCAGCGCGGGGTCTTCGCCGCGCGGATTGTCGTCGGTGATGATGGCCGCATCCGCCAGCCGCGCGACCACGGCCCCCATCAGCGGCCGCTTGCCCGGGTCGCGATCCCCGCCCGCGCCAAAAACCACCGACAGCCGCCCCTTGGCATGGGGGCGCAGTGCGACCAGCAGCCGTTCCAGCGCATCGGGCGTATGGGCGTAATCGACATAGACGGCGGCGCCGTTGGCCAGCCGCGCCGCCAGTTCCAGCCGCCCGCGCACGCCCGACAGATGTGGCAACGCGGCCCATGGGTCGGCGATGCCGATGGCCTGGGCCAAACCCGCGGCCAGCAGCGCATTGTCGGCCTGGAAGCGGCCGGGCAGCGGCAGGGTCAGCGCCTGGCGGCGGCCGAACACCTCGATCTCGACGAAAAAACCCTGCGGCAACGGGCGGGCGGCCAGCAGCCGGATCTCCGCGCCCGCCTCGCCCACCGTCCAGAGCCGCAGCCGCCGGGCCGCGGCGATGTCGCGCAGGGCGGCCAGGGTCGCGGCATCCATGTCGGCATTGGCGACGGCGGTGGCGCCCGCCGCCAGCAGCGTGTCGAACAGCCGCAACTTGGCGCTTCGATAGCGGGCCACGTCGCCGTGATAATCCAAGTGGTCGCGCGACAGGTTGGAAAACCCCGCCGCCGCGATCCGCACCCCATCCAGCCGCCGCTGGTCGAGCCCGTGGGACGAGGCCTCGATCGCGAGATCGCTCACCCCGTCGCGTGCCAGCGCCGCCAGCGTGGCATGCAGCGCCACGGGGTCGGGCGTGGTCAGCCCGGGGCCGGTGGCGATGCCATCGCGCACCAGGCCGAGGGTGCCGAGCGAAGCCGCGCGGCGCCCCGCGCCCTGCGCGATCTGCCGAAAAAACTCGGCCGTGCTGGTCTTGCCGTTGGTGCCGGTGATGGCGACGACCTGCGCTGGCTGCCGGCCGAAATGGGCTGCCGCCATCAGGGCAAAGGCCCGGCGCGCATCGGGCGCGGTCAGCAGCGGCCGGGGCGGCACGCCGGGCGGCCATTCGGTGCCCTCGGGGGCCAGCACGGCGATGGCACCCCGGGCCACGGCCTGGCCGATGAAGCCGCGGCCATCGGCCAGGGCGCCTGGCAGGGCCGCGAACAGGAAGCCGGGAGCGACGGCGCGGCTGTCGGCCGTCAGCCCACAGAGCACCGCCTGTGGGGTGGCGGGGCCGGTCAGCGCCAGCGTCGGGTCCCCCGCCATCGCGTCACCGAGCGTCACGCGCTACCTCGGCCCCAAGGCTGAGGCCGGCGGGGCCGGAGGTGAGGCGCAGCGGCGCCGAGGGGTTCAGTGGCACCGGCGGCGGCAGCGCCCCGCCGGGCCGCGTTGGCGTGCGGGTCGGCAGCGGGGCCTCGGGTGCCCCCCGCGCGGCCGCGCGGGGAGGCGCGGGCCGCGGCGCGCTGGCGGTGGCCGCGCGGGGGGCTGTGGGTGGCGCTGCGGTCGGTGCCGGAACCGCGGCAGCCGCGGCCTCGGCGCGGGCGGCAGCGGCGCGGGCGGCGGGGGTATTGGCGACCGCGGCGGCCATGGCGGCGACGGCGGCGGTGGGTTCGGTGGTCGGTGTTGTCGCGCGCGCCATCGCCGGCGGCGCGCCGCTGCGGCGCGGCTGCAGCGCGATGGTGGTCGCGGCGACCATCTCAGGGTTGCGCGGGTCCTCCGGCACCAGGCCCAGGATCGGGGCGATGCGCGAAATCACCGTATTGGCGGCGGGTGCGGCGACCCAGCCCGCGGTCGCATAGCCATGGCTGCGGGCATTGGCCGAAGGCTCGTCCACCATGACATAGACGGCGTAGCGCGGCGCATACATCGGGAAGGCACCGACGAAGGCGGCGATGCGCTTGTTTTCCAGATACCCGCCGCGCGGCCCGGTTTTCTGGGCCGTGCCGGTCTTGCCGCCGACGAAGTAGCCGGGGACATCGGCCGACCGGCCCGAGCCATCGGTCACCACCAGGCGCATCATCCGCCGAATGGTGTCCGAGGTGCGTTCGGAGACCAGGCGCACGCCCTCGCGCTCGACCCCCGGCGGCACGGCCAGGATGGTCGGGTCGCGCAGGATGCCGCCATTGGCCAGGGCCGCCACGCCGTTCGCGATGTGCAGCGGTGTCACCGAAATGCCATGGCCGAAGCCGATGGTCAGGGTGTTGATGTCGCGCCAGCCCGCGCTGCTGGGGGCCAGTGGCGTCGCCACTTCCGGCAGTTCGATGTGCTGGCGCGCCAGCATGCCGGCCGCCCCCATGAAGGCGCGATGGCGCACCGGTCCGACCGCGGCGGCCATGTGCGCCGAGGCGATGTTCGACGAATAGGCGAGGATTTCGGGGAAGGCGAGCCAACGCCCCTTGCCCCTGAAGTCACCGATGGTGAAGCGGCCGTAGCGGATCGGCGAGGAGGCGTCGTAGCCGCCCATGATGTTCGTGGTCCCGGCTTCCAGCGCCATCGCCGCGGTGAACAGCTTGAAGGTGCTGCCGGGTTCATAGACGCCGACGGTGACGCGGTTGAAACGCTGTTCCACGGTCGCGGAGCCGATATCGTTCTGGTCGAAGTCCGGCAGGCTGACCATGGCCATGACTTCGCCGGTGCGGACATCCAGCACCACGCCCGCACCGCCGATGCCGTTGAAGTCGGCGATGGCCCGGCCCAGCGCCTCACGCAAGGCCAGTTGCACCCGCACGTCGATCGACAGCCGCAGGGTTTCGGACGCACGCAGGCGCAGCCGCTCGTCGTAGTAACGCTCGACCCCCGCGACGCCGTTGCCGTCCACGTCCACCGCGCCGAGCGCATGCACCGCGGCCCGGCCTTGCGGGTAGTAACGGCGCTCGGCGTCCTCGAAGTAGATGCCGGGGATGCCCAGGGTGTTGATCGCGGCCATCTCACGCGGGGTCAGCGCGCGGGCCAGATAGGCGAACTGCCGGTCGGTCGACAGGCGCTGCGTGACGCGTTCCACATCCAACTGCGGCAAGACGCGGGCGAGGCGTGCGGCGACATCGGCCGGGTTCTCGATCTGGCGCGGATTGGCGTAGAGCGCCGTGACCGGCAGCGACACGGCCAGCATCTCGCCATTGCGGTCGGTGATCGCACCACGTCTGACGGTGACCTCAGGCGCTGCCACCGGCGCGCGGTTCAGCGCGTTGATCCGGCGCGGGGCGACCGGGTCCCACAGTGTGGCGCTGGCGAGTTTCAGCGCGACGGCGCCGAACAGGATGCCGAAGGCGCTGGCGGCCAATACCAGGCGGCGGCGGGACAGGGCGCGGGCGGCGCGGGCGCCACCGTCGATCGCGGTGCCGGTGCGCACCGGCGGGCGGTTCGGCGCAGCCTGGCGATGCAGCGGCACCGCATCGGGCGAAGGTGCTGCGCGGTCGTCGTTCATCGCCCATTACCGGACAGGGTGGCGGCGCTGGCGGTGCTGATCAGCCCCCCGCCCCCGGCGGCGCCATAGGGCACCGGCGGCGGCAGCAACGGGCGAACGGCGGGGCCCGGGGCCGGTGCGTCCGGCGGCGGCGGGGTGCGGACGAACTGCGGAGCCGGGCGGGGCGGGGCCGCCATCTGCGCCGGCGGGCGCGGCGGCGGGGCGGGGCGCGCGACGGTGCCGGGCAGAGGCGGCAAGGGTGTCGCGGTGATGCCGCTTGGCGACACCGCCCGCCCGGGCGGGGCTGCGGACGGCGACGGGGCGAACTGCGCCATCTGGGCGGCGCTCGGCGTGACGGAACCTGGCGCCACCCGGCCCGGTGTTGTTTCGCCCGCAGTGGCCTGGGCAGGGGTGGCCTGGGCAGGGGTGGCCTGGAAATGTGTGGCCTGGCTTGGCGTCGCCGGGCTTTGGGCGGCGGCCGGTTGCAGGCCGCCGGGCGGCAAGACGGGCGGCGGCGGCGCCTGCGGGCGCGGCGCCGCGGGCCGCGGCACGGCGGCAGCGACAACCGACGCCGGCGCGGGGCTCGCGGGCTGGGCCTGCACCGGCGCGGCGGTCTGCGGCGGCGCTGGCACGACAGTCTGCAACAGCGCCGTGACGGACGAGGCCGACGCGGGGCGTGCAGCCGGGGTCGCTGCGGCAAGCGTGCCCGCTGGCTCCGCCACCGGCGCCGCGGCCGGGCCTGCCGCGCGTGCGACCAGCACCGGCTCGCGCTGGCCCGTTCCGCCGCCGGGCGTCGGGGCGAACAGGCTGGGTGCGCCGGCAAAGACCTGAACCGGCGGCAGGCGGCGCGCCAAATCCGACTCACGCACGAATTGCGCCGGCGTCATCGCATCCAGCGGCAGGTGCCGCTGCACCACGGTGCGCAGGCGGTCCGGTTCGTTCAACAGGGCCCATTCGGCGCGCAGCACCTGGCTGCGTTCGCGCGCGGCCTCGGTATGGCGGCGGATGTCGCGCAATTCGCGCTCCAGCAGCGTGGTGCTTTGCTTGACGGAATACAGGTGCAGCCCGGCACCGGCGGCACCCAGCAGCATCAGGGCGGTCAGCGGGCGGATCATGCGGCGATGCGCTCCATCGCGCGCAGCCGGGCGCTGCGGGCGCGCGGGTTGGCGTGGGTTTCGTCGGACCCCGGCCGCAACGCCTGCGGCGTCAGCAGCCGGAACGGCGCGGCGCCGGGCCGGGCCATCAGCGCCGCGGGGTTGTGCCGGCTGAGCCCCGGCGTGCGGCCGGTGGCCGCCTGCATGAACCGCTTCACGATCCGGTCCTCCAGCGAATGAAAGGCGACGACGACCAGCCGGCCGCCCGGGGCCAGCAGCGACATGGCGGCGGCCAGGCCGCGTTCGATCTCGCCCAGTTCGTCGTTCACCCGGATGCGCAGCGCCTGGAACGACCGCGTCGCGCCATCCATCCCCGAAGGGTCGCGCGGCACGTTGGCGCGGATGATCTCGGCCAGGCGCGCGGTGGTCTCGATCGGCGCCTCGGCGCGTGCGGCGACGATGGCACGGGCGATCCGGCGCGAATGCCGCTCCTCGCCAAAGACGTAGAGCACGTCGGCCAACTCGGCTTCCGGCAAGGTATTCACCAGGTCGGCCGCGCTCGGCCCGTCGCGCGACATCCGCATGTCCAGCGGGCCTTCCATGCGGAAGGAAAAGCCGCGCTCGGCCTGGTCGATCTGGAAGGACGACACCCCGAGGTCGAGCACAACCCCATCGAGTGCCGCGACACCGCGCGCAGAAACCAGCGCCACCATGTCGCCGAAGTTGCCATGCAGCAGGTGCAGCCGGCCGGGATGGGCCGAAGCCAGCGCAGCCCCCCGGGCGATCGCGTCCGGGTCGCGGTCGATCGCGAACAGGGTGCAGCCCGCAGCACCCAGGATCGCGGCCGCATAGCCGCCGCCGCCAAAGGTGCCGTCGCAATAGGTCGCACCCGCTTGTGGGGCGAGTTGGTCGAGCACCTCGGCCAGCATGACGGGGACATGGCTCATGGCTTTGCCGCCCGCAGGGCCGCGGCCCTTTCGGCCCAGCCTTCCGGCGACCAGATCTGAAAGACATTGCCCAGGCCGACCAGGATGATGCTGTCGTCCAGCCGCGCATGCGCGATCAGCCCGGCCGGCAGCACGACGCGGCCTTCGCCATCGGGGCGCAGCTGCGCCGCATCGGCATAGAGCAGGGACGCCAGGTCCTCGCGTTGCTGGGAAAAGGGGTCGAGCGCATCGAGCGCCCGCGCCTGGGCTTCGAAGGCGGGTTGGGGCAGCACCTCGATGCAGTCGAGCCGGCGCGAGGGGCGCAGCACGATCTCCTCGGTGCCCAGCCGGTTCAGACCGGCGCGGAAGGTCGCGGGCACCGACAGGCGGCCCTTCTTGTCCAGCTTGCCCTGATGCGTTCCGAGAAAGTGGGTCATCCGCCGGAACGCTCGCCCCCCACCCTTGATGTGCTGCCTGGGTCAACAGGCCCGTAGCGGCCGGTGGAGTCCCCCGACCCCACCGGCTCGCCCGACCCTCCCGTGTTCCCCAAAGACCCCTCACCCCCCTGAGTAACCGGGTCTCTCACGGGCAGTCATGGGATAGCACGCCACTTTTTGGGTAGCCAAGGGTTGTTAGCGGTTTGTTGCGGGATTTTGCGGGTGATGCGCCAGGGACACGAACGAATACAGAACAAACCGATGGTGGTCTGGGTCGGTGGGCGCAATGGGGAAGCAAGGGTGCCAGGCGGCCGATAAGCCGGGTTCTGTCACGTCCCGAAGGACGCGGACGACCATTCCTCTGGAGCCGGCATCGCTGCCGGCTTCACGCGACCAACCCGGGCGGCGGGTTGAAAGACCCCTGGCGTCCGGTGGATTGCGCCACCTCGGCCCGGCCGCCCCTATTCGGTCTTGCTCCCGGTGGGGTTTGCCCTGCCGCCCCCGTTGCCGGGGGCGCGGTGGGCTTTTGCCCCACCGTTTCACCCATGCCTGGAGAGGTTACCCTGTCCCGGCGGTTTGTTTTCTGTGGCACTTTCCCTGGGGTTTGCCCCCGCTGGCCGAAGCCCGCGAAGATTTGGCCCCGCCGGTCGTTGACCGGCACCGTTCTTCCATGGAGCCCGGACTTTCCTCCGACCAGGGATCGCTCCCTGGCCCGCGGTCGCCTGGCCACCTGGCACCGTGGGGGGGATGCGCGTGCCGCGCCCTCAGGTCAAGGCAAGCAGTGCCCTGGCCCGCGAAAGCGTGCCGGCATCGGCGCGGCCATCGACCCGTTCCTGGCGCCAATGCCGCTGGAAGGCCGCGATCAGGGTTTTGGCCGGCAGGTCGGGGCGGTAGCCGATGGCGGCGAGCGTTTCGCGCAGCGCCGTTTCCTCGGCCGGGGCCGGGTCATCGCCCGGCACATCGGGGAACAGCCCGACCCCGTTCGCCGCCAGCCCTGGCCAGTCGAACAATTCGCCGGGGTCGATCTTGCGGTCGGGTGCCACGTCCGAATGGGCCAGCACGTTCCGCGGCGGGATCGGGTGCCGGCCCAGGATGTCCAGGCACAGGTCGCAGACCGCGGCCATCTGCAGCGCGGGAAAGGGGCGATAGCCGCAGGAATGGCCGGGGTTCACCACCTCGATCCCGATGCTGCGGCCGTTCAGCGCCGAAGCCCCGCGCCAGTGCGACACGCCGGCATGCCAGGCGCGCCGGTGCTCCGGCACCAGGGCGAAGACCGCGCCGTCCTCCTCCACCACATAATGTGCCGAGACTTTGGCCGCCGGGTCGCGCAGGCGGGCGATGGCGGCGGCCCCTGTCATCATGTCGGTGTAGTGCAGGACCAGCATGTCGACCGGCGTGTCGCGCCCGTCATGGTTGGGGGAGGGCGCGGGGATCAGCACGACGCGCCCCGGGCGAAAGGATGGGCCTGGTCGGCACGGCGCTGCGTCATTTGTCGGAACCCGAGGCGTCGGCACCAGCATAGGCTGCGGCCCGCCATGCCGGAAGCGCGTGGCAGCCGCGGCCTGCGCGGTGTCGGATCGACACCATTATGAACTTGCGCCCCTTGTCGCGTCCATTTATAGACACAAATGCTGAAAATCAAAACAGGAGAAACGGATGGGAACGATCATTCATCCCGTTACAGGCGCGCCCACGACCCGCGTGCTACCGCTGGGCTGGGTGTCCGACCGGTTGTCGTTCCGCGCCCGGCCCGGCACCTGCTTCGTCATGTTGACGCACCGCATCGATGACTTCGTCGCCGCCCGCTACGCGCAGATGGTGCAGGCGCTGGGCCGGGAAAACGACGTCTACCTAATGATGACCCGGCCGCTGCCCGACGGCGACCTGCCGGTGCGGCGCGATGCCATCATCGTCCTGGATGAGGCGGAGATCTTCTCGGCTGCGCTGAAGGGCAACAAGCACGAGAACAGGATCGTGCCGGGCAACACCGACCTCGTGATGATGGCCTTTGCCCGAAGGTTTCCCCTCTACCAGTTCTACTGGATGGTCGAGAGCGACGTGTTCTTTCCGGCCGGCCCCGGCGCGCTGCAGGCCCTGGATCGCGCCAGCCGAAGCGACCTGATCATGCTGAAGGTGGCAGAGCGTGCGGCCGGCTGTGGCTGGGTCTGGTGGAAGACCTTCGAGCCGGGCGCCCTGGTGGACCCGCCGGCGACCGCGGCACCGCATCCCTGCCGCCATGTCACGGGCCTGTTCTGCATCAGCCGGTATTCGAACGCCCTGCTCGGCCTGCTGGAATGGAGCTACCGGCGTGGGTGGTCGGGCCATCATGAGGTGACGGTGCCGAGCATCGCCGCCTCCAACGGCCTGCCGATCGATGACCTGAGTTCGCTGGCGGTGCGGACGCTGGGTCACCCGCTGTATGAGCCTGGCGGCTTCAACGTCACCGAAAGCCGGCCGCATTTCGTCAGCGATGCCTTCGCCTATCACCCGGTCAAGACGGCAGAGGTCGCAGCGGCGCTGCTGCAGCAGATCGCGCAGATCGGCGCCGGGGCCCGAGGGGCGGCGCCCCGGCCTGCGGATTTCGTGCCCGAGGCGCCGGGACATGCGAGCCCGATCCTGGCGTCCCCGATCCTGACGTGCCCGATCCTGGCAGAAGCGGTTTCCGACGCCCCGGCCTTGGCAACCCCGGCCTTGGCACCCCCGGCCTTGGCAACCCCAGTCCTGGCAACCCCGGTCCTGGAAACCCCGGTGCTTACAGCCCCCGCGCTCGCTTGATCCTGTCCCAGGCGGCGTTGATCTCCGCTACCTTGTCCGTGGCCCGTTTCGCAAAGGCCTCGGGCACGCCGCGCGCGGCCAGGCTGTCGGGGTGGTGGTCGCGCATCAGGCGGCGCCAGGCCGCGCGGATCTCTTCGTCCTTCGCGTCCTTGGCCACGCCCAGCACGGCATAGGCATCGACCGCATCGACCTCACGCGGGGGGCCATGCGCGGCGCCGCCCATTGCGCGGTCCCAGGCGGGCGCGGGCAGGCGGAAGCGGGCATGGGTGGTGACGAGGTACGCCTGTTCGGCCCGGTTCAGCGGCCCATCGGCGCGGGCGACGGCGAACAGCGCATGCAGCACATCCTCCAGCAGCGCCGGGTTGTCGGCAAAGGCCTGGCCCAGCCGGTCCGCGAAAGGCTCGAACCCCTGCGCGTTTTCCCGCGCCTGGTCGAACAGGCGGCCGACTTCGCGCAGGTTTTCCTCCGGGATGCGGAACTGGGCGCGGAAGGCCGCGATCTCGGCCCGCTTCACCGCGCCGTCCACCTTGGCGAGTTTGGCGGACAGCACGACGACCGAAACGGCGAACAATGTCTCCTTGTTGCCCAGGAGTGCTGCCAGGTCGGCCGGGCGCGGCACCCCGCCGCCGACAACGCCCGAATCCGCGACATGGCCGAGCGAGGCGCCCATGACCGCCCCCGCGGGCCCGCCCATAAGGAAGCCCGCGGCACCGCCGATGATTTTGCCCCAGATGCCCAAGGTTCGGTGATTCCTGCTGTGCCTGATCAGCCGATAGCACGAAGCCGGGAAATCGGCGCCTGGTTGCGATGCAATTTGCCGCCGACGGCCCAGCCCCCTAAGCAGCACGGATGCCGCTGCATCAAGCCCTGGAATGGATCGCGCAACACCGGACGGGGGTGATCATCTTCGTGATCGTGATGATGGTCACGATCTGGGTCCGCCGGCGATAGGCCGGCCGTCGTTGCGGGCACGCGGCCGCCCCCCCGCGGCGCGCCTCGCCTAGCCTCTCGGCGCAGGGCGCCATGGCCTCCCAACCCTGCGTAAAGCCGCCATTCGGCACCTCCATGGGCGCCACGCCCGGCAGCACCAGGCGCCACGCCCGGCGCCCCGGCGGCGGTGGTCAGCGCGTCCAGCGCCGGCCCGGGGTTCACCTGCGCAGGCATCAGCAGCACCGGGCGCCCCTCTGCGCGGTCGCGCACGCCGCGCAGTGGCAGGTCGAAACCGCGTTCACCCCGTCGCTGAAGAAGACCAGGCGCAGGGCATCCGCCCCGGCGCGAGGGGCGGGTTTGGCCGGATCGGCGAAGGCCGCGAAGACGACCATGGCGCCCCCAGGGCAGCGCGTGACATCCAGGCGCAGCGCAGGTCCCTGCACGGCGCCACTCTTCGCCACTGCGCTGCACGTCCCACCGCGGCGCCTGGGCCGGGGTCGCCGCGGCCAGGCGCAAAACCAGGATGATCAGCAGCATGGCCACCGCCGAGACACAGGGCGCGGCGACCACGCCCATCGTCCGGGGCGCCATGCGGCGATTTGCCCTTCACCGCCGCGACACCCAAACTTGACGCAGCGATAGGCGCCGAGGGGTTTTGCGATGGTTGCGGGTTGGCAGTTCTGGATCGACCGTGGCGGCACGTTTACGGATATCGTGGCGCGGCACCCCGACGGGCACCTGTCCAGCGCCAAGCTCTTGAGCGAAGACCCCGGCCGCTACACCGATGCCGCCGTCGCCGGCATCCGCCGCATCCTCGGCCTCACCGCCACCGACCCGCTGCCGCCGATCGAGGCGGTGAAGATGGGCACCACCGTCGCCACCAACGCGCTGCTGGAACGGCGGGGCGAGCGTGTGCTGCTGCTGACCAACCGCGGCTTTGGCGACCTGCCGCGGATCGGCAACCAGGCCCGCCCGCGGCTGTTCGACCTGGATGTGAAACTGCCATCGCTGCTGCATGAATCGGTGGCCGAGATCGGCGGCCGCATCGGCCCCGATGGCGCCGAGATCGAAGCGCTGGACGAAGCCGCCGCGCGCTTGGCCTTGCAGGCCGGGTATGACGCCGGCATCCGCGCCGTCGCCATCGTGCTGCTGCACGCCTGGGCTTTCCCGGACCATGAGCGCCGGGTCGGCGCCATCGCCAGCACCATCGGCTTCACCCAGGTCACGCTGAGCCACGAGGCGTCGCCCCTGCCGCGCATCGTGCCGCGCGGCGATACGGCGGTGGTCGATGCCTATCTGTCGCCGATCCTGCGGCGCTATGTCGATCAGGTGGCGGGTGAACTGCCGGGCGTGCCGCTGCTGTTCATGCAGTCGTCCGGCGCGCTGGCGGATTCGCGCGCCTTCCAGGGCAAGGATGCGATTCTCTCTGGCCCCGCCGGCGGCATCGTCGGCGCCGCCCGCACCGCCGCCATGGGGGGGTTCCAAAAAATCATCGGCTTCGACATGGGCGGCACCAGCACCGACGTCGCGCTTTATGCCGGCGCCTATGAACGCGCTTTTGAGACCGTGGTCGCGGGCGTGCGGATGCGGGCGCCGATGATGGCGATCAACACCGTCGCGGCCGGTGGCGGCAGCATCCTGCATTATGACGGCGCGCGGTTCCGCGTGGGGCCCGACAGCGCGGGGGCCGTGCCTGGCCCCGCCTGCTACCGCCGCGGGGGGCCGCTCACCGTGACGGACGCGAATGTCATGGTGGGCAAGGTGCAGCCCCGGCATTTCCCCTCGATTTTCGGCGCCAATGGCGACCAGCCGCTGGATGCCGATGTGGTGCGCGACAAGTTTGCGACCCTGGCGGAAAGCATCGGCCCCGGCACCGATCCGCGCGACGTGGCCGAGGGCTTTTTGCGCATTGCCGTCGCCAATATGGCCGCGGCCATCCGCCAGGTGTCGCTGCAAAAGGGCCATGACGCGGCGCGCCATGCGCTGGCCTGCTTTGGTGGCGCAGGGGGGCAGCATGCCTGCCTGGTCGCCGACGAATTGGGCATGGAGGCCGTCTTCCTGCACCCCTTCGCCGGCGTGCTCTCGGCTTATGGGATGGGCCTGGCCGACCAGGGCGTGATCCGCGAAGCCCCGGTCGAGCGCGTGCTGGACCAAGCAGCCCCGCTGCTGCCGGATATCTACGCGCGGCTGGAGGCCGAGGGCCGCGCCGCCCTGGCCGCCCAGGGTGCCGACCCCGCGGCGCTGGTCGCGACCCGGCGGCTGCACCTGCGCTACGCCGGCACCGATGCCGTGCTGGTATTGCCGGAAGGCAGCACGGCCGATGATTTCGAGGCGCTGCACCGCGCCCGCTTCGGCTTTGCCAGCCCCGGCCGCGCGGTGGTGGTGGAATCCGCCGTCGTGGAAACGGTTTTCCCCGGCGATGCCGTGGCGGAACCCGCCCTGGCGGCACGGCCGGATGGGCAGGCCCCGACCGCGATCGACACCGTGCCGCTCTTCACCGGGGGCGCCGCGCATGATGCCCCGGTGTTCGAACGGACCGCCTTGCTTGCCGGTGACCGCATCGCCGGCCCCGCGCTGGTGCGCGAGGCCAATGCCACCACCGTCATCGAACCCGGCTGGCAGGCGGAGGTCACCGCCCAGAACCACATGATCCTGCGCAAAGTCGGGGCGAGTGCCGCGCTGCGTGTCGCCGACCCGTCCCGCCCCGACCCGGTGCTGTTGGAACTGTTCAACAACCTGTTCATGGCGATCGCCGAGGAAACCGGCGCTGTCCTGCAGAACACCAGCCAGTCGGTGAACATCAAGGAACGGCTCGATTTTTCCTGCGCCATCTTCGATGCGACCGGCGCGCTGGTGGCCAATGCGCCGCATGTGCCGGTGCATCTGGGCGCCATGGGGCAGAGCGTGCGGACGGTCATCGCCAGCAGGGCCGCGACCCTGCGGCCGGGCGATGCCGTCGCACTGAACAACCCTTTCAATGGTGGGACGCACCTGCCCGACATCACCGTCATCACCCCGGTCTTCGATGAGGCCGGCCAGAACATCCTGTTCTTCACCGGGTCGCGCGGGCATCACGCCGATATTGGCGGGCTGACGCCGGGCTCGACCCCGCCGCAATCGCAGACGCTGGAAGAAGAGGGCGTCGTGATCGACGACTTCCTGCTGGTGGAACAGGGCCGCTTCCGTGAGGCCGAGTTCCGCGCCCTGCTGGCGGGCGCGCGCTACCCCGCGCGCAGCCCGGATGTGAACGTCGCCGACATCAAGGCCCAGGTCGCGGCGAATGAGACCGGCGCCCAGGCGCTGCGCCGCGCGGTCGCGGACTGGGGGCTGCTGGTGGTCCGGGCCTACATGGGCCATGTGATGGACAATGCCGAGGAAAGCGTCCGCCGCGTGCTGGACCGGCTGGAAGACGGCGCCTTCGCCACCACGCTGGACGACGGCACGCCCCTGCGGGTCGCCGTGCGCGTCGATCGCGCTTCCCGCTCGGCGGTGGTGGATTTCACCGGCACGGGGCCGCAGCGCCCGGGCAATTTCAACGCGCCCGAAGCGGTGTGCCGCGCCGTCGTGCTCTACTGCTTCCGCACGCTCGTCGGCGGCGACCTGCCGCTGAACGATGGCTGCCTGAAGCCGCTGACGCTGGTCATCCCGCAGGGGTCGTTCCTGTCCCCCCGCCCGGGGGCGGCGGTGGTCGCGGGCAATACCGAAATCAGCCAGGTGACCTGCAACGCGCTGCTCGCCGCACTCGATGCCTGCGCCAGCGCCCAGGCCACGATGAACAACTTTCTTTTCGGCGATGCCGAGGTCCAGTACTACGAAACCATCTGCGGCGGCACCGGCGCCGGCCCCGGTTTTGACGGCACCGGCCCGGTGCAGACCCATATGACCAACACCCGCATGACCGACCCCGAAATCCTGGAAATGCGCTACCCGGTGCGGCTGGAGGAATTCTCCATCCGCCGCGGATCGGGCGGGGCCGGGCAATGGCATGGCGGCGATGGCTGCCGCCGGCGCCTGCGCTTCCTCAAGCCCATGCAGGCGATCGTGGTCGGCAGCAGGCGTGAGGTCCCGCCCCATGGGCTGCACGGCGGGGCCGCGGGCCTGGCCGGGCGGCAATGGGTGGAACGCGGCGATGGCACGGTCGAAACCCTGGGGGGCCGCGACCAGGCGATGCTGGCGGCGGGTGACGTGCTGGGGCTGGAAACGCCGGGCGGTGGCGGCTGGGGCGCGATAAATCGCGCATAGTGGTTGCGCCCCACCCGCAAGGGTGCTTCCGGAAAGGTCGATGCAGCGTCTGATCGCCCTTGCCTGCGCCTTCGCCCTCGCGCTGCTCGCCGCGCTATGGGTGGTGCCGCGCCTGCTGGACTGGGAACGCTGGCGGCCGGATATCGCCGCACTCGCCTCCGAACGCCTCGGCCGCCCGGTCACCATCACCGGCCCGATCGCGCTCGTGCTGCTGCCGCAGCCGCAGATCGAGGCCCAGGGCATCGCCGTCGGCGCCGATGGCGATGGCGAGGATGTCACGCTGACCGCGCATACCCTGCGCCTGCGCGTGGCCTTGCCCGCCCTTTTCGCCAACCGCATCGAACCGCGCGAGATCGTGCTGGCCGGCGTGGACCTGCACGTGGCCTGGCCGCCGGCGACCGTCCCCGCGCTGCGCCCCCCCGCCTGGCTGACGGTGCTGGAAGCCCGCATCGAGGGCGGGCGCCTGCGGATCGGCGACCTCACGCTCGAAGGCTTTGCCGGGCGCCTGACCACCGGCGGCACGGCCGAGGCGCTGCGTTTCGAAGGCGGCTTCGCCTGGCGCGGCCTGCCGGTGCGCTTCGGCGCCACGCTCGGCCGGGCGGGGTGGGATGCGGTGGCGCCGCTCGATGTCTCGCTGGCTGCCGCCGGGGCTGCCATGACCGCCCGCGGCGCGCTGCAACCCGAAGGTGGTTTCGAGGGCCGGGTGGAAGGCTCGGGCCCTGACCTGGCCGCCTTCCTGCCGAGCCCCCCCGGCGCCTTCCGTGCAACAGGCCGGCTGACCGCGGGCGGCGACCTGCTGGCGCTGGAGGATCTGAACCTCGACCTGCAAGGC
>JBBQHE010000004.1:0-40712 GCA_038323655.1 Acetobacterales bacterium | reverse complement strand
GGGGGCTAAGGGTTTTTTGGGGGGCTACACGCGGGCCCACCCCGAGCTGTTTACGCCGCCGCCGGTTAAACCGGGGCCGGCCTTGGGCGTTCGTGTTTATGGTGTACCGCGTTGGCCACGCCCCGCCAAGCCCTTGCCGTCACCCGACCATGTTGCCCCGCCGCCCGACCCGGCCGAGCGCCTGGACCGGCTTGACGAGCACCGCGAAGGCGGGCCGGACCTTGGCCGTGCCGCGCCGAACCCGCCGTCGCGCAAGCCGCTGCCGCCGACGCCCCCAGGCCAGCGGAACCCCCGGGCGGCAAAGCCGGGCTGACCCACCCGCGCCCCGCCCTTCACGCATCGCCCAGCCCGCGCTACCTCCCCTTCACAGAGATTTTCCGTGAATGGGGCCAGGCCGGCGCATGACCAGCAGCAACGATATCCGCGCGACCTTCCTCGGCTACTTCGCGCGCCACGGGCATGAGGTCGTGGACAGCAGCCCCCTGGTGCCGCGCAACGACCCCACGCTGATGTTCGCCAATTCCGGCATGGTGCAGTTCAAGAACACGTTTACCGGTGCAGAAACGCGGCCCTACCGGACCGCCACCACCGCCCAAAAGTGCGTGCGGGCCGGCGGCAAGCACAATGACCTGGACAATGTCGGCTATACGGCCCGGCACCATACCTTCTTCGAAATGCTGGGGAATTTCTCCTTCGGCGACTACTTCAAGGCGGTAGCGATCGAACACGCCTGGACCCTGCTGACCAAAGACTTCGGGCTCGACAAGCAGAAGCTGCTGGTCACCGTCTATTCCGAGGATGAGGACGCCGCCGCCCTGTGGCGCAAGATCGCGGGCCTGCCCGACAGCCGCATCATCCGCATCCCGACCGACGACAACTTCTGGCGCATGGGCAACACCGGCCCCTGCGGCCCATGCTCGGAGATCTTCTACGATCACGGCGACAGCATCCCCGGCGGCCCGCCAGGCAGCCCCGACCAGGACGGCGATCGCTTCATCGAAATCTGGAACCTCGTGTTCATGCAGTTCCTGGAGGAACCGCAGGGCACCCGCAACCCGCTGCCGCGGCCATCGATCGACACGGGCATGGGCCTCGAACGCTTCGCCGCGATCCTGCAGGGCCGTCACGACAACTACGACACTGACACGCTGCGGGCGATCATCCTGGCATCGGCGGAAGCCACCGGCCAGGACCCCGACGGTCCCTTCCGCACCAGCCATCGCGTCGTCGCCGACCATCTGCGCGCCGGCGCCTTCCTGATCGCGGACGGCGTCATGCCGTCCAACGAAGGCCGCGGCTATGTGCTGCGCCGCATCCTGCGCCGGGCAATGCGGCATGCGCATATGATGGGCGCGGCTGAGCCGCTGCTCTATCGCATCTACCCCGCGCTGGAGCGCCAGATGGGCGCCGCCTATGGCGAACTCATCCGCGCCCACAGCCTGATTGTCGAGACGCTGAAGCTGGAGGAAACCCGCTTCCGCACTCTGCTCGATAGGGGACTCGGCCTCCTGGCCGAGGAGACCGCACGCCTGGGCACCGGCCAGACCCTGCCGGGCGATGTCGCCTTCCGCCTGTACGACACCTTTGGTTTTCCCTTGGACCTGACGCAGGACGCGCTGCGCGCCGAAGGCCGCGCGGTGGATGTCGCCGGCTTCGAAACCGCCATGGCGGAGCAAAAGAAGCGCGCCCGCGCCGCCTGGTCGGGCTCGGGCGAGGCCGCGACGGAAACCGTCTGGTTCGACATCAAGGAACGCGTCGGCGCCAGCGAGTTCCTGGGCTACGACACGCAGACGGCCGAGGGGCAGATCGTCGCGGTCGTCGCCGATGGGTCCGAAGTCTCGGGGGCTGGCGTCGGTCGCAGCGTGGCCGTGGTGCTGAACCAGACGCCCTTCTACGCCGAATCCGGCGGCCAGGTCGGCGATGCCGGCGTGATCACCGGTCCGGAAGGGCTGAAGATCGTGGTGCGCGACACGCAGAAGAAGGCCGGCGTCTTCCTGCACCTGGGCGTGGTGGAATCGGGCCTTGCCGCCCCTGGCCAGGCGGTCGTCGCGACTGTCGATGCCGCCCGCCGCGGCGCGATCCAGGCGCATCACTCGGCGACGCACTTGCTGCATGAGGCGCTGCGCCGGCGCCTGGGCGATCATGTCGCCCAGAAGGGCAGTCTGAACGCGCCGGAGCGCCTGCGCTTCGACGTCAGCCAGCCGACCCCCATGGCCCCCGCCGACTTGGCCTGGGTCGAGGCCGAGGTGAACGCCCGCGTGCGCGAAAACGCTGCCGTCACCACCCGGCTGATGACGCCCGAGGATGCGGTGAAGGCCGGCGCCCGCGCCCTGTTCGGCGAGAAGTATGGTGAGGAAGTGCGCGTTGTCGGCATGGGTTTTGACCCGGCGGCGACCGATACCCACGGCGTCTATTCGCTGGAACTCTGCGGCGGCACGCATGTGGCGCGCACGGGGGAAATCGGGCTGTTCAAGATCGTCTCCGAAGGCGCTGTCGCCGCCGGCATCCGCCGGGTGGAGGCGGTCACGGGGGCCACCGCCCTGGCCCTGATCGAACAGAACGAACGCCGCCTGATCGAAGCCTCGACCGCGCTCAAGGTCTCGCCCGCCGACCTGCCGGCGCGCGTAACGGCGCTGGTCGAGGACAAGCGCCGGCTGGAACGCGAACTCGCCGAGCTGCGCAAGAAGATGGCGACCGGCGGCGGCCAGGCGGCGAATGAGGTAATCGGCGGGCTGCGGGTCGCGCTGCGGGCGATGGAGGACATCCCCTCCAAGGACATGAAGGGCATCGCGGAAGCCATCCTGGCCGATGGCGAGACCGATGTGGTGGCGCTGGTGTCGTCCAACGAAGGCAAGGCTGCGGTGATCGTCATGGTCGGCGCGGTCGCCAAGGGCCGGGCCGATGCCGTGGCGCTGGTGCGCGTCGCGGCCACCGCGGTCGGCGGCAAGGGCGGCGGCGGGCGGCCGGACATGGCCCAGGCCGGGGGGCCCGATGGTGACAAGGCCGCGGAGGCGCTGGCGGCGGTGCGCGAGGCCTTGCTGGCTGGCTAAAGCCGTGCGGCCTGGAAGTGCATCCAGTCGAAATTCTTCACCCGGCCCAGGCTGACAAGTCCTTCGGATTCCACGATGCGCCAAAAGGCGTCGTAGTCGGGGCGGGCGAATGTGGCCTCGGCCCTGGTCATCTGCAGGGCGTTGTTCTCCGGGTCCAGATCGACGGCGATGCCCCAGCTGTGCATCGACATCAGGGACCCACCCCGCATCTTGCGCACATTCAGGCAGCCGCCGAACAGGTCGAGCCGCAGCTCGCGGATGCGATCCTCGCCATAGGTCTGCAGGGTCTGGGTGAAGACCCGCAGGAAGGCGTCGTGCACCCTGGCGTGGCAGGAGAAGCGACGAATCCTCTCGGACGGTGCCCAGGCCAGCCGCATGACATAGGGCAGGGTCAAGATCACCTGGTTCGTGTTGACCGGCCCGTAGAAGGCCTCGACATCAGCCTGCCGGGGCCAGATCGTCGCCTTGCCGCTGGCAGGGATGGGCTTGGCCGGGGTCTGGTCGCGCTCGGGCAGGGTGATCGGCTGGCCCGTCTCCATCAGCTGCTGATAGGAATCGCGGGCGAAGCGGGTGGCGGGACCGACCAGCCCGTCGATCTCGCCGACCGCGATTCCGGCATCGCGCAGGATGGCCTGCTCCATGGCCAGTCTGCGGCGCACGTCGACCCAGCCCTGCCAGCCTGGCGCCAGGCGGCCGGACGTCGCTTCCTGCGCGAACATGGCGTCGACCGCCTGGCGGAATGCGGGGCTTGGCTTGCCGTCGACGTCGCCGGCGAACAGGCCCTTCGTCCTCAGCGCCGTCTGGAACTGCGCGATGGAGAGTTCGTTGGCCATGTTGCCGCCCCCTGGTTGCGGGACGTTACGGCGGCGCGGTCCCTGGTTTCAAGGGTGGCCGCTATTGCGGCTCGATCCTTGCGGCACGCACCAGCCGCGCGGCGTCCTCCCGCCCCCGGGCGACAAAGGCGGCAAAGGCTTCCGGCGTGCTGCCGACGGGCTCCGCGCCCAGCGCCGCCATCCGGTCGCGCACGGCCTGTTCGCCCAGGCTCTGCGCCGTCGCCGCCTGCAGCCGCGCGATGATGGCGGGCGGCGTGCCGGCGGGGGCGAAAAGCCCGGTCCATTCATCCAGCACCGCGCCCGAAAACCCCTGCTCGGCCATGGTCGGCACGCCCGGTGCCAAGTCCGTCCGCGTCCCGCTCGCGACGGCCAGCACGCGGGCCAGCGGGGTGGCACCCTGGATCAACGGGTTGGCTGAAGGCAGCGTCAGCATCGCCGCATCCAAAGTCTTGTTCGCAATGTCCCGCGCCGCATCGGCGCCACCGCGATAAAATGAATCGGTGAAGACCACCCGCGCCTCGGCCGCCAGCAGCGCGACCGCCAGGTGCGACGCTGTCGCCATGCCCGCATTGCCGACCGATACGGCATTGTCCCGCACCCGGGCCGCGGCGATCAGCCCGGCCAGGTCGCGGGCCGGAAAATCCGCTCGTACGACCAGCACCAGCGGCAGGCGGGAGACCTGCGTCACCGGCACGAAGGCGCGGGCGTAGTCGAAGGCCAGGTTCCGCAGCACATGGGGGTTCACGACATTGACGATGGTATCCAGCAGGAA
Source organism: Acetobacterales bacterium (assembly GCA_038323655.1). Lineage (GTDB taxonomy): Bacteria > Pseudomonadota > Alphaproteobacteria > Acetobacterales > Acetobacteraceae > Humitalea. Next base: position 36,057 of record JBBQHE010000004.1, on the reverse strand, counting down.
GGTCGCCCCATCCGGCCGCGCCTGCGCCACCGCCGCAGCCCCGATCGACCCGCCGGCGCCGCTGCGGTTTTCGATCACGACAGGCTGGCCCAGCACTGCCGAAAGCCGGTCACCGATGGCCCGCGCCGAACTGTCCGTGGCCCCGCCAGGCGCGAAGCCCACGATGATGCGGATCGGCCGGTCGGGCCAAGGGGCCTGTGCCTGCGCCTGTGTCAGCGCCTGTGTCTGCGACCGTGTCTGCGACTGGGCCCGCGCCGCCAGGGGTGCTGCCAGCATCCCCGCCATCACCCCGCGTCGTCCCGACATCCGCCTGCCCCCTGCTTCTTTCTTGGCGCCGATCTGTGCATGGTCGCCGCCCGCACGCAATCGGAGCCGCGATGTCCAGACTGCCGCTTTCCATCGCCGTCGGCGACTACGACCGCACCCGCGGCATCCTGGACGGCACGGTGCCGATCGAGGGCTGCGAGACCATCGGCATGACCTTTTCCCCGGAAGAGATGTTCTTCCGCAGCCTGCGCCACCAGGCTTTCGACGTCTCGGAACTCTCCTTCTCCTCGACGCTGATCCAGATCTCACGCGGCGTTTCGGACTATGTCGCCATCCCCGCCTTCGTCAGCCGGTCCTTCCGCCACAACGGCATCTATGTGCGGCGCGACGGGCGCATACGCACGCCGGAGGATCTGAAGGGTTGCCGCTTCGGCGTGCCGGAATACCAGGTCACCGCCGCCGTGTGGGTGCGCGAACTCCTGGCGGTGGACCATGGGGTGATGCCGGAGGACGTGGAATGGGTCACCGGCGGGGTCGAGGAACCAGGCCGTGACGAGAAGCTGAAGATCGACCTCGGGCCGCGCATCCGCATCGGCGCAGCACCCGCGGGGCGCGCGCTTGGCGAAATGCTGGTGGCCGGCGACATCGATGCGCTGACCTGCCCGCGCCCGCCACTGTGCTTCTCTGACCCGGGCTCGGGGATCGTGCGGCTGTTCCCCGACCCCGCGGCGGCGGCCGTCGCCTATTTCGGCCGGCACCAGGTCTTCCCGATCATGCATCTGGTCGGCATCCGCAAATCGCTGGCCGAAGCCCACCCCTGGCTGCCGCAAAGCGTGTTCAAGGCTTTTGAGGAAGCCAGGCGCCGCGCCGTCGCCCGGCTGGACGACACCAATGCGCTCGCCGTGTCACTGCCGTTCCTGGTCGAGGAAGCCCGCCGCACGCGCGACATCATGGGCCCGGTGCCCTGGTCCTACGGCATCGGCGCCAACGCCAAGACCATCGAAACCCTGCTGGAACACCATCACCGCCAGGGGCTTTCGGCACGACGCATGACGGTGGAGGAGGTGTTCCACCCCTCGACCTTCGAGGCGTTCAAGGTCTAGCGGGGCGGTTCTCCTCGCCGGGCAGGCGCCCGGCAGCCCCAGGCCGGGGCGCATCGATCACTGCGCAGGTCAGCCGGCTGACACAGGCCAGCCTGCCGTCGGCGCGCCGGATTTCGGTCTGCCAGACCTGGGTCGTGCGCCCGACATGCAGCGCGCGGCAGATGGCGGTCACCGTTTGGCCCTGCGGCACGGCGGCGATGTGGTTGGCATTCACCTCCAGCCCGACGCAGCCCTGGCCCTCGGGCACCGCCAGGTAGCAGGCGAGGCTGCCAAGGGTTTCGGCCAGCACCACCGAGGCGCCGCCGTGCAGGATGCCGGCGGGCTGGATATGGCGCGCATCGACCGGCATCTCGGCGCTGACCCAGTCGCGGCCGAAGGCGATGATGCGTATGCCGAAATGCCCGGGCAGGGTCTCGGCCATCCGCGCCGTCACGGCGGCTGGGTCGGCGGGCTTTCGCCAGATCGGTGCTGCGTCGGTCATGTCGCCACAGATCGGTGCTGCGTCGGTCATGTCGCCACAGGATGAAAGGCGTGGCGTCCCGTCAAGCCGGCCGGCTGGGCGAGGCGAAGCCAGCGCGCCATCATCAGCACCGCGACAGCGCCGACCCCGATCGCCAGCCCGATCCAGATGCCGAGCGGCCCCATGCCCAGCGGATGCGCCAGCAGCCAGCCGCCAGGCAGGCCGATCACCCAATACCCCAGGCCGACCAGCAGCATCGGCACGCGGGTATCGCTCAGGCCGCGCAAGGCGCCGGTCGCGACGACCTGCACCCCATCGGCGAGTTGGAAGACGCCGGCGGCAATGATCAGCGGCACGGCGATGGCCAGGACCTCGGGCCCCAGCGGGTCGGCGTCGCCCAGGAACAACCCGATCAGCAGGCCCGGGAAGGCCACGAGCAGCACGCCCATCGCCGCCATGAAGCCGGCGCCGAGCACGATGGCGACGAAGCCCGCATGCCGCGCCGCGGCCGGTTGGCCGGCGCCGAAGGCATGGCCCACGCGCGTGGTCGCCGCCTGGCCGACGCCCATCGGGATCATGAACGTGGCGCTGCAGACCTGCACGACGATGCCATGCGCCGCGACCGAAGGCGCGCCGAAGCCGCCGACCAGGAAGGCCGCGGCAGAAAACACGCCCATTTCCAGCGCCATGGCCCCCGCGATCGGCAGGCCAACGCGCAGCACCTGGGGCACGCCGGCCAGCGGGTTGCCGCCCGCGCGCAACGGCAGGAACAGCCGCAGCCGGCGCAACCGCCGGTCGGCCGCGACGGCCCAGAGCAGCCCTGCGAACATCAGCGCATTGGCGCCGGTCGAGGCGATGCCCGCCCCCACCACGCCAAGCGGCAGCGGCCCGAACACCAGCAGCCAGTTCAGCCCGGCATTGACCAGGATGCCGATCGCCGCGACCACGAGGGCCGCGCGCGGCCGCGCCTCGGCCGCCAGCAGGCCGCGCAGCACGATGAACAGCACGAAGGGCAACATCCCCCACATCAAGGCCCGCACATAATCCTGCGCGAGGTCGGCCAGGCCCGGGTCCTGGCCTAGCAACCGCAGCACCGGCCCCGCGTGCCACAGCACCAGCCAGGCGGGTATGGTCGCGGCCAGGGCCGCGATGCTCGCCGCATGCACGGCCCCCCGCCGCCCGCGCAGCAGCCGCACGCCACGCCCGCGGGCCTGGGCCAGCAGGGGGGCTGCGGCCATCGCCAGGCCGAAGGCCGGTGCCAGCACGGCCCAATAGAGGTTCGCACCGAGGGTCGCCGCGGCCAGCGCCTCGGCCGACAGGTGGCCGAGGAACATCACATCGGTCACGGTCAGCGCCATCTGCGACAGGTTCGTCAGCGCGAGCGGCCAGGCCAGGGCAAGGGTCGCCAGCGCCTCCCGGCGCCAGGATTTTTCGGGGGAGGTCATGGTGGGGCGCGGTGTAGCAGACTTATTGGGCCGGATGCGCCTGGCAGGGCCCGCGCGATGGCCGCGCACCCGAAGGCCGGCACAGACGCGGTGTTGACCTCTGCCCGAGGGGTGCCGACCCCTGCTGCGCGGCGGCGTGATCATCTGCCCGGCTGACAATTGCCCCGATTGGCTTCATTTTGATGCCAGGGCCGGGCTATGCCCATCGCGCGACGCCTCGCGATGGGCCAGTCCCGGCTGGGCGCTCCTGCCGTTGGCTGGGGGCTGGCGGAAAGGGCACGCGCGCATGGCACGTTCATCCGACGACGGCATGGTCCCGGTCGCCATGCAGCCTGTGCCGGAAGACTATGCCTATGACCTCGACCATGCGCTCCGCGCGGTCGTGACGCTGCGCGCCCAGGTGCCCGCCGATGGCTTCACCGCCGAAACGCTGGGGACGGAGCGGATCGGCAGCGCCGTGCTGATCCGCGACGATGGCCTGCTGCTGACCATCGGCTACCTGGTGACCGAGGCGCAGGACATCTGGCTGACGACGAACGAAGGCCGCGTCATCCGCGGCCATGTCCTGGGCTATGACCAGGTGACCGGTTTCGGCCTGGTGCAGGCGCTGGGCCGGCTTGGCATCCCCGCCCTGGGCTTGGGCGCGTCGGACGCGGTGCCGGTCGGCGCGCAGATCGTCATGGCCGGCGCCGGCGGGCGGGACGGCGCGCTGGCCGGCCGCATCGTCGCCCGCCACGCCTTTGCCGGCTATTGGGAATACCTGCTGGATGACGCCTTCTACACCGCGCCGGCACATCCGCGCTGGGGCGGCAATGCGCTGATCGGGCCGAACGGCGACCTGGTCGGCATCGGCTCCATCCAACTCGGGCACGACCCCGGCGACGGTCGCGTGCGCGTGCTGAACATGAGCGTGCCGACCGATCTGCTGAAGCCGATCCTGGATGACATGCTGAGCCTCGGCCGCCCCAACCGCCCGCCGCGCCCCTGGCTCGGCGTTTCGGCCAGCGCCGATGATGGCCGGGTGGTGCTGATCGGGGTCACACGGAACGGGCCGGCGGCCAGGGCCGGCTTGCGCCGCGGGGATGTGGTGTTGGCCGTGGGTCGGCACGCGCTGCCCGATGAGGCGGCTTTCTTCCGGGCCGTCTGGGCGCAGGGCGAGGCCGGGGTGGATATCCCGCTGACGCTGGAACGGGATGGGGACCGGTTCGAGGTGCGCGTGACCTCGGGCGACCGGCAGCGGTTCTTGAAGGCGGCGCCGATGCATTAGCAAGGGTGCTGATGAACGGGCGGGCGAGGATCGGCGCGGAAAGGCGCCGCCAAGCCGGCCCGTCCGGTGCTCCAGCACCCACTCAGTGGGGCCACCGCTTCGCGCGGCGAGGTCAGGCGGGGCGTCATGATGCAAACCGGCGCCGCCCTGCTATGGCTTGGGGCAATGGTATCCCGCCCCCACTCCGGTCTAGGCTCCGTTCCACCCTTCCATGAGGACCGCCATGCTGCGCCGGAGCCTGATCGCCACCCCCCTCGTCGCCCCCGCCCTGCTGGCGATCCCCGCCCAGGCCCAGCCCGCTGGTGTCACCATGGAAGAATTCCTGATCCCCGGCGGCGCCCCGGGCGTGGAGATCTACCTGCGCCGCAAGCGGCCCGAGGCCGCGACCCCCGCCCGCGCCGACCGCACCATCCTGATCGGCCATGGCGCCACCTACCCGGCCAGCACGGTGATGGACCTGCCGCTCGGCGGGCTGTCCTGGATGGACTACATGGCCGGACGTGGCTTCGATGTCTGGTGCGTGGATTACCGCGGCTATGGCCGCAGTTCGCGCCCCGCCGAAATGGCACAGCCGCCCGAGGCGAACCCGCCGCTGGTCCGCGGCACCGATGCGGTGGCGGACCTCGCCGCCGCTGCCGCCTTCATCCGCGCCCGGGCCGGCGTGCCGAAGCTTGTCCACATCGGCTGGTCCTGGGGCACCAGCATCCAGGGACGTTTTGCTTCGGAAAACCCAGGCCTGGTCGAACGGCTGGTGCTCTACGCGCCGCAGTGGGTGGCGCCGACGCCGACCCCCGTGTCGCCCAGCCAGCCGGTCATCGCCGCCTACCGCACCGTGACCCGCGCCCAGGCGCGCGAACGTTGGCTGAACGGCGTGCCGGATGCCAAGCGCGCGGCGCTGATCCCCGGCGGCTGGTTCGAACAATGGGCCGACAGCACCTTCGCCACCGACGCCGAGGGCATGCGTCGCATCCCCGGTGTACTGCGCGCGCCCAATGGCGTCTTGCAGGACGCGCGCGAATCCTGGGCCGCCGGCATCCCCTGGTACGACCCCGCCAAGCTGACCATGCCAGTGCTGGTCACGGTCGCGGAATGGGACCGCGACACGCCGCCGAATCTGGCCGTCGCGCTGTTCCCCATGCTGACCGCAAGCCCCGGCAAGCGCCTGGTCATGCTGGCCGAAGGCACCCATTCCATCGTGATGGAACGCAACCGCGGCGCGCTGTTCCAGACGGTCCAGGTCTTCCTGGAGGAAACCATCGCCGCCTGATCATTCGATCCGGATATCGGCGCGGCGGATGATGGCGGCATAGCGTTCGGCATCGCGCCGCAACAGGGTCGCGGCCTCGGCACTGGTGCCGCCGCCCGGCAAAAACCCGGCGTCGCGCACCCGCCCGCGCAGCACCGGGTCGGCCAGGGCCGTATTCACCGCCGCGACCCAGCGGGCAGAGATGGCCTCCGGCAGGCCGGGCGGGCCCATCACCATGTACCAGACGCTGGAATCGAAGCCCGGAAACCCGGATTCGGCGATCGAGGGCACGTCCGGCAGCCATTCCACCCGCGCCGGCAGTGTGGTCGCGATCGGCCGCACCCGCCCGCCGCGGATATGCGGCAGGTAGGTCGGCAGCGTATCGATGGCGAGATCGATACGCCCGGCCAGAAGCTCGTTCACCGCCTGGCCGGTGCCGCGGAAGGGGATGTGGGTCATGCGCAGCCCGGCCTCGAACCCCAGCAGTTCGGCGGCCAGGTGCTGCGACGTCATCACCCCGGAGGAAGAGTAGTTCAGCACCCCCGGATTCGCCCGGGCATGCGCCAGGAACCCGGCAAAGTCCTGCGCCGGGCTGGTCAGCGGCACGACGGCGACCAGCGGCACGGTCGCGGCCAGGACCACCGCGGTCTGGTCGGCGATGATGTCAAAGGGGGCTGGGCGCATCTGCGGCGGCACCACGGCCGAGGCGCTGACGGTCGTCATCAGCATGGTGTAGCCATCGGGCCGCGCCCGCGCGTTCACCGTGGCAGCGATGGTGCCCGAGGCACCGGGGCGGCCATCGATGGTAACGGGCTGGCCGAAGGCTTCCTGCAAGGCGGGTTGCAGCAGGCGGGAAATGATGTCCGTCCCGCCCCCGGGCGCGAAGCCGACCAGCAGCGAGATCGGGCGAGTGGGATAGGCCTGGGCGCGGGCCTGGCCGGCGGCCAGGACAAGGGGTGCGGCCAGCAGCGCGCGACGCGGGATCATTCGGAACCTCCCTGATTTTTCAGGGAGCATGGCGCGCACGAGGCCTGGCGCCAAGGCTCGGCTAATACATCAGCGCCTTGTCCAGCACGTTCCGCATGTCGCCCAGCCTGCCGTCGCGCCAGCATCCCAAGTTCTGTGCGAAAATCTCGACAATCCGTTCGTTCTCGTCGAACACGGTGCTGGCGGAATGCGGGCTGATCAGCACGTTCGGCATGTCCCACAGCGGGCTTTCCGGGGGCAGCGGTTCCACCAGCGTCACGTCCAGTGCTGCGAAGCCGACATGGCCGGTTCGCAGCGCGCGGATCAGCGCTTCCTCGTCCACCACCTGACCGCGGGCGATGTTCACGAAGGCGATGCCGGGGCGCATGGCCGCGATCGCCGCCGCATCGATCATGCGCTCGGTCTGCGGCGTATGCGGCACCGTCAGCACCACCGCATCGGCCTGGCCCAGCACGTCGTGCAGGGCGGAAGGGGCGACGATGTCATCGAACAGCGCGTCATGCGTGCGGCTTTTTGCAGGGTCGCGCGCGACCGCGATCACCCGCATGTCCAGCGCCCGGGCGATGCGGGCCGTGCCCCGGGCCAGGTCGCCGGCGCCCAGGATCACCATGGTGCGGCCAGCCACCGGCGGCTGGCAGTACCGTTCCCACAGATGCGCCCGCTGCTGCGCCTGCAGATGCGCCAGGCCCCGCCAATGCGAAAGCAGGGCCATGATGACGAATTCGGCCAGCGGCTGCGCGTGTGATCCGCGGGCCGTGGTCACCAGCACGTCGCGCTCGTGCAACCCCAGCCTGCGGATGTGCTGCCCGACCCCGGTGCTGGTCGCCTGAATCCAGCGCAGCCGGTTCATCTTGGGCAGGTCCTCGGCGCGGGGGATGTCCCAGGAGATCGTCGCGCGCCGGACCAGCGCCTCCCATTCCCGGGCCTGCGCCGCGTCATGCTGCAGGGGCGCGCCCTTGTGGTCGTTGGCGTAGCGCGGCTGCGGCAGCAGGTGCGGCGCGAACAGAACCTCCAGCCCGCCCGGATCGACGGCGCGCAGGCGCGCGACATGCACCTCCTCCAGCGGGGAGGAGATCAGGATGGCATCAGGCGGCATGTCGGCAATCTCTCCCTGGTCAGCGCGGCACGATGGACACCGCCTGAACCTCCTCATCGGCCCGCGAACGGAAGGTGAGGCCGGCCTGCCCGGCATTCACCGACCGCAGCAGCGCGACCCCGATGATCAGGCTTTCGTCCACCGTATGCTGCACCAGGTCGCGCAACTGGCGCGCGCGGTCGGCGTCATCCAGCGTCGCGCGGGCGCGCTGGATCAGGGCATCGGTCTGCGGCGTGCCCAGGCCGCTGAAGTTCAGCGCGCCCAGCCCCGGCACCGTGCCGACGGAATGCAGCTGGGACCCGAGGAGATAGGAGGTCTCGCCGGTCAGCGAGCCGAAGACGGTGACGAAGGCGCCGTAGTCCCGCCGGTTGCGGCGGGGCAGGAAGGTCGCCTGCGGCACCACCTCGACCGTGGTGCGGATGCCGATCCGCGTCCAGGCGGCGGCGACCGCCTGGCAGATGCGCGGCGTGCGCGCGGGCGCGCAGAACAGGTTCAGCCCGAAGCCCTGGGCGAAGCCTGCCTCGGTCAGCAGGGCGCGGGCCGCGATGAGGTCCTGGGCGGGCACGGGCCGATCGGGAATCGCCCCGAAGACGAAGGGCGGCACGGGCTGGTCGATGGGATCGGCAAAGCCTTCCATGATCTGCCGCGCGATGCCATCGCGGTTGAGTGCGAGCGACATGGCGCGCCGCACCCGGACATCGCGCATCGGGTTCTGCCCACCGGCCTCCACCCCCGGCGGATTCGCCCGGTCCACGTCCAGGTAGATGTTGACGGCATAGATGGAGGGGCTGGCAAAGAGCGTGAAGCGCCGATCGGCCTGGACGCGCGAAGCATCCTGGAGCGGCACGTTGTTGATGAAATCGACATCCCCCGCGAGCAGGGCGGCGACCCGGGCGGTATCATTCGGGATCGGCGTGAAGCTGACCGTTTCCCATGGCACGGGGCCGCCCCACCAGGCCGGATTGCGCGCCAGCACCAGCGGTGCGGCGGTGGACCAGCTGACCACCCGGAAGGGGCCCGTGCCGATCGCGGCCTCGCCGGTGTTGAAGGCCGCATTGTCCTGTCGCGCGACCGAACGCGGCACGATGAAGATCTGCGTCAGGTTCGTGGGCAGGGCCGGCAGAGGCCCGGCGGTGCGGATACGGAAGGTCAGGTCGTCCTGCACTTCCACCCCCGTCACCCCGGCCAGGTAGATCGAGTAGGGGTTCGGGTTGCCCGGCACGTTGGGCACCCGCTGGAAGGATGCGACGATATCCGCCGAGGTCAGCGGCGCGCCGTCGTGGAAGCGCACGCCGGGGCGCAGCCTGAATTCCCAGGTGGTGTCGTCCAGGATGCGCCAGGACTCTGCCAGGCCGGGGCGAAGCTGCATCGCGTCGTCGCGCGCGACCAGCGTGTCGTAGATGTTCCGCAGCGCGCCGGTGTTCGCCAGGTTCAGCAGCCAGTGCGGGTCGAGCGTGCTGGGCGGCGCCTGCATGCCGATCCGCAGGCTCTGCGCCAAGGCCGGGCTCGCCAGCAGAAGAGACAGGCCCAGCAGGACCCGCGGCACGAATGTCATGGCATCACCCTATCCCAGCCTCATCCAGGCTTTGACATGGTGTTGCGAAATCCTCAACGGCTGCGAGGGGGGCGTCAGCGGTGCCGCATCAGATGCGCCAGACAGGCCTCGAACCCGGCAAGGTCGGTGAAGCGTGCGGCCTCCGGCACGTCGCGCACCACCAGCACGCCGCCAGCCAGCGCGATGCCGCCGTCGATCATCAGGTTGTCGTGCAGGTCGAAATCCTCCAGCGACATGCCGTCCTCGTCTTCCCAGACGCCTTCCGCCCGGCGCCGCGCCCGGCCGCCGAGGGCCGCTAGCGTGCGCGAGGTGAAGCGCTGCGCGACGTTGGAATAGCCGGCGATGGGCCGGCCCATGGCGCGGAAGAAGCCGAGTTCATAGATCGTCCCCGCGTCGGCGCTGGGGCCGCGGAAGGGCGTGAGGTTGGCGATCAGCGCGTCACAGTCGCGCAGATGCGCCTCGTTGCGGGCGTAGATGGACATCGCGCGGCTGGCCGGTTCGTTGTCGGCATGCGAGTCGGACGGCGGCCAGGGGTCGGTCGGAAAGATGCCCTCGGCGCCATAGGCGACGCACAGCGCCTTCTTGGCCGCGGCCGCGGCACCCGGGTCGGGCAAAAACACGTCGGGGCCGGCCAGATAGATTCGCATCATGCCAGAATGACCGAGGCAGGGGCAGGTTTCCATGGCCCTTCAGTTGCAAAGAACAGGCAGGCAAGGCCGAATGACCGGCATGGACCTTGAAGCCGAGTACAACAACCGCGCCCGCGTGCCGGAGCACCCCGCCCATATCGCCGCCTGGGCGCGCGATGCCGCCGCCTGGCGCGCCGCCTGCCCGCGGGTGGAACTGGGGCTGCCCTATGGAACCGGCGCGCGCCAGGCCATGGACATCTTCTGGCCCGGCGAGACCGCCGACGCGCCGATCGCCGTCTGGATCCACGGCGGCTACTGGCAGGGGCTGGACCGCAGCATGGCGAGCCACTGCGCGCGGGGGTTGAACGGGCGGGGGGTGGCGGTGGCGGTGCCGTCCTACACGCTTTGCCCCGAGGCCACGGTCGCCGGCATCGTCGCCGAGATGGCCACCGCCTGCACGCTGCTGCATGCGCGGCACGGGCGGCCGCTGCTGGTCGCCGGGCATTCCGCCGGCGGGCACCTGGCGGCGATGATGGCGGCCGTGCTGCCGCCCGGCATGGTGCGTGCGATCCTGCCGGTGTCGGGCGTGTTCGAGTTGGAACCCCTGCTGCCGACCAGCATTGCCACCGCGCTGCGGCTGGATGCGCAAGCCGCGCGCGCCGTGTCGCCGCGCTTCCTGCCTTCGCCCGGCATCCCCTGCCACGCGCTCGTGGGCGGCGCCGAAAGCGGCGAGTTCCTGCGCCAGGCGCGGGATTTTGCGCAAGCCTGGGGCGGCACCTGGGAAGCGACGCCAGGCGCCGACCACTTCACCGTCATCGCCCCCTTTGCCGACCCCGAGGCGCCGATCGTGGCCCTTGCGGAAAGGCTTGCACGGGCGTGATGCTTTAGGCTTAAAATAGTTTCAGCATTGGGAGACAGGGTCATGGACCATCCGATCATCGGCCGCCGCGCGCTCATCGCAGGCACCACCGCGCTGGCCACCACCGGCCTGTCGCTGCCGGCCCTGCATGCGCAGCCCGCGCCGGGGTTGAAGATCGGCGTCGTCGCCGTGCTGACCGGGCCGCAGGCGGCCCTCGGCACCCATCTGCGCGACGGCTGGCTGTTGGGCATGCGGCACCTGGACGGCAAGTTGGGCGGCGTCGCCACCGAGACCGTGGTGATCGACGATGAACTGCGCCCCGATGTCGCGGTGACCAAGGTCCGTGCGGCGATCGAACGCGACCGCGTGGACGTCGTTGTCGGCGTCGTGTTCAGCAATGTCCTGGCGGCGATCATGCGGCCGGTGACCGAGACCAACACTTTTCTGATCAGCACCAATGCCGGGCCTTCGACCTTCGCCGGGCGTGGCTGCAATCCCTTCTTCTTCACCACCTCCTACAACAACGACCAGGTTCATTCGGTGATGGGCCAAGCCGCGCAGGACGCAGGCTATCGCCGCGTGTTCGTGATGACGCCGAACTACCAGGCCGGGCGCGATGCGGTTGCAGGCTTCAAGTCGCGTTTTCGCGGCGAGGTTGTGGACGAGGTCTATGTGCCGCTCACGCAGCTTGATTTCTCCGCTGAACTCGCGCGCATCGCCTCGCTGCGGCCGGATGCGATCTTCACCTTCATGCCGGGGGGCCTCGGCGTGAACCTGGTGCGGCAGTATCGCCAGGCGGGGCTGGCCAATATTCCCTTCCTGTCCACGTTCACGGTGGACGAGAGCACCCTGCCGGCGCAGGGCGAGGCCGCCGAGGGCTTTTTTGCGGGCTCCACCTGGGCGCCGAACATGGACAACGACCAGAACCGCCGTTTCGTCCGCGATTTCGAGGCGCAGTTCAACTACATCCCGGCGTCCTACGCCGCGCAGTCCTACGATGCCGCCATGCTGCTGAACTCAGCGGTCCAGAAGGTCGGCGGGCGGATGGGTGACAAGGATGCCCTGCGCGCCGCGATCAAGGCGGCCGATTTCCGCAGTACGCGCGGCGCCTTCGCTTTCGGCGTGAACCATTACCCGGTGCAGGATTTCTGGCTGTGCAAGGTGGAACGGCGCTCTGACGGCAAATTCCAGACCGCGACGGTGCGCAAGGTGCTGGAGAACAACGTGGACCCCTGGGCCGCCGAATGCCGAATGCGCTGAGCGTTTGCCAAAGCATGCCCGCCTGCGCCGTTAGCGACCGAGGCGGTGCCACGCTTGCCGCGGGCCTGCTTTCGCCCGTTCGATGTCTGAAACGCTGAAGCGCGCATGTCCATCACGCTGCTGCTTGTCCAGGGCCTGAACGGGCTACAGCTCGGCATCCTGCTGTTCCTGATCGCCGCGGGCCTCACGCTGGTCTTCGGGGTGATGGATTTCATCAACCTGGCGCATGGCGTGCAGTACATGCTGGGCGCCTACCTGGCCGCGGCCTTTGCGGCCTGGACGGGTAGTTTCTGGCTGGCGCTGTTGTGCGCGCTGCCCGCGGCCCTGGCCTTCGGGTTGCTGCTGGAATGGCTGGTGTTCCGGCACCTGTATGACCGCGACCATCTGTCGCAGGTGCTGGCGACCTTCGGTGTCATCCTGTTCCTGAACCAGGGCGTGAAACTGCTCTGGGGCGCGGCACCCCTGCAGGTGCCGATGCCTCAATTGCTGTCGGGCGGGGTCGAGATCATGTCCGGCCTGCGCTACCCGGTCTATCGCCTCGCGATCCTGGGTACGGGGCTCGCGACCGCGGCGCTCTTGTGGCTGGTGGTGGAGCGCACGCGGCTCGGCATGCTGGTGCGCGCGGGGGCGACGAATGCGCCGATGGTGGCGGCCCTCGGCGTCGATATCCGCCGGCTGTTCATGGCGGTGTTCGGCTTCGGCGCGATGCTGGCGGGGTTCGCCGGGGTGATGGCGGCCCCGATCCTGTCGGTGGAACCAGGCATGGGCGACAATCTGCTGATCCTGGCCTTTGTGGTCATCGTCATCGGCGGTATCGGCAGCATACGCGGTGCCTTCATCGCGGCGATCATGGTTGGGCTGATCGAAACGCTCGGCAAGTCGCTGATGCCCGACCTGATGCGGCTGTTCATGGATGCGAGTGCGGCGCGGCAGACCGGCGCCGCGCTGGCCTCGATGCTGATCTACATCGCCATGGCGGCGATCCTGGCGGTGCGCCCGGCGGGCCTGTTTCCGGTGCGCGGCTGATGCGGGCGGATTGGCCTGCGATCGGCATCCTGGCGGTGCTGGCGGCGGCGCCCTTCGTCGGTTTTGGTGAGGGCCACATGCTGACGCTGCTGTCGCGCGGCATGATCTTTGGCATCGCCGCTGTCTCATTGGCGTTGATCGTGGGGGGCGCGGGGCTGGTGTCGCTCGGCCATGCCGCGATGCTCGGCTTCGGCGCCTATGCCGTGGTGATCCTGGACAAGGCGGGCGTCACCCAGGCGCATGTCGTGCTGCCGGTTGCCATCGCCGCCGGGGCGGGTTTCGCGCTGCTGACAGGGGTGATCGCGATCCGCACCGCGGGCGTGCATTTCATCATGATCACCCTGGCGTTCGGGCAGATGGCGTTTTTCACCGCGGCCTCGCTGTCGGCCTATGGCGGGGATGACGGCTATACGCTGTATGGCCGCACCGAGGTTTTTGGCACGCGCTTCCTGGAAAACCGGCTGAACTTCCACTTCATCTGCCTGGGTGCGCTGGCGCTGACCTGGTTGGTCTGCCGCCTGGTGCTGGCCTCCCGCTTCGGCCGCGTGCTGCGCGCCGCGCGGGAGAATGACCTGCGGGTGCAGGCGGTGGGCTTTGCGCCCTATGGCTACCGCCTCGCGGGCTATGTCATCGCTGGGGGCTTGGGGGGGCTCGCGGGTTTCCTGCTGGCCAATTCGGCGGAGTTCGTCGCCCCCGCCTATGTCTCCTGGCAGCGGTCGGGCGAATTGCTGTTCATGGTGATCCTGGGTGGGCTCGGCGGGTTGCATGGCGCGATTCTGGGCGCGCTGGCCTTCATCTTCCTGGAGGAATACCTGGCCCATGCGGTCGGCGAACACTGGCGCATGGTGTTTGGTCCGCTGCTGATCCTGTCGGTGCTGTTTTTGCGCGGCGGATTGGCGGGCTTGCCCATGTCCTTGCGGGGATTGCGCCGTGGCTGAGCCGCTGCTCGACCTGCGGGCCTTGCGCAAAGCCTTCGGCGGACTGCAGGTGACCGATGGCGTGACGCTGGATGTCGTGCCCGGCGAAATCCACGCGATCATCGGCCCGAACGGCGCGGGCAAGACCACGCTGATCAATGAGATCACCGGCCGGTTGTCGTTGGATTCCGGTCAGGTGTTTTTTGCTGGCCAGGATGTGACACATCTGTCGATGGCGGCACGCGCACGGCGGGGCCTGGCGCGATCCTTCCAGATCACCAGCATCATCCCCGGCTTTTCCGCGTTGGAAAACGCAGCGCTGGCCGTGCAGGCGCGCAGCGGGTCGTCGTTCCGATTTTTCCGCCCGGCCTCCAGCGAAACCCTGCTGAACAAACCGGCCTTGGAGGCGCTGGAAGCCGTGGGCCTCGCCCATCGCGCCGCTGTGCCCGCGGGCGCGTTGAGCCATGGCGAAAAGCGCCAGTTGGAATTGGCCATCGCCATCGCCACCGCGCCGAAACTGCTGTTGCTGGACGAACCCTTGGCCGGGTCCGGGCCGGAGGAAACCGAGCGCCTGATCGGCATCCTGCGCGGGCTGAAATCCCGCTACGCGATCCTGCTGGTGGAACACGACATGCAAGCGGTCTTCGCGCTGGCCGATCGCATTTCCGTCCTCGTCTATGGCCGGCTGATCGCAACCGGCGATGTCGCCGCGATCCGCGAGGATGCCGCGGTGCGCGCAGCCTATCTTGGCGAGGATGAGGCCGCCTGATGCTGGCGCTTGCCAACCTCACCGCGGGCTATGGCGAAAGCCAGGCGCTGTTCGGCATCGAGCTTGCCATCGGCGCGGGCGAGGTCGTGACCCTGCTCGGCCGCAACGGCATGGGCAAGACCACCACTGTGCGCGCCATCATGGGGCTGTTGCCCAGCGTCGGCGGGCGCATCCTGGGCGGGGCGATCGGCTTCGACGGCGTGGGCCTGGCGGGGCTGCCGCCGCATCGCGTCGCCCAGCAGGGGCTCGGGCTGGTGCCCGAGGGGCGGCACATCTTCCCCACCCTGTCGGTCGAGGAAAACCTGGTCGCCACCGCCGCCAACCGCGACGGCCGCGGGCGATGGACGCTGCAGGCCATCTACGACCTCTTCCCGCGCCTGCGCGAACGCCGCGCCAACACGGGGGCGAAGCTCTCGGGTGGCGAACAGCAGATGCTGGCCATTGGCCGCGCGCTGATGACCAACCCGCGGCTGCTGATTCTCGATGAGGCGACCGAGGGGCTGGCGCCGATCATCCGCGCCGAGATCTGGGCCGTGCTGGCCCGGCTGAAATCCGAAGGCCAGGCGATCCTGCTGATCGACAAGAATTTGGGCGCGGTGCTGCGCCTCGCCGACCGCCATGTGGTGATCGAAAAAGGCCGCACCGTCTGGACCGGCACTAGCGCGCAACTGGACGCCGATCCGGCCGTGCGCGACGGTTACCTGCATCTGTGAAGGGAGCAACCATATGACCGAAACCGCAGGCATCACCCAGGCCGGCACCGGGCTGGACGGCACCGTCTGGAACATCCTGGGCCAGACCTACTACCCCAAGCAGGCGACCGACGACTGCTTCGCCTTTGAGGCGATCAGCCCGCCCGGCACCTTCGTGCCCCCGCATATCCACCCGACGCAGGATGAATATATCCTGATGTTGGAAGGCACCTGGAACCTGATCCTGGATGGCCAGAAGCATGTCGCCAAGGTGGGCGACCTGGTGCGCATGCCGCGCGGCATCATGCATGGCTATTTCAACGAAAGCGGCACCATCGGCCGCGCCTTCTTCTGGGTCAGCCCGGCGCGCCGGTTGCACGATTTGTTCCGCGCCATTCACAACGTGCCCGACCCTTCGGAAGTGATGCGACTGTCGGCGCTGCACGAGGTGGATTTCCTGCCCCCGCCGGGGTGAGGCACCAGCGCGGCTACATCGCCAGCGCATAGGCCGGGCGGCGCGGGTCCGCGCCGCCGCGGCGCATGCCGGTCGCGGGGTCGGTCTCCACCGCCTCGACGCTGCCGGCGAGCCAGGTCCAATCCGGCCAATCCTTCACCTCATGCCCGCGGCCACGCAGCGCATCGCGCGTCGCCGCCGGAATGCGGCCCTCAACCGCGACGCGCGCCGGGTAGTAGTCATAGGGCGCGAAGGACGAGGGGAAGGAGTAGGAGGCGATGCGCGGCGCCTCGATCGCTTCCTGGATGTTCATGCCGAAATGCAGCCGGTTCACCAGCACCTGCAGCATGGCCTGGATCTGCACATCACCGCCCGGCGTGCCGAAGGGCATGACCGCGCCGCCGCGGGTCACGACCAGGGCCGGGTTCGGCGTCAGACGCGGGCGGCGGCCGGGGCCGACGCCGCAGGGGTGGCTGGGGTCGGGGCGCGACTGGCTGCCGCGACCGGAGGCGACGATGCCCAGGCCCGGGATGACCGGCCCGTTGTAGCTGCCGTCCGAAGGCGTCGCGGAAAACGCATTCCCCGCGGCATCGACCACCCCGACGTAGGAGGTATCGGGGTCGGCCACCGGCATCGGCTTCTTGCCCGAGGGCGGGGGGGCGACACCGCGGCCGAGCAGCGCCTCCGGCATGCCCGGGTGCGCGCGGTCGATGTGGAATTCCGCGACGCGGGCGGCGATGTGGTCCTCGCCGAGCAGGGCGTCGATCGGCACATCGGCAAAGGCGGGGTCGGCAAAATGGTACTCGCGGTCGGCCATGGCGACCTTGATACTCTCGGTCACCAGATGCAGGTAATCGGCGCTGTTGTGCGCCATGCCGTGGAAGCCCGCGCGTTCCATCAGCAGCAGCGCTTCCAGCAGCGCCGGCCCCTGGCACCAGGGGCCGCAGGTGGTGACCGCATGGCCGCGCCAGGCGCGGGTGACGACGGGCTCGATGCGGGATCGGAAATTGGCCATGTCGCTGGCGGACAGGAAGCCGCCCTCGGCCTGGATGTAGCGGGTGATCGTGGCCGCGATATCGCCGCGGTAGAAGGCGTGGTGGGCTGCTGCCAACCCTGCCAGGCGGCCGCCGCTCGCCGCCGCGCGCCGGTCCTCATCGGCCATGAAGCGCAGCATGTTTGCCAGGTCCGTCTGGCGAAACCTGTCCCCGACCGCGGGCGCCTCGCCATCGCGCAGATAGATCGCGGCATTGGACGGCCAGGCGCGGTAATCGGCCACATGCTCGCGCAGGCTGTCGGCCAGCATGGGATAGACCGCAAAGCCCTCCTCGGCGAAGCGGATGGCGCTGGATGCGACATCGGCGAAGCCCATCGTGCCATGGCGTTCCAGCGCGGTGATCCAGGCATCAAGTGCGGCCGGCACCACCGTCCGCAGCACGCCCTGCGGCATCTTGCCGCCATGGCGCGTGACAAAGATGTCGGGCGGCAGGGACATCGGCCAATGGCCGAGGCCAGCGATGCTTTCGATCCGCCCATCGGCGAGCCGGATCAGGATGGGTGCGACGCCGCCGATGTTGACGATATCCGGCTGCACCACCCCCAGCACCAGCCCCGCCGCGACGCCTGCATCGATGGCATTGCCGCCGGCTTCCAGGATGGTCATGCCGGCGGCCGTCGCCAGGTAATGCCCGGCGCTGATGGCGTGGCGCGGGCCTTCGATCACGGGGCGGGTGGTCATCACGGCTGGGCTCCGGTCGGGCGGGCGTGGGAGGCGACGAGCTGTTCATCCATGCGCGGCGTGTAGGCGATGCCGCGCTTGGCCGCGACCAGCACGACCTGGTTGTACATCGGCACGATCGGCACCTGGTCGATGGCTTCCCGCATCGCGTGGCGCAAAGCCGCCTCGCGCCCCGCATCGTCGCGGATGATGGCGTCCCCGATCAACGCATCCAGCCGCGGGTCGGAAAACCGCCCCCGGTTCCCCTGGCCAAAAGCCTGGGCGACGTTGCGCGTATGGACCGAGGTCGACAGGATGTAGGAGGCATCGCGCGAGGAGGAGAGCGACAGCCCGTACATCATCACCGGCAGGTCGTTGCGCGTTTCCACCGTGCGCGGCGAGAACACGTTCCAGGGCATCGTCTCGACCCGTACCGTGAAGCCGGCCCGGGCCAGCATCTGCCCCGCCGCCTGGCAGACGCGGGCATCGTTCACGAAGCGGTTGTTCGGGCAGCCGATGGTCATGCCGAAGCCATGGGGATAGCCCGCCTCCGCCAGCAGGCGCCGGGCTGCCGCGGGGTCGGCGGCGGGGACCGCAAAGCCCGTGTCGAAGGCGCCGAATTGTTCCGGCACCATCTGGCCGGTGGCGATACCCTGGCCATCCAGCGCGCGCGCCACGATCGCCGGGCGGTCCAGCGCGAGCGACAGCGCCCGCCGCACGCGCACATCGCGGAACGGGTTGTTCGGCAGCGGCTGGCCGGCGGTATCGGTCAGCAACGGCAGCCTATCCGCGCCGATATTCGGGATCAGGAACATGATGCGGTCGGAATTGCGGCGGAACACCGCAAAGCGCGCATCGCCTTCCAGCCGCCCGGCATCGGCGGGTGGCACGGATTCGATCAGGTCGACATCGCCCGCCAGAAGCGCCGACAGCCGGGATGCGTCATTGCCGATGACCCGCAGGTCCACCCGGGCATAGGCGGGGGCCGGCCCCCAGTAGGTGTCGTTGCGGGCGATGGTCATGCCCTCGGTCCCGCGCGCCTGGATAAGGCGGAACGGTCCGGTGCCGATGGCCGCCCGCCCGGCGTTGAAGTCGGAGGTCGTGGCGTTCTCGGCGACCGCGTGGGAGACGACGAAGATATTGGTCAACTGTCCCATCAGCACCGGGTTCGGCCGGTCGGTCTTGATGCGGATGGTCAGGGGGTCGACCACCTCCACGCCGATGATGGTGCGCAGGTTGGAGGTATAGGGGCCGGGATTACTCGGCACTGCCGTCACGCGGGCGATGGAAAAGGCGATGTCCTCGGCGGTCAGCGGCTGGCCGTTGGAAAACACCACACCGGGGCGCAGGCGCAGGTCCCATGTCAGCGGGTCGGTCGCCGTCCAGGACTGCACGATGCCCGGGACGAAGCGGCTTTCGGCGTCGCGGT
Organism: Acetobacterales bacterium; assembly: GCA_038323655.1. Taxonomy (GTDB): domain Bacteria; phylum Pseudomonadota; class Alphaproteobacteria; order Acetobacterales; family Acetobacteraceae; genus Humitalea. The sequence continues at coordinate 16,882 of JBBQHE010000004.1, read as the reverse complement.
TGATCAGGCTGTCATACAAGTGGCGGGCGGCGGCCATGTTGGGCCCGGCGAAGAGGAAATGCGGGTCGAGGCCAAAAGGCGCCTCGACCCCGATGGTCAGGTTCTGTGCGCGGACAGGGGTGGCCCAGGTGCAGCAGAGGGCGGCCAGCAGGGCAAGGCGGCGAAGGATCACAAGGCGGGCTCCGGCAGACCGGGATCGAGGCTTTGCCATGCACCCCGGCTTGTCAACGACGCGGTCAGACGGCCAGGCCGAGGGCCACGAACAGCCGCGCCAGCGGCGGCCAGGCCGCGACCAGCGCTGCGCGCCACAGCACCGCGGCGGTGGCGGTACCCGCCAGAAGCAGCAGCGACACCGCCCAGGCCAGGCGCAGGGCGGTGACGGGCTTGCGCGCCTTGGGCGGTGGGGCCGGCGGTTCGGCGACCAGGCGCGGGGCGGCGGCCGGCGCCGCGCCGGTTGCTGCCCCGGTTGCTGCCCCGGTTGCTGCCCCGGCTGCCGCCACTGGGGCCGCCCCTGGGGCCGCCCCGGGTTTGGCCCCGGATTCTGCCCCGGATTCGGCTCCAAACTCGGACGTGGGGCCGGCCGGCGTCCAATCATGCCCGCAGCGGGCGCAGCGCAGGGGCGCAGCGCGTGCCAGCACCGCATCGGGCACCTGGTAGGCCGCTTCGCAGGAAGGGCAGACAATCCGCATGGATTGTTTCTGGCGGCGCGCGCGGTCCTGCACAAGCGGCAACCGGCGGTGGCGCCCATCGCGCGGTCGTGGCACAGGCTCACGCCATGCTGCGTTTCACCGATGTCGGGCTGCGATATCCGGGCGCGCCGGACACGGCGCCGGAGATTCTGCGCGACCTGCGCTTCACGCTGCAGCCCGGGTCCTTCACCTGGCTGCTCGGCGCCTCGGGCGCCGGGAAATCGAGCCTGCTGCGGCTGATGGGCCTGTCGCTGCGCCCGACACGGGGGCAGATGGAGGTGCTGGGTCTGCGCGTCGCCGCCGCCCGACGCACCACCCTGGCCGCGACCCGGCGGCGGATCGCCACGGTCTATCAGGACTTCCGGCTGCTGCCCTACCTCTCGGTCGCCGACAATGTCGCCTTGCCGCTGCGCCTGTCCGGACGTGCGGAAGCCTCGCTGCAGCCGGATGTGGCGGAAATGCTGCGCTGGGTCGGGCTCGACCACCGCGCCGCCGCGCGCCCCGCGACCCTTTCGGGCGGCGAGCAGCAGCGCGCGGCGATCGCCCGCGCCGTGGTCGGTCGGCCCGACCTGCTGCTGGCCGACGAACCCACCGGCAACCTGGACATGGGCCAGGCGCGGCGGCTGCTGGCGCTGCTGATCGAACTGCACCGCCTGGGCACCACCGTGGTGGTGGCGACGCACAGCGAGGAGTTGCCGGCGCGCTACCCCGCGGCGACCCTGCGGCTATCGGATGGGCAGGTCGTGCATGATGATCCGTAGCCGGCGCCATGCGCGCGACCCGCTGGGCCTGGTCCGCGCCTTGCCCTTCGGCCTGCTGCCGGCGCTGGTGGGCGCGATGGCGCTGCTGGCGACCCTGGCCATCGCAGGCAGCCAGGCGGCGCAGCATTTCGCCGAGGGCTGGCGCAGCGCCGCGGCCGACAGCGCGACGGTTCTGCTGCCGCAAGGCACCTCGGCCGAGGCCGCTGCCGCCCGGCTCGCGGCGCTGCCCGGGGTCGCCGGGGCCAGCCCGGCCGACCCCGCTGCCCTGGCCAGCCTGTTGCGCCCCTGGCTGGGCGAAGGCGGCGGCCTGGCCCTGCCGCCCATCGTCGATCTGCGCCTGTCCGGCGAGCGCGGTGAGAGCCTGCCCGCCGCCGTCGCCGCCGCCGTGCCGGGGGCGGTGCTGGAACCGCACGGCCCCTGGGCCGGCCAGGTGGCGGCCCTGGCGCAGGCGGTACGGCTGCTGTCGCTGGCCGTGCTGGGGCTGGTCGCGGTGGTGGCCGGTGCCGTCGTCGCGGTCGGCGCCGGGGCCGGGTTGACCGCCCGGCGCGATGCGGTGGTGCTGCTGCACGAATGGGGTGCGGCCGATGGGCAGATCGCCGGGCGCTTTGCCGGGCGGCTGGCCTTCCTGGCCGGCGCGGGGGCGGCCTTGGGCGTGACGCTGGCGCTGCCGGTTCTGCTGTTCCTGGGGCGCATCGCGCCCGGCGCGGGGGGTGACGGGGCGGGGGTCGCCGCGGCGCCCTGGCTTGCGGCGCTGATGCTGCCGCTGGGGGCGGCAGGGCTTGGCTGGGCGGTCGCACAGGTCGTGCTGCGCCGCTGGCTGGCGCGGCTGCCATGATGATCTGGCTGCGATCGCTCGTGTTCAACGCGATCTTCTTCCCGATGACGGCGGCGCTGGCCTTTACCGGCACGCTGGTGCTCTGGGGGTCACGGGCGCGGATGTATCGCGTCATGGCGCTCTGGGCGCGCTGCGTGATCGTGCTGATGCGCGTCGTCTGCGGCATCCGCCTGGTGGTGACGGGCCGCGAACACATCCCCCCCGGCGGCTGCCTGATCGTGTCGAACCACCAGTCGGCCTTCGACACCATCATCTGGCTGGGGGCGCTGGAAACGCCGATCTATGTGCTGAAGAAGGAACTGCTGAACATCCCGGGCTATGGCTGGATGGCGCAGCATGTCGGCATGGTGCCGGTCGATCGCGCCGGCGGCGGGCCGGCGCTGAAGGCGATGCTGCGGGCGGCTTCGGCCGCCGCGGCCCGGGGCGGCCAGGTGGTGATCTTCCCCGAGGGCACCCGGTCCCCCCCGCGCGCGGCCCAGCCCTGGCAGCCCGGCGTGACCGCGCTGGCCGGGGTGATCGCCCCCATCATCCCGGTCGCGACTGACAGCGGCAGTTGCTGGGGCCGGCGCAGCTTCCGCAAGCACCCCGGCACCATCACCGTCTCCATCCTGCCCCCCTTGCCCACCGGCCTGCCGCGGGCCGAGACGGTGCGACTGCTGCAGGCCGCGGTGCTGGCCGAGGTGGCCCGGCTGGAGGGCACCCCGGTGGCCACGCCCGCCGCGCCGCGCGATACTGCGGACTGACCAAGGGGAAAGACCGCCATGTCCTATGAGATGATCCTGCTGGAAACCCACGGCCCGGTGGGGCTGGTGCGGTTGAACCGGCCGAAGGCGCTGAACGCGCTCTGCGACCAGTTGATGACCGAGCTGGGCGCGGCGCTGCGCGACATGGACGGCAACCCCGCTATCCGCGCCATCGTGCTCACCGGCAGCGAACGCGCCTTCGCCGCCGGAGCCGACATCAAGGAAATGCAGGGCCGCGCCTTCCCCGACATCTATTTCGACGATTTCATCGGCAAGCGCTGGGAGGCCGTGCTGACCACGCGCAAGCCGGTGATCGCGGCAGTGGCGGGCTTCGCGCTGGGCGGTGGCTGCGAACTGGCGATGATGTGCGACATGATCCTGGCCGCCGATACCGCGAAGTTCGGCCAGCCGGAGATCAAGCTGGGCGTCATCCCCGGTGCCGGCGGGTCGCAGCGGCTGACGCGGGCGGTCGGCAAGTCCAAGGCCATGGAGATGGTGCTGACGGGGCGCATGATGGATGCGGCCGAGGCCGACCGCGTCGGCCTCGTGACCCGTGTGGTGCCGGCGGCGGACCTCGTGGCTGAGGCGATCAAGATCGGCGAGGCGATCGCCGCCATGTCCGCGCCTTCGGTCGCCATGGCCAAGGAGGCGGTGAACATCGCCTTTGAAACCACGCTAAAGGAAGGCGTCCGGTTTGAGCGCCGGCTGTTCCAGTCGCTCTTCGCGACGGCCGACCAGAAGGAAGGCATGAGCGCCTTTGCCGAGAAGCGACCGGCGCAGTTCACCGACCGCTAGGGGCATTGGGCGTTTTCGGTGTATCCGCGCCAATGCATGCCACGCCAGCCCGCCGGGCGGGCAGACTTGCCTTGACTCACAGTGGGTGGGGGGGATACCTCCCGCTCCCCATGCGGGGTCGCCCTCGCACCACACCATCCCAAGATTGGCTCGACAGCACCGCCATGGCGAATACCGCGTCCGCGCAGAAGCGCATCCGTCAGACCGCAAAGCGCAATGCGCGCAACACCGCGCGGCGCAGCCACGTGCGCACCTACCTGAAGAAGGTGGAAGCCGCGATCAGCGGTGGCGACAAGGCCGTGGCGCTGGAAGCCTTCAAGGCCGCCCAGCCGGAAATGCAGAGCGCGGTCGGCAAGGGTACCTTCCACGCCAACACCGTGTCGCGGAAGCTTTCGCGGCTGTCCGCCCGCATCAAGGCGATGGGCGCTTCCGCCACAGCCTGAACGGGCAAAAGCGCCAGCCATGGGGTGGCAGAGGCGCCACCCCCATTGCCTCCCGCCCCGTCGAAGGCGTAGTGTTCGACCGCTGGCTGCAAGCAGCCATCCCTATGCAAAAAATATTGGCGCGTTTTGGCGAAGCATCGTTTCGCTGAGTATGTCCGCGCGCAATTTTTAATGTTTCTGACGACTGTATGCGGTTTGCAAGACAGGCGGATGACTGTTTAATCCGACGTCGGGTGGCGATGCTGGAAGATCAGGGGCGAGGCTGCCGGGCTGGCATATGGGAAATCAGCCTGCGTGGGTCACGCCTTCTCGGGCCAAGCCCGCCCGGGGAAGCAAGGCGGCTTGGGGCCTCTAGGGTTTGACGGACAACGGGTTTGGGTGGAGCGGGCGCACCATTATGGAGCAGGAGCACATCACCCAGACTGCCACCGCAGAGGTGCGTCACCCCGACGGTTCGGCCCGGGCGGAAGGTGCGGCAGTCACCGCCGGCGCCCTGACCGAGGCCTGGGCCCGCATCCGCGGCCGGCTGCGCCTGGATGTCGGCGATGCCGAATACCGGTCCTGGCTGCGCCAGATGACGCTGGCCGGCATTGCCGGCGACGTCGCCGTGGTGCTGCTGCCCAGCCGGTTCCTGCGCGACTGGGTGCGCAGCCACTATGCCGACCGCCTGCGCATGCTGTGGCAGGCCGAAGGCCTGGGCGTGCGGCGCGTCGAAGTGCGCGTCGCCGCCGAGGCCGCCGGGGCGGAGGATGAGACGGCCGCCATCGCGCCGCCCGCGCCGAACCCCGCTGGCCTCGCCGGCCGGCTGGCTGCCCCGGCGGTCGAGGCAGCCCCCGCCACCCGCGAAGCGACCACGGTCGCGGCATCCGACCCTTCGCTCGATCCACGCTTCACCTTCGACACCTTCGTCGTCGGCAAGCCCAATGAATTCGCCAATGCCGCGGCGCGCCGTGTCGCCGAACGGCCGGCCAGCGTCGGCTTCAACCCGCTGTTCCTGTACGGCGGCGTCGGCCTGGGCAAGACGCATCTGATGCACGCCATCGCCTGGGCGATCCGCGAAGGGCATCCCGACAGCACCGTGGCCTATATGTCGGCTGAAACCTTCATGTACCGCTTCATCGGCGCGCTGCGCCGGCAGAGCACCATGGAGTTCAAGGAAAGCCTGCGCTCGGTCGATGTGCTGATGATCGACGACCTGCAGTTCCTGATCGGCAAGGACAACACGCAGGAAGAATTCTTCCATACCTTCAACGCGCTGGTCGATGCCGGCAAGCAGATCGTGGTCTCGGCCGACAAGTCGCCGTCCGATCTGTCGGGGCTGGAGGATCGGCTGCGCACCAGGCTCGGCTGCGGCATGGTCGCCGATATTCATGCGACGACCTATGAGCTGCGCATCTCCATCCTGCAGACCAAGGCGGCGTCGCTGCATGCCGCGGTGCCGCCGCGGGTGATGGAGTTCCTGGCCAGCAAGATCACCGGCAATGTACGGGAATTGGAAGGCGCGCTGAACCGGCTGGTCGCGCACGCCAACCTGTTCGGCCGGGCGATCAACCTGGACCAGACGCAGGAGGTGCTGCACGACATTCTGCGCGCGCATGACCGGCGCGTGACGATCCATGAGATCCAGAAGAAGGTCGCTGACCACTACAGCATCAAGATGACCGACATGGCCTCGCCCCGGCGCGCGCGGAACATCGCCCGCCCGCGCCAGGTGGCGATGTACCTGGCCAAGCAGTTGACCAGCCGCAGCCTGCCGGAAATCGGCCGCCACTTCGGCAACCGCGACCACACCACCGTGATGCACGCTGTCAGCCGTATCACCGAGCTGATGCAGGCCGATGCCTCGTTTGCGGAAGACGTGGACCTGCTGAAGAAGATGCTGGAGGTCTGACGCCTCAGCCGGTCCGCGCAGGGCCATCGGGCATCAGCCACCAGAACAGCACGGCTCCAATGGCCGCCACCGGGCCCAGGCCCAGGCAGGCCACCAAGGTGCCGGCCCAGATCACGACAAAGCCCGATACACCGACACTCAGGCTCGCGCCCATGCCCTGGGCCGTGGCGACGGCGCCCAGCGCCGCGCTGAAATGCCCAGTGCCGAGCGTGAGGCCGCCAGCGCGACGCCGAGGCTGCCCGCATCCCAGTACCGGCCCGCCAGCAGGTAAACCGCGAGGTAGGGGCCAAGCCCGTCCCGCACATCGGTCAGGAAGACGTTCAGCGCATCAAGCGCGCGATCGGTGACCAGACGGCGCTCCGGGCGGCGGCGGCCGAACCGCGCCCCGACCGGGCGCGATGGCACCGAATGATGACTTGCGGGCGAGGGCGGATGAGGCACAGTAACACGCGAGGGGTTTCCGCCGAAGCCTCGCCACGCGGGAGAACGCCCATGACCATGCTGCGACGACTGGCCGCCGGCCTGTGCTGCACCGGCCTGCTTTTGGCGGCGGCTGGCCTGGCGCCGGGGCACGCCCAAGCCCCGGCCGCCGCCACCGCCGGGCCGCTCAACATCACCCTGCCGCCCGACTGGGAATCCCGCTTCATCCGCTACGCCACGGTGGACAAGGCGGACCGGAAAATCATTCGGTTCCTTTATGTGAACCCCGAGGCCTTCGCCGCCGCTCGCCCGGGCCAGGCGCTGCCCGAGGACACCATGATCATCATGGCCGACCGCCGGGCCCGCCTTGGCGGCGACGGCAATCCGCTGCTGGACCAGCAGGGGCGCTTCATCGCCGACCCGGCCATCATCGCCGTCGCGGTACAACAGAAGCGCCAGGGCTGGGGCGCCACCTACCCCGCCGCATGGCGCAACGCCGACTGGGAATACGCCCGTTTCAACGTCGACGGCACGCGCCCGGCCAATACCGACACGCCGGAGTCCATGCGGGCCTGCTTCACCTGCCATATACAGGTGCGTTCGTCGGAAGACTTCGCCTTCAATTTCTGGGACTACGTGCAGGCGCGCCGCTGACTTGCCGGCCAGGCGCTGGCGGGCGACACCCGCCAGGCCATGACCGCCTGGATCGACGCCTTCGCCCCGGCCTTCGGGCTGCTTGCCCTCGGGGCGGTGCTGCGCGCACGGCTGCTGCGCGACGACGCGGTCTGGGCGGGGATCGAACGCCTGGTCTTCTGGGTGCTGCTGCCGAGCCTGCTGGCCTATGGCATCGCCGGCGTCGACCTGGCCGCGCTGCCTTTTGGCACGATGGCCGCGGTGTTCTGGACGGCGCTGCTGGCCGGCGCGGTACTGGCCGTCCTGCTGTCGCGCATTCTCGGCCTGGGGCACCCTGCGCTGACCTCTGTGCTGCAGGGCGGCATACGTTTCAACAACCTGATGGGCTTCGCCATCGCCGGCAGCGTGTTTGGCCCGCGCGGGATTGCGCTGGGGGCCATCGCCACGGGGCTGATCGTGCCCTGCGTGCAAATCATCACCACGCTGGCCTTCGCGCTGGGTGATGCGCGCCGGCCGCGGCCGCTGGCGATGCTGCGCCAGGTGCTGCTGAACCCGCTGATCATCGGCTGCGGCGTGGGATTTTTCTTCGCCGCGCTGGGCGGCCTGCCGCCTGGCCTTTCGCCCGTGCTGCGGGTGCTCGGCCAGGCCTCGGTCGCGCTCGGGCTCCTGGCCGTGGGGGCGGCGCTTTCGGCCGATGCGCTGCGCGACCGCATCGGCGTCCAGGCCCTGACCGGGGCGCTGAAACTGATGATCATGCCGCTGGTCACCTGGGGCCTGTGCCTGGCTTTCGGCCTCGACCCTTTGGCCACCGCCATCTGCGTGCTGTTCATGGCCCTGCCGACCGCTGCCACCTCCTACGTCATGGCACGCGCCATGGGGGGCGATGCGCCGCTGATGGCCGCCATCACCACGACCGAACACCTGGCCGCGGTGCTGACGCTGCCCCTGTGGGTGCTGCTGTTGACGCCGTGATGGCCGGGGCGGTGCTTGAGGTGCCTTCGCCCCCCTTAAACACCTGCCACCAGGGGGCGGCGGCGCCTTGGAACCCGCGGCGGTTGGCAGAACACAGGAAGGGCTAAGCATGCCCCTCTCTCCATTCCGCCAATTCTTCCTCCCGGCGGGTTCAGGGGACACGGTCTCCTGATGGGTGGGGCCTGGGGAGGGCAAAGCCCTCCCCAGGGAGTGCCCCCAGAACCGCATGACCTGCTGAAGCCGACCGGTCAGCCCCGCCGCAGTTGGAACAGCGCTTGTTCACCGAACAGGTTCGCCAGGCGCACACTGCGCCGCCATGGCGCCTTCAGCCCCCGCTCATCGACCGCGAGCCAGCGTTCGACGACATATCCGTCCAGTTCGCACAGGTCGAAGAAATCCTGGATCGTGCAGGGGTGGATATTCGGGGTTTCGTGCCAGGCGCGGTTCCAGGTGCCGGTCATCGGCATGCGGCCGCGCACCAGCATCTGCCAGCGCAGCATCCAGTGCCCGAAGTTGGGGAAGGAGACGATGGCGTGCCGGCCGATGCGCAGCATTTGGCGCAGCACTTCCCGCGGGCGTTCCACCGCCTGCAGCGTGCGTGACAGGACCACGTAGTCGAAGGCCTGGTCGGGGTAGAAGGCCAGGTCGTTGTCCGCGTCGCCATGGATCACCGCAAGCCCGTGGGCGACGGCGCGGGTCGCCTCGGCCATGTCGATCTCGATGCCGCGGGCATCGGCGTTCTTTTCGCGCTGAAGATGCTCGATCAGCGCGCCGTCGCCGCAGCCGATGTCGAGCACCCGCGTGTCGGGCGGGATCATCTCGGCGATCAGTCGCAGGTCGAGCCGCATGTTCTTTGCGACGAAGCGGATTTTCGACATGTCTTCGGGCATGGCGCTCAGCCGGTCGCGAAGCCCTTGCCCGCGGTGCGATAGGCGCCGCGCGGGGGGGCGAAGACGTCGAGCACCTTCAGCCCCTCCGGCCCCGCGCGCATCCCGTGCGGCATATTGCCCGGCGACCGCCAGAAGTCGCCCTTGGCCACCGGATGATCCACCCCGTCCTGGATTCGCACGCCGCTGCCTTCCAGCACCATGCCCCATTGTTCCTCGGGGTGGCTATGGATCGCGCCTTCGGCGTGCGGGGCGATGGTGACGACCGACAGCATCGCCTGGTCGCCCGGAAAGACGCGTGTGGTCACGCCGGGGCCGAGTTCGCGGGGGATGCCCTGCGTTTCATCGGCGAGGTGGAAGAAATTTTCGGCTTGGGCCATCGCGCTGCCTCCTTCATTAGCCGCGTTATGGCGCAGGCGGGGCCGATGGCAAGCCGTCAGGCTGAGCCATCACTTGATGATGACATGGATGATATAGCGACCACGAACATTGATGCCCTGGTTGCGGATGTAATCCACAACGGTCTTCCCGGCGTGCATGCCGGCGTGTTTCAGGATGGGCGGCAGGACATGCACCGTCAGCGCGTGGATATTGTTGTAATGGAAAGCCAGCCAGAGCTGTGAGGCTGCGTTCGCCTCATCGGCGCTCCAGGTGCCGTCAACCGTATATAGCAGGTCGCCCGGATAGTTGATCGAGGTGCCCCCCGGCCCCAAAAGGCAGGATTCGATATTGTTGCAGAGCGTCTGGGCCCGGGCCTGACGGGCCTGAACGGCCGCGTCTATCTTACGCTGGCGCTCTTCCTCCGGCGTCAGTGCTGTCATGACCGATTTTGGCGGACCCTTGCCCCATCCAGACATGGTCGATCTCCCCGTCTAAGCCAGGCGGCATGCGCCGGGTGCTGTAAAGGTTACGAGTACAACTCAAGGCCGTAAAGCCGATTGCGGCGCGCCACGCGGCCCTAAGCCGGCGTCGCTGCCTTCCAGCTCACGCTGCGCGCCTTGAAGTTGGCATAGACCTTTTCCCCCGCGACGATCGGGGCGAACGCCTCGCCCGGCGGGCTGTGGCCGACCAGGGTCAGCGGGTCGATGACTGTGTGGAAGGAGGGGTGGACGAAGAGCGGCAGGGAATATCGCTCCCGCCCCGATGAGTTCACCACGCGATGCAGGGCGGCGGCATAGCGGCCGCCGGTCCAGCGGCGCAGCAGCTGGCCGACGTTGACCACGATGGCGCCCTGCTGCGGCGGCACGGGCCACCAGGCATCGTCCGGGCCGAGCACCGACAGCCCGCCGTTCATGTCCTGGATCAGCAGGGTGATCAGCCCTTCGTCCACATGCGGATGCACGCCGAAGTCGGCGGTTTCGGCCACCGCCTCGGCCGGCGGGTAATGCACCGCGCGCATGTTGGAATAGGTCTTTTCGCTGGCTCGCGCGAAGTGGTCGGGGCTGGTGCCCAGATGCGTGGCACAGGCCGCGAGCACCTGCTGGCCGAGGCCGTACATGGCGCGATAGGCCGCGGTCAGCCGGGGTGCGAAGCCGGGCAGGTCGGGCCAGGGGGTTTCGGCGTGGAAGGGCAGGGCGCGCAGGGCCTCGTCCTCTGGCCGGTCGGGGTGGCCCATGGAAAAGGCCTCCTGCCCCGAGGGTTTTTCGCCCGGGCGCCGGCTGTCGAACATCGGCACATAGCCGCGATTGTTGGCGCGGTTCAGGACCGTGCGCTTGAAAGCCTCGGCCTGGCCGAAAAAATCCTCGGCGGCGGCAAAGGCGCCGTCGATGGTGTCGGACGGTATGCCGTGGCCGATGAGCGAGACGAAGCCGAAGCCTTCGAAAATCGCGCCGAGGGCTTCGCAAAAACCCGGATCGCGCCCGGCGAGGTAGGGGCCGATGTCCAGCGTGGGAATGACATCGGCCATTGTGTTTACGACCCGGCCGTCAGCCGCCGTTCGGCGATCGGCGGCAGGAAGGCCTCGGTGTACATATCCTCCACCTTCAGCGTGTTCGGCAGGCCATAGGCTTCGGCCACCGCGTTCAGCCCGCGGCCGAGGCGGGCGGGGTCCACCACCGACAGCCCGTTGCGGGTGACGTGGTCGGACTGGATCTGCTCGGCGATGGACAGGGCCTGGCGTTCCGTCTCGATCGCGACATCGGTCAGGGGCTCGGCGGCGCGCAGGGCCACGATGGTCTCGGCCGGATTGCGCTGAGCGTAGATCAGGCTGCGGAAGGCGCCGCGCAGCGTGGCGCGGACCAGTTCGGGGTTGCGTTGGGCATAGGCCTTGGTGGTCAGGTAGCAGGTGCCATACAGGTCCAGGCCGAAGTCGCGGTAATACATGATGCGCTGCGCCGGCAGGTCCATGCCCAGCGCCTTCAGCGACAGGGCGGTGCTGGTGGCGGCGCCGGTGATGCCATCGGCGCGGCGCTGCACCAGCATGGTTTCGCGCAATTCGGGGCGGACCGTGAGCCAGTTGATCTTGCTGGCATCGATGCCGGCGGCGCGGGCGAAGGCGGGGAAGATCTGGCGCCCGGCGTCGCTTTCCGGGGCGGCGAGGGTTTTTCCCTCCAGGTCTTTCGGCACGCGGATGTCGCTGTCGGCGCGGACGGTGGCGTTCAGCAGGCTCTTGTCGCCAAAGATGCCGATGACGACCAGGCCGGCGTTCGGGTTTTCGGTGATGAACTTGATCACCGGGTTGATGTCGGCCTGCGCGATGTCATAGGCACCGCCCGCCACATCGATGGGCACCCGGCCGGAGCCAAAGCCGCGGTCCACGGTGATGTCCACGCCGGCTTCGCGGAAAAAACCGCGGTCGCGGCCGAGCAGCATATAGGCGTTGGGGCCCTGGAAGGCCCAATCGACCTGGTATTTTACGCGCGGGAGGCTTTGGGCGCGCAGAATGCCGGGGGTGGCGAGGAGGGTGGTGGCGGCGAGGAGGGCGCGGCGGGGGAGGCGCATGGAGGTGAACTCCGGTGGGGCGACGCCATCGGCCACATGCGGCCCGGGCATCTGACCGCCCAGGCAAGCAAGCGGCGCGCCAGCCGGGATTTACCGCCCCGCCGCCCGGGCGCAGCCTGGAGCGAACAAGCGGAGGGAAGGCCGATGGCCAGCGTCTGGATGCATGAATTGTCGTGGGACAAGGTCGAGGCCTACCTCAAGACCGATGACGTGGCGCTGGTGCCGATCGGGGCGACGGAACAGCACGGGCTGCACGCGCCGCTGATGCTGGACACGGGCTGGGCGATCAAGGTTTCGGAGGAGGCGGCGCAGCTTGCCGGCTGCCTGGTGACGCCGCCGCTGCACTTTGGTTGGTCCAGCGGGCACATGGCCTATCCGGGTTGCATCGGGCTGCGGGCGGAGACCCTGACGGCGGTGGCGATGGATATCGCGCATTCGCTGCTGCACCAGGGGTTTCGGCGGATTGTCTTCGTGAACGGCAACCGGGTGGCGAACCTGCCGCCGCTGGAAATCGCCGCCGTGAAACTGCGGGTGGAGACGGGGGCGGCGGTGGCGGTCGCCGATTGCGGCTTGTTGGCGCGGGAGGAGGTGGCGGCCCTGTGCGATGGCGCGCCGGGGGCGATCGGGCATGTGGGGGAGACGGAGACGTCGATGATCCTGGCCTATTGGCCCGAGCTTGTGGATTTCTCCCGGGCGCCGGGCGGGTTCGTGCCGGCGGTGCCGCCGCGGGAGAGCGGGAGGCTGCGGCGGGGGCATGGGAACATCGACCCGCGGCTGGATGGGGATAGCGTGTTCTTTACGCCGACCCCGGGGGAGTTCCGGGCGCGGACGGAGGCGCGGTTTGGGGTGGATGGGGATGCGTCTCTGGCGACGGCGGAGAAGGGGCGGAAGATGGTGGGGGTGATTGCGGAGAGGCTGGCGGGGTTTGTGGGGGAGTTGCGGGGGGTGGGGGTTGAGGTGCGGGGGGTGGGGGCTGTGGTGTAGCGACGAATTATCTGCTGATGCGAAGCCGTGACCCTGCATTGGGCCAAGCTTGCTGAAGATCAGCCGCCATTCCGTCTGGGACCAAGTGGAGTTCGGCCCAGCGGGTTCTCGCGGTCCAAAAGTTCTTGCAGGCGACGCAATCGACCGTAGACGGCCTTCACTTCCTCAGACTGATCCGTCGCATAGGCTCGATCTAAATGGCGCTTGGCCTCGGCGAGCCGAGCCACATTCCCGTCACTCTCGAAGACGTCAAGCATGGAAGCCGCCCGCGTGCAGGAGAGATGTCCGACAAAACGCTCGGTGCCAGGCGCACAGCGGCTTGGTCCATCCAGCACGGCACTGGCCTCAAGGGCCTCCTTCAGCCGTCCGGAGTGTCGTAGCAAAAGGGCGATGTGAAGCCGCCCAAGCGCGTCGTAGCCGTGTCCATCTTCGACTGCGTTTTGCCAAGACTGGAAATGGCGAAGCGCCGCCCTTCCCTGACCGACTCGCTGAACAACCTGGAAAACAGCCCAACGATCCGCGTCGGATGGAACCGCATTGCGCGCGGTGCTGAGACCCAGAACGCTGTCGAGCCGTTCTAAATCTGCGGTGCTAGCTATCCGCTCTGGATCGAAGCCGAAGTCGCGCAGTCGTTGCTTCGCCTGATCCAAGGCGACGACATAAGGCGGACGGATTTGCATGATCAGGGCGATGATCGAACGGCACGATGGAGGCACAACGATAATGTGGCTGCGTATCCAGGCCCACGGGCGAGTACGCGTCGCTCGCTGATTACCTTCGCGCGCTACATCAAGAATTTGCGACCCGATCGCCGTAATGATCCAGGCCGTTTCGCTTGAACCGTCATCGACGAGACATCCAATTAGCGCAGGCCATTCGGATTGCTCGGCTTGGGAAAGCCATTGGAAGACTTCCGTACCTTTCACCTGGGCCTCTGAAATAGCCTTACTCCTCAGCGGAAGCATTTCTGAGCAGCAGGAAATGGAATATTCCAACTCACTCCCTCAGACGAGGTACCCAACCTCAACGCAAAATGGGTGTAAAGGCAAATTTGTTTCGCAATGACTCTGATGGGATGTCTGGATCCTACTGCCTCTCGATCCCCACCTCCCTGACCACCCGCCCCCAAAGCGCAATATCCGCCAACAGCCTTGCCTGCAGCGCCGCAGGCGGCCCCGGCTGCGGCTCCAGCCCCATCTCCAGCAACCGCCGCGCAATCTCCGGGTCGCCCAGAATCCCGCCCAAGGCCGCATTCACCCGCGCCACCACCGCCGCCGGCGCCCGCGCCGGCATCTGGATCCCGTTCCACGACCCGGCGATATACCCCGGCAACCCCGCCTCCTCCGACGTCGGCACGCCAGGCACCGCCGCCGACCGCGCGGCCGAGGACACGGCCAGCGCCCGCACCCGCCCCCCAGGCCCGATCAACCCGATCACCGGCGGCAGAGTCTCGAACGCCAACTGCACCTCCCCCGCCGCCACCGCATTCACCAGGTCCGGCGTGCTGCGATAGGTCACGGTCACCGTCTCCACCCCCGCCGCCACGCGAAACAGTTCTGCGGAGAGATGCTGCGCCGTGCCCACGGCGATCGAGGCCAGGTTGATCGCCCCCGGCCGCGCCCGCGCCGCCGCCACCACATCCCGCAGGTCGCGGAACGGCGACCCGGGGGCCACCAGCATCACATGCGCAAAGGTCGAAATCAGCCCGACCGGCGCAAAATCCCGCTCCGTGTCAAACGGCAGGGTCTTGTAGAACACCGCCGCGGTGGCCGAGGTGCTGGTCACCAGCAGCCAGGTATGCCCATCGGGCTCCGCCCGCGCGACAGCCTCCGCCGCCACGATCCCGCCCGCGCTCGGCCGGTTTTCGATCAGCACCGGCTGGCCCAGCGCCTCCTGCAAGCGCGGCGCCAGCAGGCGGGCGGTGATGTCGCCGGCGCCGCCCGGGGCAAAGCCCAAAATCCAGCGGATCGGCCGGTTCGGCCAGGGTGCCGAAGCGGGCGCTTGGGCGCTTGCCGGAAGGGCGGTCGCGACCAGGGCCAGCAGGCCAAGGCCCGCGCGCAGAAGGGGGGTCATCGGGCGTTTCTCCGCTCTTGTTGCGGCAAGCCTAGGCCCGGTGGAAACCCCGCGACAAGCGGCTCACACCCCCGCCCTTTCCGCCGCCCCCACCAAAAACCCCCCCAGAGCGGCATAAAAATCCGGCTCCTCCAGCAGAAACGCATCATGCCCCTTGTCCGAGGCAATCTCGACAAAGCTCGTATTCGCCGCCGCCGCATTCAGCGCCCGCACGATCTCCCGCGACTGCGCCGTCGGGAACAGCCAGTCGGACGAAAACGACGCCACCAGAAACCGCGTCCGCGTGCCCGAAAAAGCCTTGTGCAGCGCCCCGTCATGCGCCGCCGCCAGGTCGAAGTAATCCATCGCCCGGGTGATGGTCAGATACGAATTGGCATCGAACCGCCGGACACAGCTGCTGCCCTGGTAACGCAGGTAGGATTCAACCTCGAACACATCCTCCAGAAACGTCAGCGACGACGCGCCCCGCAGCCGCCGGCCGAATTTCCGCGTCAGCGCGGCCTCGGACAGATAGGTGATGTGCGCGATCATCCGCGCCACGGCCAGGCCCTGGGCCGGGATGCGCCCATCCTCCCAATACCGCCCGCCCTTCCAGTCCGGGTCGTTGTGGATGGCAGCCCGCCCGACCTCGTGAAAGGCGATGTTCTGGGCCGAATGATGCGTGGCGCAGGCGATGGGGGCGGCGGCGAAGACGGCGTCGGGATAACTCGCGGCCCATTCCAGCACCTGCATGCCGCCCATCGACCCGCCGATCACCGCCAGCAGGCGCGAAATGCCGAGGTGATCCACCAGGCACTTCTGCGCCCGCACCATGTCGCGGATGGTGACGGGCGGAAAATCGGTGCCCCATGGCTCGCCGTCCGCACCGTCGCGCGGTTCGGCCGGGCCGGTCGATCCCATGCAGCCGCCGAGCACATTGGCGCAGATGACGAAGAACCGGTCGGTATCCACCCGCTTGCCAGGCCCGATCAGATTGGCCCACCAGCCGCCGCGCCCGGTCATCGGCTGGGTCTCGGCGACATACTGGTCCCCGGTCAGCGCGTGGCAGACCAGGATGGCGTTGCTGCGCGCGGCGTTCAGCGTGCCATAGGTGCGATAGGCGACGGCCAGTGGCGCGATGGTCACGCCGCAGTCCAACGGGATGCCCTCGGCGAAGACGGCCCTTTGGTGTTTGACCCGCGGAAACGGTGCGATTGTTTCAACCATCGGCGGCAGAAATAGAACACCGCCGGGCGCAGAGGAAGCGCCCGCCCGCCTTGGCGCGGGGCGCGACCGGGCTTAAGGGAAAGCACCATGCCGGATAGCGCCTCCCCGGACCTCGCCGCCATCCGCGCCGAGATCGACCGCATCGATGACCAGCTGCACGGGCTGCTGATGCGCCGCGCGCGCGTGGTGGCCGAGATGGCGGCCGGCCGCGCCAAGCCGGGCCCCAGCTTTCGCCCGGCGCGGGAGATGCTGATCCTGCGCCGCCTGCTGGCCAACCACGCAGGCCCCCTGCCGCGCGCCGCCCTGGTTGGTGTGTGGCGCGAGATCATCGCAACATCGCTCGCCCAGCAGGGGGCCTTTTCGGTCGCCGTCATGGCGCCGGCGCCGGATGCCCCCGTCGCCACCCTGGCCCGCGCGCATTTCGGCAGCCAGACGCCGCTGCGCATCCACGCGACCGCACCGGCGACCTTCGTCGCCATGCAGCGGGGCGAGGCGACCGTCGCCGTCCTGCCGGTGCCCGAGGATGGCGAGGCCCAGCCCTGGTGGCCGCGACTGGAAGCCCCCCGGGTGCAGATCATCGCCCGCCTGCCGCTGCTGGATGCGCCTGGCC
>JBBQHE010000003.1:0-47119 GCA_038323655.1 Acetobacterales bacterium | reverse complement strand
TGACCTTCCACCCGCAGCCCATAGCGCTGCCCTGCGGCCAGCCCCGCCACATGCCCATGGAAGACCTGGCCGGTGCGGCCAGGCAGGCGCAGCCGCGCGACTTCCGTGTCGGCACCATCGAAAAGACAGAGCGACACGGGGGCCAAGGCATGCACCGCGACATTGCCTTCGGGTGTCACGCCAAGCGGTTCCGGGGAACCGGCCGTCACCCGCATCAGGCAGCAATCTCCCGGTACAGTGCGGCATAGGCGGCGGCGGGACGCGTCCAGGACACATCGCCGCGCATCGCGTTGCGTTGCAGCCGGCGCCAGATTCTTGGCTGCCGGTAGAGTGCGATGGTGCGCAGGATCGCGGCCTCCAGCATTTCCATGCTGGTCGGTGAGAAGACGATGCCCGTGCCTTGCCCCTGTTCCAGTGCTGCGTCATTCGCGTCGATCACGGTGTCGGCCAGGCCGCCTGTGCGCGCGACCACCGGGATGGCGCCGTAGCGCAGGGCGGACAACTGCGTCAGCCCGCAGGGTTCGAAGCGCGACGGCACCAATAATGCGTCGCAGCCGGCCTGGATGAGATGGGCCAAGCCCTCATCCAGCGCGAAGGCCGCGCCGATGCGGCCGGGGTTGGTGCCGGCGGCGTGGCGGAAGGCGGCCTCGATCGGCGCATCGCCGGCGCCGAGCAATGCCAACTGCCCGCCCGCGCCCAGCAGCGCCGGCAGGGCGCCCGGCAGCAGGTCCAGGCCTTTCTGCCAGGACAGCCGGCTGACCACGCCGAACAGCGGCGCACGGGGGTCTGCATCCAGGCCCAGCAGCGCTTGCAGCGCGGCCTTGTTTGCCGCGCGCGGCTTGGCGTCGGCGGCGCTGTAGGTCGCGGCCAGATGCGTGTCGGTGGCGGGGTTCCAGACATCCGTGTCCAGCCCGTTCAGGATGCCGCGCACCACGCCGGCCCGCGCCCGCAGCAGCCCATCCAGCCCCATGCCTGCATCGGGCGTGCGGATTTCCGCTGCATAGGTGGGTGACACGGTGGTGACGCGATCGGCCAGGGCCAACCCCGCCTTGAGATAGCCGACCCGCCCCCAGTGTTCGACGCCATCCACGGCGAAAGCATGCGCCGGCAGCCCGAGCCGCGGCAGGATCGCGGGGTCGAACTGCCCCTGGAAGGCCAGGTTGTGCACGGTGAAGACCGAGGCCGCGCGCGGCGGCCCGCCGTAATGCAGATAGGCGATGGCCATGCCTGCCTGCCAGTCATGCGCATGCAGCACCGCCGGCGCGAAGCCTGGGATCGCGCCGCGCGCGATGGCATTGCCGGCAGCCCCCAAGGCCGCGAAGCGCAGGGCGTTGTCGCCCCATTCCGCCCCATCCGGCCCAGCATAGGGCCCGCCCGGCCGCGCATAGAGATGCGGCGCATCCAGCACGAAGACCGCAAGACCCTTCACCATCGCCGCCAGCACGCGCGCCGGCCCGCCAAAAAGCAGCCCGAGGTCATGTGCCAGCGCCGTCTTCGGCAGCGCCGCCATCACGCCCGGATATCCTGGCACCAGCGTGGTCATGGCAAAGCCATGCGGGGCCAGCGCCGCCGGCAGCGCACCGGCCACATCGGCCAGACCCCCGGTCTTCACCAGCGGATAGACCTCGGGCACCACCGAGAGCACCTGCATCAGTCGTCAAGCCGGTCGATCATCGGCTGGGTGATGAGCACGACGCCCTTTTCGGTGCGGCGAAAGCGCCGCGCGTCATCCTCGGGGTCTTCGCCGACGACCAGGCCATCGGGTATGCGGACACCGGAATCGACGACGCATCCGGTCAGCCGCGCATACCGCCCGACATCCGCGCCAGGCAGGATCAGCGACTCGCGGATATGCACCCAGGAATGGGCGCGCACGTTGGTGAACAGCAGGCTGCGCCACAGCGCGGCGCCCGAGATGATGCAGCCACCCGAGACCAGCGAGGAGATCGCTTCGCCCCGCCGCCCCGGCACGTCGTGCACGAACTTGGCGGGCGGCGTCAGTTCGCTGTTGGTCCAGATCGGCCAGTCGCGGTCGAACAGGTCGAGGTCGGGCACCACATCGGTCAGCGCGATGTTCGCTTCCCAATAGGCATCGAGCGTGCCGACGTCCTTCCAGTAGGGCGTGGCCTCCTGGCTGCTGCGCACGCAAGACTTGGCGAAGGGGTGTGCGACCGCACCGCCCGACTTCACAATGGCCGGGATGATGTCCTTGCCGAAGTCGCGCGATGAATGCGGGTCCGCGGCATCACGGTGCAGATGATCCATCAGCACGCGCGTGGTGAAGACGTAGATGCCCATGCTGGCCAGCGCCATGTCGGGATTGCCCGGCATGGCTGGCGGCACCTCGGGCTTCTCCACGAAATCGACGACCCGGTTGGCGTCATCGACCGCCATGATCCCGAAGCCCTTGGCCTCGGCCAAAGGCACCGCGTGGCAGGCGACCGTCACCTCGGCCCGGCTGTCGGCGTGCTGCTGCAGCATCGCCTCGTAGTCCATCTTGTACACATGGTCGCCGGCGAGCAGCACGATGAACTCGGGCGCGTAGGATTCGATGATGTCGATGTTCTGATAGACGGCGTCGGCGGTGCCGGCATACCAGGCGTCTTCCGACACGCGCTGGCTGGCGGGCAGGATGTCGAAGGATTCGTTCCGTTCAGGACGCAGGAAAGTCCAGCCCCGCTGCATGTGACGGATCAGGCTGTGGGCCTTGTACTGCGTGGCCACGCCGATGCGGCGAATGCCGGAGTTCAGCGCGTTTGACAGTGCGAAGTCGATGATGCGGGACTTGCCGCCGAAGAAGACCGCGGGCTTGGCCCGCCGGTCGGTCAGTTCCAGCAACCGCGACCCGCGTCCGCCCGCCAGGACATAGGCCATGGCGTGGCGGGCCAGCGGGGGGCCGAGGGCAGCGGATCGAGCCATCTTGTATGCCTGGATGTTTCCCGCGAAGGCTAACCCGGCGTCACGCGCCCTCCCATAGCAAAAACACGGAAGAAAGCGGGGGCAGCATACATTCGGCCGAAGCCGGGAAGCCGTGGCTCTCGATCGGCTGGGCAAACACTCGGCCGAGATTGCCCAAGCCGCTGCCGCCATAGGCCGCAGCGTCGCTGTTCAACACTTCGCGCCAACGCCCCGGGCGCGGCAGCCCGACGCGATAGGCTTCGCGCGGCACCGGTGTCAGGTTGCAGATGACGACCACCGGCGGGTCTTCGGCGTCGCCGAAGCGTGCCCAGGCAAAGACGGACTGCGCCCGGTCCTCCACGACGATCCAGCGAAAGCCCTCGGGGTCGTGATCCTTGGCGTGCAGGGCCGGCAGCGTGCGATGCAGGCGGTTGAGATCGCGGACCAGCGCCTGCATCCCCTGGTGCGGGGCGTAGGCGAGCAGGTCCCACTGCAACTCGCCGGCCTCGTCCCATTCGCGGCGCTGGGCGAATTCGCCGCCCATGAACAGCAGCTTCTTGCCGGGATGTCCCCACATCCAGCCGAAGAGCGACCGCAGCCCCGCAAAACGCTGCCAGTCATCGCCCGGCATGCGGCCGATCAGGCTGGACTTGCCGTGCACGACCTCGTCATGGCTCAGCGGCAGGACGAAGGCCTCGTTCCAGGCATAGAGCAGGCCGAAGGTCAGTTCATTGTGGTGATGCGGGCGATGGACGGGTTCGCGTGAAAAATAATCCAGCGTGTCGTGCATCCAGCCGAGGTTCCACTTGAACCCGAAGCCGAGGCCGCCCTCGGCCACCGGGCGCGTGACGCCGGCCCAGGCGGTCGATTCCTCAGCCATGATCAGCGCATGCGGATAGGCTTCGGCGATGGTGGCGTTCAGCCGCTTGATGAAGGCGACAGCATCGGTGTTGTGGTTCGACCCGTCGGGGTTCGGCGCCCATTCGCCATCCTTGCGGGCATAGTTGAGGTAGAGCATCGAGGCCACGGCATCGACGCGCAACCCGTCCAGTCGTGCCAGCCAATGCAGCGCGCTGGCGATGAGCATATTGGAGACTTCGCGCCGGCCCCAGTCGTAGATCAGCGTGCCCCATTCGGGGTGGCTGCCGCGGCGGGGATCGGGGTGCTCATACAATGCCGTGCCGTCAAACCGTGCGAGGGCGAATTCATCGGCGGGGAAATGCGCCGGCACCCAGTCCAGCAGCACACCCAGGCCCGCGGCATGCGCCGCCGCGATGAAGCGCGCGCAGCCCGCCGGGTCGCCGAAACGGGACGTGGGGGCGAACATGCCCGTCGCCTGGTATCCCCAGGACCCATCGAAAGGGTGTTCGGTGATCGGCAGCAGTTCCAGATGCGTGAAACCGAGGTCCGCGACATAGGGCACCAGGGTTTCGGCCAGTTCATCCCAGGTCAGGAACCGACCCGCCGGCCCGCGCCGCCAGGAACCCAGGTGGACTTCGTAGATGGAAAGCGGGCTTTTGCGCGCCGGTCGCGCCGGCGCCGCGGCGCGCGGCGGCAGGGGCAGGCCAGCGGTGACGATCGAGGCCGTCGCCGGTCGCAACTCGGCCGCCTGCGCGAAGGGATCGGCCTTCAGCGGCAGCACCACATCATCGGCGCCGACGATTTCGTATTTGTAGCGGTCACCAGGGCCGAGGTCGGGGACGAAAATCTCCCACACCCCGCTGTCCACGCGCTTGCGCATGGGCTGTGCCCGGCCGTCCCAGCCATTCCATTCGCCAACCACGGAAACCCGGCGCGCATGCGGCGCCCAGACCGCGAAGCGCACGCCCGGCACGCCCTCATGCACGCAGGGATGCGCGCCGAGCCGGTCCTGCAGGCCGAGATGCGTGCCCTCCATGAACAAATGGTCGTCGAGCGGGCCGAGCGTTGGCCCGAAGGCGTAGGCGTCTCGCAAGGACCAGGCGTCCGCGCCGCGCCGTGCATGCAGACGGTAGCCGAAGCCCGGCGCGCGACCGGGGGCGAAACCCTCGAACACGCCGGCGGCATCGCGCCGGTCGAGCCTGATGGGCGGGCCGCCGTCGTCCGGGCGGGCTTCGGCGGTCTCCGCACCCGGCAGCACGGCGCGGATGACCGTGCCGCCCGGCGCATCATGCGGTCCGAGCACGGCGAAGGGATCGGCGTGGCGCGCGGTCGCCAGGGCGGCGACCGCATCCGCGGCCAGCCGCCAGGGCTCCACGTCAGCGCTCCACCGGCAGTTTCCAGATGGTCTCGGCATATTCGGCGATGCTGCGGTCTGAGGAGAACCAGCCCACATTCGCAGTGTTCAGGATGCTCGACGTCCACCAGGCCTTCGGCGCCTGCCAGTGCTTGCTCACGCGTTCCTGCGCCGCCCAGTAGCTGTTGAAGTCCGCGGTCACGAGGAAATAGTCGCCGTGGCGCATCGCCTGGGTCAGCGGGCGATAGCGGTCCCGCTCGTCCGGCGAGAACACGCCACCTTCGATCTGGTCCAGCACCTGGGCCAGCTTCGGGCTGTTGGCGATGACCGGCCCCGCGTCATAGCCATGGCGGCGGCGTTCAGCCACTTCCTCGGTGGTCAGGCCGAAGATGAAGATGTTCTCGGGCCCGACCCTTTCGTGGATCTCGACATTCGCGCCGTCCATCGTGCCGATCGTCAGGGCCCCGTTCAGCGCCAGCTTCATGTTGCCGGTGCCCGAGGCCTCCATGCCTGCGGTCGAGATCTGCTCCGACAGGTCGGCGGCGGGGATGATGCGTTCCGCCAGGCTGACATTGTAGTTCGGCAGGAAGATGACCTTCAGCCGGCCACGCACGCCGGGGTCGCTGTTCACCAGCCGGGCGACGTCATTGGCCAGGCGGATGATGAGCTTGGCCTGGTGGTAGGAGGCTGCGGCCTTGCCAGCGAAAATCTTCACCCGCGGCACCCAGTTGCGCATCGGGTCGGCGCGAATCGCGTCGTACAGCGCGATGGTCTCCAGGATGTTCAGCAGCTGGCGCTTGTATTCATGGATGCGCTTGATCTGCACATCGAACAGCGCATCAGGATCGACGCGCGTGCCAAGCCGGTCCTGGATCAGCGCCGCCAGCGTGACCTTGTTGGCACGCTTCACCGCGGCGAAGCGTTGCTGAAACGCGGCGTCGCCGGCCAGCGGCCGCAGCTTTTCCAGTGCGTAGGCGTTGTCCAGAACCTCGGGGCCGACCGTATCGATCAGCAAGCTGGTCAGCAAAGGATTGGCCTGGTGCAGCCAGCGGCGGAAGGTGATGCCGTTGGTGACATTCACCAGCCGCCCGGGGAACAGCATGTTGAAGTCTTGGAAGACCGTCTTCTTCAACAGGTCCGAATGCAGGCCCGACACGCCATTGACCCGGTGCGAGCCGACCACGGCCAGGTGGCCCATGCGCACCTTGCGCCCCTGATTCTCCTCGATCAGCGAGACCGAGGACAGCAGCCGCCCGTCATAGGGATGGGCATGGCTGACCGCATCCAGGTGCAGCGCGTTGATCATGTAGATGATCTGCATCTGCCGCGGCAGCAGCCGTTCCATCAGGGCGACGGGCCAGGATTCCAGCGCCTCGGGCAGCAGCGTGTGGTTGGTGTAGGAAAAGGTGCGTCGCGTCAGGTCCCAGGCGTCCGGCCAGGCGATGCCGTATTCGTCGATCAGGATCCGCATCAACTCGGCGATCGACACCGCCGGATGCGTGTCGTTCAGCTGGATCGACACCTTGTCGGGCAGCGAGATGATGCTGCCATAAACGCGCATGTGCCGCTTCACGAGGTCCTGCAGCGAGGCCGAGGCGAAGAAGAACTCCTGCCGCAGCCGCAATTCCTGCCCCGACGGCGTTTCATCCGACGGGTAGAGCACCTTGCTCACCGCCTCGACCCGCATCCGGTCGGCCAGCGCGCCGACGTGGTCGCCGGCGTTGAAGGATTCCAGTCGCAGGATCTCCGGCCCACGCGCCGACCACAGCCGGAGCGTGTTCACCTGCTTGCCGCGCCAACCGACCACTGGCGTGTCATAGGCGACGGCATCGACCGTCTCGGCCGGGGTCCATGTGCGCGGCCCCAGGTCATCGGCGTTGGGTTCGGCTTCCACGCTGCCGCCGAAGCCGATGGTGTAGGCGATTTCGGGTCGGGCGAATTCCCAAGGGTTGCTGAAGGCGAGCCAGTCTTCCGGGAACTCCTGCTGCACGCCGCCGACGATGGCCTGGCGGAACAGCCCGTTTTCGTAGCGGATGCCGTAGCCGAAGGCAGGAATGGCCAGTGTCGCCATGCTTTCCATGTAGCAGGCCGCCAGCCGCCCAAGGCCACCATTGCCAAGTGCTGCATCCGGTTCCTGCCCGCGCACCGCTTCGTAGTCGGCGCCAAGCGAGGCCAGGGCCTCGGTCACCGCCTGCGTCATGTTCAGGTTGTTCACATTGTCGGCCAGCAGGCGGCCGATCAGGAACTCCAGTGACAGGTAATACACCTGCTTGCGACCCTGCTGGTACGCGGCGCGTGTCTGCGGCAGCCAGTGGTCGAGGATGCGGTCGCGTACCGCCAGGGCCGTCGCCATGAACCAGTCGCGCTGGTTCGCCGCCACCAGGTTCTTGCCGACGGCGTAGGTCAGCTTGTCGATGATGTCGGCGCGCAGGGAAGCGGCGTCCGTGCCGCGCGGTGCGCTGGTGCCGGGGTCGAGAGGCTCGGCGTGTGTGTCGACAGTCATGACGTTCCTAGAGGGCGCGGTTGCGAACCGCAGGATGGCAGCAACCGAGGGGCGCGGGGAAGCCCGCGCCGGGCCCTCATTCCGCGGCGGCGCGCGCTTCGCGGACGGCTTGCTCGTCAATCAGGCGCAGCAGGATGCGCCGCATCATCACGCCAGGCTTGTCGGAGGGCATGTTCATTTCACGCCCCGTCTGGTCCAGCGGGACATCCCAGGTCGTGGATTCGAGGATGTCCTTATCCTCCGCGGTCACCACCCGGTCAAAGGCGATGACCTTTTCGGCCGGCGCTTCGGTCTCGGTATCGCTGCGATAGACCCATTGGCAGACCATGGAGGTGCGGTCATCGATCGGCGTCGCCGCGGTGACCAGCGCATGGACCAGGCCATTCGGATAGGTGATCCGCAGCTTGCGCAGGAAGGGCGCGTACCAGCGGGCGCGCATGTGGCGCACGGTGGTGTCGCTGTCCATGTTCAGCAGCGCCTTCTGCGCCTCCGGGTTGCGCACCGGGACCTCTGAGCGGAACAGGAAGCCGTCCGGGTATTCATCGATCTCCAGCTTCGCCGGTTCCGGGTGGCCCTGGTCGCCGAAGGAGGCGCGGTGCACGAAGGCGAAATGCGCATTGTCAAAGGAGTTTTCCATCAACCGCAGCCCGGCGCAGGACCAGGGCTCGTAGAATTCGAAAATCTGGCGGAAGCCCTCGGCTTCTTCCTCGAAGTCCGGGATGGCATGGAGCGGCTCGGCCAGCGCGACCCAGATGTAGCCGTAGCGGATGTCCGCACGGTGGCTGGCGACACCCATGCTGGTGCGGCCCTGCCGGTCCACCGGGCGCTGCGGCACGCGGACGACGGTACCGGCCCGGTCGTATTCCCAGCCGTGGTAGCCGCAGGCCAGCGTGCCGTTGTTGTAGAAACCCTTGGAAAGCTTCGCCAGGCGGTGGCAGCAGCGGTCATCCAGCGCCGCCGGCTGCCCCTCGCCATCGATCCAGACAACGATGTCGCGGCCGAGCAGGCGGAAGGGTTTCGGGCCTGCGGCCAACTCCGTCACCGGCATCACCGGGTACCAGAAGTGCTGCAGAAGCTGAGTTTCTGTCACGAGCATGGCGAGACCTCCGGAACAGTTGAGTCCTGGCCCGGCCGGGCTTGCGTGCGCAAGAGCCACGCCGCGGGGCGCCATGCCTTTGTTGCCAAACCAGCAGGCGCTTTGCCGCGGGATTAGGCAATTCGCCCAGGAGCAGGCCACAGGAGCGGAGAAGCAGACCGATGCAGCACCGGGCCCGTGCTGCTACATGACCCGGCACGCAAGACCGGAACGCCGCCGCATGACCGTCCTCCCCTCCCGCTACTGGGCCGACCTGCCCTGGCCCGCCTTTCGCGATTTGCCAGCCGATACGGTCGCGATCGTGCCGGTCGCCAGCATCGAGCAGCACGGGCCGCATCTGCCGGTTTCGGTGGATACGACGATCAATGAGGGCGTGGTGAGCCGGGCACTGGATTTCCTGGCCCCCGAGGTGCCCGTGCTGGTCCTGCCGACCCAGCGCGTGGGGCTTTCGGTCGAGCACCTGGCTTTTCCGGGCACGATCACCCTGACGCCCGAAACCCTGCTCGCGGTCGTCACTGAAATCGGCGACAGCGTGGCGCGGGCGGGTGTAAAAAAGCTGGTCTTCGTGAACAGCCACGGCGGCCAGCCGCAGATCCTGGACATCGCGGCCCGGCGGATGCGCATCAAGCACGCGATGTTCGCGGTGAACTGCCAGTGGTCGAAGCTCGGCAAGCCGGCGGGGCTGATTTCCGACATCGAAAGCCGCTACGGCATCCATGCGGGTCATGTCGAAACCGCGCTGATGCTGGTGCTGAAGCCGGAGCGCGTGGACATGACCAAGGCGCGCAACTTCGCCAGCCGCGCCATGCGCTTCGAAAACGAGGCACCGCTGCTGTCGCCCGAGGCTGGCGTGCCGATCGGCTGGATGGCGCAGGACCTGGACCCCGCGGGGGCCGCCGGCGACGCGACCCTGGCGACAGTTGAGGATGGCCAGAAGATCCTGGACCACGCCGGGCAACGCATGGCGGAACTCTGGACCCAGGTCTGGAAGTTCGACCTTTCGACCTGGCTCCGCGCGGAACCCGACCTGCATGCTTGACCTGGGCGATATCGAAACCAGCACCGACCGCGCCCTGCTGCGGCAGAAGTCGCGCGACTTCTATTGGTATTCGCCGATCCTGAAGGCGCTGCTCGATGGCAAGTCGGCCGAACTGCTGGCCCGGCCGAAGGATGAGGCGGAGGTCCTGCGTATCCTGACCGCAGCGCGCGCGGCCGGCATGCCGGTCACCGCCCGCGGCGGCGGCACCGGCAATTATGGCCAATGCGTGCCGATGCAGGGCGGCGTGGTGATGGATCTGTCGGGCATGACCAGGCTGATCTCTCTGGAAGGCGGCGTGGCCGAGGTCGAACCTGGCGCCAAGCTCGTGGACATCGACGCCTGGGCGCGGCCGCAGGGGTGGGAATTGCGCCTCTGGCCCAGCACCAAGCGCACCGCGACGATCGGCGGTTTCGTCGCCGGCGGGGGTGCGGGCGTGGGCGGGTTGCACCACGGCACGATGCGCGAACGCGGCAATCTGCTGGGCGTGCGGGTGGCGACGATGCAGGACCCACCCGTCATCCTGGATTTGGATGGCGACCGTGCTTCCCCCGTCAATCGCACGTATGGCACCACGGGCATCATCACGCGCATACGCCTGCCTCTGACGCCGGCGCAGGACTGGCGCGATGTGGCACTCGCCTTCGATGATTTTTCTGATGCCGCGCAGTTCGCCTGGGCGCTGGCGCATGCCGATGGCATCAGCAAGAAGATGTGCGCCGTCTTCGATGCGCGGCTGACCCCCTTCTTCAAGGGGTTGGAGGTGCCCGCGGGCCAGGCGCTGGTGCTGACCAGCGTGGTGCCGGCGGCGCTGGTCGCGCTGCGTGACCTGGCCGGTGACCATACCGGGCGGATCATCGCCGAACAGGACATGGCGAAGGCCGAGGCCGATCCCACAGCCACCCCCTTTTACGAATACTGCTGGAACCACACGACCTTGCAGGTGCTGAAGCGCGACCGCGGCGTCACCTATCTGCAATGCCGCTTTCCCTTCGAGGGCACGCTGGAAGCGGTCGAAACCGTGCGCGCGCGCTTTGCCGAAGAACTCTGGATGCATACCGAATGCGTCCGCTTCGGGGGGCGCCTGACCATGTCCGCGCTGCCGGTCATCCGCTGGACCACCGAAGCGCGGCTTTACGAGATCATCCGCGGCTTTGAGGAAGCAGGCTGCGGCATTGCCAATCCGCATGTGGTCACCATTGAAGAAGGCAGCGGGTATCGCCGCGTGCCGGGCGACCAACTCGGCTTCAAGAAGATGGTCGATCCGCTCGGCCTGCTGAACCCCGGCAAGATGAAATCCTTCGAGGAGGATCGCGCATGACCGTCACCGCCCTGATGGCCGAAACCCCGGGCCTGGACTGGACCACTGACCCCGCGCTGGTGCGCCAGAAAAGCCGCGACTTCTTCTGGTATTCGCCGGTGCTGAAACGCCAGTTGAACCGCGTGACCGGAGAGGCGGTAGTGTCCGTCCGATCGGAAGCGGAGGTGATCACCCTGCTGGCCGCCGCACACCGGCACGGCGTGCCCGTTACCGCGCGCGGCGCGGGCACAGGCAACTATGGTCAGGCCATGCCGCTGCAAGGCGGCATCGTGCTGGACCTTTCCGCGCTGAACCGCGTGGTCTGGTGCAAGCCGGGCCTGGTCCGCACCCAGGCTGGGGTAAAAATCATCGACCTGGATGCGCATACGCGGGCCGAGGTAGGTGGTGAATTGCGCTTCCACCCCAGCACCAAGCGCACCGCTACCATCGGTGGCTTTATCGCCGGTGGTTCGTCGGGCATCGGCAGCACGACCTATGGCATCCTGCGCGAGCCGGGGAACATCCTGGGCCTGCGCGTCATCACCTGTGAAGCCGAACCGCGCGTGCTGGAATTGCGCGGCGATGATGTGCAGCAGGTCAACCACGCCTATGGCACCAACGGCATCATCACCGAATTGGAACTGCCGTTGGCGCCGGCCTGGGACTGGGTCGATCTGGTGGTGTCCTTCCCGAGCCTTATGGCCGCGGCCGGCTTCGCCGACGCTTTTACCCGCATGGATGGCGTGGCGAAGAAACTCGCCTGCGTCATCGCCGCCCCGGTGGCGCAGGATCATTTCCGTAACCTGGGAACTGACGTGCCGCCGGGCCATTCCGTCGCACTGATCATGGTGGCGCGGCCGTTCCTCGACCTGATGCCAGCGATGATTGCGGGCCATGGTGGGGCGGAGTTGCACCGCCTGGCCTCGGATGAAGCGCCAGTGCCGCTGTATGAGCATTCCTGGAACCACACGACCTTGCAGGTGCTGAAGACCGACAAGTCGGTGACCTATTTGCAAACGCTGTTCCCCGCGCCGGACCACCTGGCGCTGATCGCGAAGATGGAGGCGACCTTCGGCGACGAAGTACCGCTGCATCTGGAATTCGTGCGCTTCGGCGGCAGCGTCTGCGCCTTCGGCCTGCAACTCGTGCGCTTCACGACCGAAGAACGCCTGGCCGAGATCATCGCGATCCACGAGGCCGCGGGCGCGCCCATCTTCAACCCGCATACTTTCACCCTGGAAGAAGGCGGGATGAAGCGGGTGGATGCGCGCCAGCTTGACTTCAAGCGTGCCGCCGATCCCAAGGGTCTGCTGAACCCCGGCAAGATGATCGCCTGGGACGATCCTGACTGGCAGCCCGGTCGCTCGCAGGCGGTGCATCTGTATGAGACGGACTACGCCGCCCCGGCGGAGACGCTCGACTAAAAACCCGCCATCCTGCCGCGCACCGTCTGCAAGAAACCTTCACGCCGCCGCAGGTCGGCGCGGTTCATGTCATACAATGCGATGTAATCGACCGAGGCACGCGCCCCGGTGATCATATACAGGTACCGCGTCACTGCCTTGCGCGGTGGGTCGCCGACCAGGATCGCGTTCCAGCGCGGGCGGCCATAGGTGCTGATGCCAGCGATCTTGCGGATATGCGTCAGCGCCGGCCGGGCGATGCCATCTTCGCCGAGCGTGAATGACACGCCGGGCAGCAGCACGCGGTCGAACCAGCCCTTCAGGATCGCCGGCAGGCCGTAGCACCAGGTGGGATAGGACAGCACCAAGGCCTCGGCCGCTTCCAGCCGCGCGACGTAGGATTCCACCGGCGCGCGGTTGTCGGGTACGGCGTGGTAGCCACGACGCTCCTCGGCGGACAGCACGGGGTTGAAGCCTTCTGTGTAGAGGTCACAGAAGTCCACGTCATGCCCCGCCGCGACCAAGCCATCGACCGCCGCGTTCTTCACCGCCGCATGGAAACTTTCGGCCAGCGGATGCGCGTAGAGATAGAGAACCTTCATCGTCCACCGCCCGCGATGATGGCGCGATCCTCATCGGTCAGTTCGACGGGTGTCCCGTTGCGGATGAGCTCCGCAAAACCCTCGTTCGGCGTCATCAGTGTCAGGCAATAGAGTTTTTCGCTACCCGTGTTCACCACCACATGCTCGGTGCCGGGGCGCAGCACGAAGGCATCGCCGGGCCCGATCGGCATGGATTGCCCATTCGCAGTGGCGGTGCCGGTGCCGGACAGGACGAAGAAGCATTCCTCCGCCTCGGCATGGGTATTGGGTGGCGTGGCACCACCCGGGGCAAAGATCTCCACGACGAAGGTGAAGCTGACGCCATCGGCGATGGGGTCGAAGATGCAGGCAAAATAGTTGGTGTCGTCGGGCGCGATGCGGAAGCCACGCAGGTCGGCCGCGCGGCGGGACAAGGCGGGGGCGGGCATCATGGGGCCAGGGCCTCGGTCAATGCGGTGGAAGGAAAGTGGAAGCCAAAGATCTGGCGGATGTTCAGCAGCGTGGCCGCGACGCAGAAGTCGGGATTCGTCGTCGCTGCGCAATCGTCCAGCAGCAACGTGTCATATCCCGCAAAGTTCGCATCCGCCATCGTATGCAGCACGCATTGGTCGAGGTTGACGCCAGCGAACAGCAGCGTCGTCACGCGCAGGTTCCGCAGGATGCTGTCCAGCGGCGTATCCCAGAACCCCGACATGCGATGCTTGCCGACTTGGATATCGGCCGGGTCGGCGGGTAGCTCATCGACGACCCGCGCACCCCAGCCGCCATCGGTCAGCACCGCCGCCCCCGTGCCGGTGCCGTCATAGACATGGCGCAGCGAAGGGGACAGGTTGGCCCGGTCGGGGCGTTGCGCCCAGTTGAGCCAGATGACCGGCACCCCCGCGGCACGCAGCGCCGGTAGCAGCGCCAGCAGAGGGGCGATCGGCCTGCGCGCCGGTGCGACGTCTACGCCGATCCCGGCAAGCCAGCCGTCCGGGTGGCAGAAATCATTCTGCATATCCACGACGATGATGGCGCTGCGCGAAAGGTCAAAGGTCACGCGCTTGGGTTGGGCCACGACGGCGACCGGACGCGGGGCCAGGGCCGGCCGCGCCAGATCGACAGCGTCACGCGACACCTGCCAGGTGTTGCGCGGGGATGGGCCAAGCGGGATCATGCTGCGATGCGAATCCTGGTCATCTATTGCCACCCGCGACCCGACAGTTTCTGTGCGGCGCAGCGGGATATTGTCATCGGCAGCCTGCAAGCGGCGGGCCATGCGGTCACGCTGCGTGACCTCTATGCGGAGGGCTTTTCACCGGCCCTGACCGCCGAGGAACGCGGCCGCTACCACGACGTGCCGGACAACCTGCTGGGGATCGAGGACCATGTCGCCGCCCTGCGCACAGCCGAAGCGCTGGTGCTGGTCTATCCCACCTGGTGGTACGGGTTGCCGGCCATGCTGAAGGGTTGGCTTGACCGGGTCTGGGCACCGGGGGTTGCGTTTTCGATGGGCGGGGGCGCGATCCAGCCTGCCCTGACCAATATTCGCCGCATCGCGGTCGTGACGACCTATGGCTCGCCGACCTGGCTGCTTTGGTTCATCGGCTGGGGCGACTACCGCTTGTTTTCGCGCGGGCTGCGGCGGCTTTGCGCCAAGGGGTGCCGGTTGGATTGGTTGTATCTGAACAACATGGACCAGAGGACGCGCCCGGAGTTGACGCGCCATCTGGACCGCCTGCGCAAGAATTTTGCCGCCTGGTGATCAGCCGGCAAATCCCGTGACGGCGTCCAGTTCCGCATAATCCGGCACTTTGGCATCGATCACCCGGCCCGCGCGCATCACCACACGGTCGTGCCAGGGGCGGCTCTGCAGCTCGGTCGCCATACGGGCGCGCGTCAGCACCAGATCGGCCGTGGCACCCACGCGCAGCACGCCGCCGTCAAAGCCACAGACCGCGGCCGGAATCCGCGACACGGCGGCCGGCCAGGTGCCGACCGGGTGGTCCAGATGCAGGATGCGCGTCGACTCGCGCAGCACCTCCAGCATGTCGAGGTCACCATAGGCGTAGAAAGGGTCGCGCGTATTGTCTGAAGCGAAGGAGACCTGCACCCCGGCCGCGGCCAGTTCATGCACCAGCGTGACACCGCGCCAGCGCGGCGTGCGGTTTGGCATCCGGTCCTGCAGATACATGTTGCACATCGGCAGCACGACGATCGCGATGCCGGCATCGGCCACGGCCTGGATCGTCTCGCGCGCATAATGCTCCGACTGCATCGACAGGGCGCAGCAATGGCCACACTGGATCCGGCCACGGAAGCCGCGACGAATGGCGGTCAGGGCGATTTCGCGCAAGGCACGCGCGCCGGTCTCACCGCTTTCATCGACGTGCAGGTCCAGGTCCAGCCCGCGCGCCTCGGCCAGGTCAAAGAAGCGTTCCAGCATCGGCTGGAATTCCGTCGGCATCGCATCATGCACGCCGCCGGTCAGGCGGGTGACCATGCCCAATACGCCGCCGTACTGTGCGACGGTATCGGCGATCATGCTGCCCTCGTCGGCAGAAAAGCGATCCAGCGGCGCGATGCTGCTTGCTTGCAGGGCGATGCGTCCGGCCCAGGCATCGCGCAGCGCCGCGAACATCGCCCAGGTGACGGGGGCGTGCTCGGCGTAGGTATCCAGATGCGTGCGGATCGCGACAGTGCCGTAGGCGAGCGCGCAGCGCAGCGCGAAGTCGGCACGGGCGGTCATGTCATCCGGTGTCCAGCGGCCGGTGCGGTCGGCCATTACCGCCGTCAGTGCGCCCAAGAAATCGCCGGTCTGGTTGCGCGCGCGCGGCCAGATGTGGCCTTTGTCGATATGCGTGTGGGAGTCGACGAAGCCGGGGAACAGGATGCCGCCATGCAGATCCTGGCCCTCGGGCGCCGTGCCCAGGGGCGCCAGGGCGGCGATCCGACCCTCCTCGATCCGCAGGTCCAGGCGCAGGAACCCGTCCTGATCCGCCGCCGTGCTCAGACCCTCGACCAGCGCCCCATGCGCGCGGCCGTTCCTCAACCAGAAACCCGTCATGACTTGTCCCGCTTCAACGCGCTTTCATGCCAGGACCGCAGCAGCAGATGCGACACCAGCGACAGTGCCAGAAATATCGCGATCCCGGTGAGCGACACCAACACCAGAGCCGCGAACATCCGCGGTATCTGCAACTGATAACCGGCCTCAAGAATGCGATAGGCGAGGCCCGAGGCACGCCCGCCCGTGCCGGCGACGAATTCAGCGACGATGGCGCCGATCAGCGCCAGACCGCCGGCGATCCGCAGCCCGGCCAGGAAATACGGCATGGACGACGGCAGGCGCAGCCGCCACAGCACCTGCCAGCGCGTTGCGCGATACAGCCGGAACAGGTCCAGCAGATTGTGGTCCGCGCTGTTCAGCCCCAGCGTCGTGTTCGACAGGATCGGGAAGAAGGCGACGATCCAGGCACAGATCAGCAGCACCAGCCGGACGTCATCGACCCAGATGATGATCAGCGGCGCGATCGCCACGATCGGCGTCACCTGCAAAATCACCGCATAGGGGAAGAGCGACAATTCGATCAGCCGCGACTGCGCGAACAGGATCGCGATCAGCAGTCCCAGCACGGCGGCCGCGATCAGCGCAGCAAAGGTGATCTGCAAGGTGATGCCGAGGCTGACGGCCAGCGTGGACCAGTCCTTCACCAGCGTCTGCGCGATCAGGATCGGTCCGGGCAGGATATAGGTCGGCACGGCATTCACCCGCACCGCGATTTCCCAGGCAGCCAGCGCCAGGAGCCCGATGATGGCAGGTGCCACGATGCGGACCCAGCCCTCGCCGGTCAGCCCGGCAAAGGTCTTTTCGGCCAGCGGGGGCCCCACGATATCGCTCATGCAGCCATCGATTCATGCAGCGCGTGGGAGACGTCGCGTGTGTGCGATGCATAGATCGCGGAGGTGCGATAATCCTCGCCGCGCGGATAGGGTTCGGCGACATCCAGGTCCGCCACGACCCGCCCCGGCCGCGCGCCCATCACCACGACGCGGCGGGAGAGATAGACACTCTCGAAGACCGAATGGGTGACGAAGACCACGGTGAATTTCTGGGCCTCCCATAGGGTCAGCAGGTCGTTGTTCAGCCGGAAGCGGGTGATTTCGTCCAACGCGGCAAAGGGTTCGTCCATCAGCAGCAGCCGCGGGCGGGTGACCAGGCCGCGGGCGATCGACACGCGCATCTTCATGCCGCCGGACAGTGCACGGGGGTAGGATGCCTCAAACCCCTTGAGCCCGACGCTGGCCAGGGCCTCGGCCGCGCGGGCCTCGGCCTCAGACCGGCCGACACCCAACAGGTCCAGCGGCAGGCGCACGTTCTTCAAGGCCGTCGCCCAGGGCATCAGTGTCGGTTCCTGAAAGACGAAGCCAAGCGCCTCCGGCCCCGCGCCGCCCGAGACGGTGATGGCGCCGCCGCTCGGCTGGATCAGCCCCGCGATCATGCGCAGCAGCGTGGACTTGCCGCAGCCGGAGGGGCCCAGCAGCGACACGAAGTCGCCATGCGCCACCGCCATGTCGACGCGCTGCACCGCCAGTGTCCCGTTGGCGTAGCGCTTGGCCACGCCCTCCAGGCTGATCGCGGCGCTAGACCCCGACACGCTGGTTCACGAAATCCAGGCTATAGGCGCGCTTCACGTCCAGTCCCGGCGGGTTCACGCCCGCGGCCACCAGCGTCTGGTAGAACCGCTCCCACCGCGCGTCGCTCATGGCGCCGATGCCGAGCGTCAGCGCATCGCCGGACCGCACGATGCCGTTCTCGTTCATCACGCGCACGGCGTAGGCGATCTTGGCGTCATCCATCTCGGGGTTGTCGCGCTTAATCAACGCATTCGCCGCCGCCACGTCCTGGCCCGCCATGTATTGCGTCCAGCCCTCGATCGTCGCGGTCACGAAGCGCTGCACCAGGTCGCGCTTTTCGGTCACCATGCGGCGGCTGACGTCGATCGTGGTCTGGTAGTTCTCATACCCCGCATCGGCGATCAGATGCACTTTCGGCGTCACCCCCGCCTGGATGGCCGAAAAAGGCTCGGACGAAAGAAAGCCCTGCTGGATCGCGTTGCGATCGGCCAGAAACGGCTGGATGTTGAAGGTATAGGGGCGGATCTGTTCGTCGGTGAAGCCGAAGCGGGCGCGCAGGAAGGGCCAGTAGGTCACGCGCCCCGCTGCACCGATCATGATCGGCTTGCCGCGCATCGCCTCAAAGGTGTCGTTGCCCGCATTGGCGTGCGCCATCAGCACCTGCGGGTCCTTCTGCATGACCGCGCCGATGGTCAGGAACGGCAGGTTTTCCCGCACGTAGGAAATCGCCTGGAAGCCGTTGGACATGATGAAGTCCACGCGCCCCGCGAGCAGCAATTGGGCCGGGTTCTGCTGCGGCCCGCCCATGCGCAGGTCCACCTCGATCCCGTGGCGGCGATAGATGCCGGCCGCGACCGCCTGGTAATACCCGCCATGCTCGGCCTGCGCCCGCCAATTGGTCTGGAAGGACACGCGGTCCAGCGTCTGCGCGGAGACCCGGGCGCCGGCCACGGGCACCAGCGCCGAGGCCAGGGTTCCGCCCAGCAGCAGGCGGCGTTCAATCCGGTACTTGGTCGGCATGCCGAGGCTCCCCTGTCGTCAGTGTCTCTGGATGCCACACCCGCGGGGTATGGCGCCAGCGTCGCATCTGGCCTGCCCTGCACTGTTCGGCAAGCGGGTTGACCCGGTCACCGATGCGCCGCGACCGGCCGCGTGCCGCCCCCTTGGGCAGGCCTGCCGCGTCGGCGGGCAATCCATGGCCGGCAGACCCAGGCGACGGCCTGCGCCCCCTTTCGCCACCCCGGGGCATGGGCGATGTAGATCTGCGTGGCCCATCTGATCCTTCACCATCTGACCAAGCGCTATGGCGCCGCGACGGCCGTCGCCGACCTGTCCCTGTCAGTGGAGCGTGGCGAGTGCATCGCCCTCCTGGGCCCCTCCGGCTGCGGCAAGACCACGACGCTGCGCATGGTCGCGGGCTTCATCGCGCCGGACCAGGGCGGCATCACCCTGGGTGGACGCCGGATCGAACGCGACCCGCCGCATCGTCGCGCCATCGGCATGGTCTTCCAGGCCTATGCACTGTTTCCGCACATGACCGTTGCCGGCAACGTCGGCTTCGGGCTGGAAATGCGGCATGTGAACCGCGCCGAGCGCGACCGCCGCATTGCCGCGACGCTCGATATGGTCGGCCTCGGCGCCCTGGCCGACCGCTGGCCGTCGCAGCTTTCGGGCGGCCAGCAGCAGCGCGTGGCTCTGGCCCGTGCGCTGGTGACGGAACCCGACCTGCTGCTGTTGGACGAGCCGCTGTCCAACCTCGACGCCTCGCTGCGCGGCGAAATGCGGTCCGAGATCGACCGGCTGCGTAAGCGGCTCGGCATCACCACCCTGTTCGTGACGCACGACCAGGAAGAAGCCCTGGCCCTGGCCGACCGCATCGCCGTGATGCAGGCCGGGCGCCTGGTGGAATGCAGCGACCCGCGCAGCCTGTCGGAACATCCGCGCGACGTTTTTACGGCTGGCTTTTTGGGCGCGCGCAGCGTGATAGCCCTGCCCGGGGCCGGTATCGGCCTGGTCGCACCCCCCGGCGCCAGCCACCTGGTCCTGCGCGCGGCCCGGCTGCAACTGCTGTCGGCCGACGCCGCGACGGACGCCCCCTTCACCCTGCCAGGCTTGGTGGCCGAGGTTGTCTGGCTCGGCGATACCATCGCCTATGAGATTACCGCGGGGGCGCACCGGCTGCGCGTGATCCGCCCCTCCACCGAGGCCGGCTTCGCCCCCGGCCAGCCCGTCCTCGTCGCGGGCTGGCCTGACGCCATCGCCTGGATCGAAACACCAACAGGAGTCGCTGCATGACCATCACGATCTCTCGCCGCGCCGCCCTTGGCGCGGCCCTGGCAGCGCCCGCCATCTGGGGCAACAGTGCAGTCGCGCAGATTCGCCGCGGCGATGAGCTGACGATCGGCATCTGGGGCGGCATGCAGGAACGCATCGTGCGTGAATTCTGCGTCGCACCCCTGGAACAGCAGTACGGCGTGAAGATCAATTTTGTCCTGGGCGGCACGCCGGAACGTCGCGCCCGCGCCTATGCCGAACGCGGCCGGCCGTCCTTCGACCTCGTCTATCTCAACATCTTCGAAAGCCGCCAGGCGGTGAAGGATGGCGTGACGCAGGAAGCCAACAACAACGTCCCGAATGCCGCGAACCTGTATCCCGTCGCCAGGCTCGGCGGCTATGGCGTCGCGATCAACCCCGTCACTATCGTCTATGACCGCCGCAAGGTCGCCTCGCCCATGACTTCCTGGCGCGATTTCTGGCGCGACGATCTAAAGGGCAAGGTGATCTGGCCGTCCTACCCGGGCGCGCAGGGCACCGCCGGGCTGCTGATGGCCGCCAAGATCTTCGGTGGCAGCGAGAACAACATCGACCCCGCCTTCACCAACATCGCGGCGCTGAAGCCCTTCGCCGCGATCCAGGGCAGCCAGGACCAGCTCTATGCGATGTTCGACCAGGAGGTGGGTGCCGCCTCGATCGAATTCGGCTCCTTCACCCGCTCCTATGCCGAGACGCGCAACCCGAACATCGTGATCGCCGACCCCATCGAGGGCCAGGCCATCGCCACCAACGTCGCCTGCATCACCGTCGGCAGCACCAAGCAGGCGCTGGCCGAAGCCTGGGTGAACCTGCACCTGTCGCCGGCCTGCCAGCGCGCCTATGCCGAGCGCATCTACTACTCCCCCACCATCACCAATGCCGGCCTGCCGCCGGAACTGGCCGCCAAGCTGATCATTGGGCCGGAAGCGGTCGCCAAGCTGGTCGATTTCGACTGGGATGTGGTGATCCGCAACCAGCCCCGCTGGTCCAGCCGTTTTACGCGTGAGATCGCTGGCTGATGAAAGGACAGGGCAGCGGCCCGCTGGGCGCGCTGCCCTATGCGCTGTGGCTGCTGGCGGCCTTTGCCGCCCCTCTGGCCGCGGTCGCGCTGATGAGCGTGCAGGACAGTCCGGAGCCCTTTGCCCCGCTGTCCTTCATCCCGGTCGGCACGCAATACGCCGAACTGCTGGGCGACCGTTTCTACCTACGCACCTTCGTCAACACGCTGCTGCTGGGCGCGGCGGTCACCGCGATTTCCGCGGTGCTCGCCTATCCGGTGGCACTTTGGCTGACGCGTCTGCCGGCGCGCTGGCGGCCGCTCGGCTTCGCCTGCGTGCTGGTGCCGCTGCTGACGAATGTGGTGGTGCGATCGCTCGGCATCATCCTGCTGCTCTCGCCGACCGGGGTGATCGCGCAGGCGGCGATGGGCCTGGGCTTTGCCCGGCCCAACATGTTGTTCGGCTGGTTCGCGGTCGGGCTGTCGCTGACCCAGGTCTTCATGCCTTACCTGGTGCTGGCGCTGTATGACGTGCTGGAAGGCCAGGACCGCCGCCTGCCGGAAGCCGCCGCGGGGCTCGGCGCGGGCCCCGCCATGACTTTTTTGCGCGTGACCTTGCCGCTGTCATTGCAGGGGCTGCGGGCGGGGCTGACGGTCGTGTTCCTGCTGGCCTCGACGGCCTATGTCTCGGCGACGCTGGTGGGCGGCCGAAAAGTCTTCGTCTCGGCCATGGTCGTGTACAAGGAAGGCCTGGAAATCCTGAACTATCCGCTCGCCTCGGCCCTGGCGATGCTGATGATGGGCGCCTCCGTGCTGGTCGCCTTCCTGATTTCCTTCGTGGTCGGGCGCTTCACCCCCTGGCTTGGCCAGCGCCGCGCGGGGCGGCCGCTGGTGTTGCCGCCGGTCGTGGTGGCGGTGATCGAGGCCATCGCCCCCTGGATCAGCCGCACGCTGCTGGCGGTCGGGATTTTCCTGCTGCTGTTCCCGCTGCTGCTGGTGGCCGTCGCATCCGTGAACGACACACCGCAGGCGACGATGGCGCAGTTCCGCGGCTTCACCTGGCGCTGGTATGCGCTGATCTGGGAAAACGACCGCTACCTGTCCGATGCCTGGACCAGCGTGAAACTGGCAGCGGCGGCAGTGGCGATTTCGCTGGCGATCTCACTGCCCGCCGCCTTCGCCCTGGTGCGCGGCGGGTTCGCCGGACGGGATGCGCTGGGGGCCGGGCTGATGCTGCCTCTGGCCTTGCCGGGCATCGCCATCGGGCTTGGAATGTTGAAGCTGCTGCAATGGTTCACTGCCATCCCGGCTTTTCTGGGCATCTTGGCGGTGCACGTGGTGCTGGTCGCGCCCTTCACGCTCGCGATGCTTCGCGCCTCGGTCGCGGCACTGGATCGTGCGCTGGAAGAGGCCGCCGGGGGGCTTGGTGCGCCGCCGTGGCGCGTGCTGACGCGCGTCATCCTGCCGCAACTCGGGCCCGGCATCTTCGTGGCCGGCCTTTTGGGCTTCCTGATTTCCTTCGGCGAGGTGACGGTGACCGCCTTCCTGACCACCGCCAGGCTGCAGACCCTGCCGGTGCGGATTTATGCCGAGGCAGCCTTCAGCCTGGAAAACACGGTCAATGCGATCAGCACCCTGACCATCCTGATGACGGTGGTGCTGCTGCTGGTGGTCAATCGCTTCGTGGCGTTGGACCGGGTCTGGAAAAGGTAGGGGCGGGGTTTCCCCCGCCCCCCCTGGTGGTCAGTTGGTCCGCGTCGGGCTGGGCGCGGCGGGCGCCGCGGCCTGGGGGGCCGGCCTCGGGGCCGCGGGGGCCTGCACGGCGGGGGTCTGCTGGCCGAGCTGGGCCGGGCGGACCGCCGGGGTGCCGGCGACGGGTGCCGGGGTCGCCGGGCGGGTGGCCGAGGGGGCCTGGGCCACGGGCGTCGGGGTGGCGGGCATCGCGGGGCGGGCGGTCGCGGCCGGGGTGCCGCCAGCGGCCGCGGTGCCCGTCTGGGCAAAGGCCGGCGCCGCGAGCATCAGCCCGAGGGTGGCGAGAGACAGCGTGGTCTTCAGGGTCTGGCGCATCTGGTTGGGCCTCCTTGTTTGCCCAAGCGAAAGATGCCCATGCCGCGCGTCGGCCGAAGGGCGGCGCCAAGGTCGTTTCGCGGCAGGCGTGGCGCCTTCGTGGCGGCCAAGGCGCCTTGCCACATTGCCCAAGGCGCCGCGCGCTAATTGACCGTGCGCGCCACCACCGACAGCGCCGCCGCCGAAATGCTGATCTGCCCCAGGACCTGCGTCAGGTCGCGGATGAAGCCCCAGGTCTCGTAGGGCGAGGGATCCTGCGGCACCACCACCAGCGACCCCGGCGGCACCGGCGGCCCGCCCGCCTGCCAGCCACCAAGCCCCGCCGGCACGCTCTGACCATTCGGCAGCACGACGAAGGCGCGCGACGGGTCGGCGAAGCGCTGCGTGCCGCCCGCGCCACGCACATAATCCGATGCGCGCCAGCCGGTGGTGAATTGCAGGCTGCTGGCGTTCAGCACCGACCCCACCACCGTCACCTCATTGGGCCGCTTCGGAATGGCGATGAAGTCGGAGGGCTCCAGCAGCACATCCAGGTCCGGCCTGGCCGCCAGCACCACGGGGTTGGCTTCCACCACCATGCGCCCCGCCGCCCGCGCTTCGCGCAGGGCGCTGGCCAGCTCGCGCCCGGCGGTGATCGCGCTACCAAGGTCCACGCCGCCGGCGCGGCTGCCCGCGACCGCCTGCCCCGCCGCCACCTGGATCAGGCTCTGTTCCAGCTGCTGCGCGGTGCGGGCGAAGCCGTCCTGCTGGCGGATGCGCACGCTCTCGCGCGTAAACACGGCGCCATAGGCATAGGCCTGGGGCGTCAGCCCGCCGGCGCGCAGCAGCAGTTCCGACAGGCGTTCGCCGCGCCGGATGTCATACACGCCCGGCCGCACGACCTCGCCCGCCAGCGTCACCGGCCCGACGTCGCGGTCGCCGAAGCCGCGGGGCACCCGGATGACATCGCGCGGCGACAGCCGGATGGCGGCGAAGTTGCGGCTGCGCAGGTCCAGGATGGTGCGTTGCAGGGGAATGGTCCCTGATTGTTCCTGGGGTTCGCGCGCCAGTTCGATCGCCGCAAGGTCGGCCGTATCGGTCGGCCCGCCGGCTGCGGCCAAGACCTGGTCCAGTCCCGTATCGTCCAGGATGGGATACAGCCCCGGCAGCCGCACCTCGCCCGTGAGCAGCATGGCCTGGTCGAGCAGAAAGGGCAGCAGCGTCGGGTAGTCGAGGAACACCTGCGGGCAGGGCGGTTCGCCGATATCGGGAAAGCCCGCCCCGCGGGTATGGGCGAAGCGCTGCGGGCTGGAGCGCGAGGCGATGGCCAGCGCCATCAGCGCCGGGCAGGCGCCGAACCCCGGCGCGGCCGAAGGGAACGCACCCGGTGGCAGGCCGGACGCCTGGCCGTTTATCGCGCCCTGCGGCGGGTTGACCATTGCGGTCGGCGCCTCGCCGCGTACCGCGCGCTGCACCGGCGGACTCGACAGCCACAGCACGTCGGGCTGCGACAGGATGATCACCTCATCCTGCTCGCGCAGTGGAATGTCGGCGCGGCTGCCGAGCACCCGACCCAGGTCGAAGGGCAGGAAGCGGCGGACGCGGGTCGCGGGGTCCACCCGCCAGACCACCCCCATCCGCACATAGGGATCGACCCGGATCACCCGTGCATCCGCCAACAGGCTACGCAGGCTGGACCCGCGCCCCGCCGCCCGCGTCAACGGCACCGCGACATGCCCGGCCAGGCGCATCGCGCCTGACACCACATCCGCCCCAGGCTGCACCAGCACCGCATCGCCGCGTCGCACCAGGCCGCCGCCGCCGATCTCGCTGAACGACCGCCGCCCGCCGCCATCGGTGCCCTGCAGCAGGAAGCGGTTGCCGACCGGGCGCAGCGGATCGCCCGCCAGGCGCAGCATGGCCCCCAGCGGCGAGGACGTGGCACCCGCCGGCAGTTCATAGATCGCCGGGCGCGTCACCTCGCCGGCGATGGCAACGACCCCGCCGAGCGCCGGCACGATCACCCGCTCACCTTCGCGCAGGGAGATGTCGGGGTCGCCGGGTTCGCCGGCCAGCAGCGGATACAGATCGACGATCCGGCTGCCGCGCGGCCCCTCCACCCGGATGGCCCGCAGGCTGCCGGTCTTGCGCACGCCGCCGGCTGCGGCCAGGGCATCGAGCACGGTCGCCAGCGCCGGCAGCGGCTGCACCCCGGGGCGCACCACCTCGCCCGCCGTAAAGACACCCATCTGCCGCACCTGGCCGATCGACACGAAGGCCTCAGACCCGCCCAGTTCGCGTTGGACGCGGGCTTCGACCTCGGCCCGCAGATCGCGCAGCGACCGGCCGGCGGCGATGAAGGGCGGCAGGTCGGGCAGCATCAGCGTGCCGTCGCGCGTGACCCGCAGCGCATAGGCGGTGCGGGTGCGACCGCGGATCGACACCAGGACCTCGTCGTCCCGGCCGATGATGTAATCGTCCGGCAGCGCGCCGACGGGCGGCGCCTGCACGGTCATCCCGCGGAACGTGTCGTAGCCGAACTGCCGCAGCGGCGTGTCGAGCCGGGCCGCGAAAAAGGCCTCGGTCCCCGACAGCGGTTCGCTGGGGGCGGAAGGCGGCGGCGCGTAGGTCAGCGCGGGTTGCAGCATCGGCGGCGACGCGGCGTGGGTGGCCGGGGGTTGGGCCAAAGCCGGCCCGTTGCCCGACAGGGCACGGCCACCGGCGGCATCCAGGATGCGCTGCAGGATCTCCTGCTGGGTCTGCGCCGGCAGGCTGGGCAGGGGCTGGCCGCCCGGCAGGGTGGCCGGCAGTTGCGGCACGCCCAGAAAGCCACCGCCGCCCGGCAAAGGCCCCGGGGCGGGTTGCGCCA
Source organism: Acetobacterales bacterium (assembly GCA_038323655.1). Lineage (GTDB taxonomy): Bacteria > Pseudomonadota > Alphaproteobacteria > Acetobacterales > Acetobacteraceae > Humitalea. Next base: position 21,224 of record JBBQHE010000003.1, on the reverse strand, counting down.
GGACCGGGCGCATCACGCCCAACGCGAGGAGAAGCGCCCCGCATCCTAAAAGCAGATCGTTGCGCCCAGCCCGCCCCACGGTGCCCCCCGTTGTGTCACCCAGACCGCAACCTGCACGCGATCACGGAATCGTGTGCAGCACCAGCGGTTATGTCCTACACAGAGGACCGATGTCCAACCGAAGCGTCGCGTCCGGCATGCATGCGCCCCCCGGAGCCCCCGGGAAAGGCCCGATTCCGGGCTTGGGCGACATTCTGCTGCGCGCGGATGCGGCCTGGCGACTGGGGCCGCGGGCGGTCGGGTTGTTCGGCTGGCACCGGCTGGCGCGCCGGCTGGGCCGGACCCTGGCCGATGCGCCAAGACCGGCCGGCCCCTTCCTGGCCGCGACCCCCGCCGCGCCGGCCCTGTGCCGGGATTTGCACGGTCCCAACTGGCACGGACCCTTCGACCCCACCGCCCCGGCCCTGGCCATGGACCTTTTCGGGCCGGGGGACGTGCGCCCTGTCTGGGAGGGCAGCCGCTTGGTCGAAGTGCTGCGCCTGCCGCTGCCCGAGGCCGAAGCCCTGCTGGCCGACTGGGTTTCGGCCAACCCGCCCTTTCGCGGCCCGAACTGGGCCTGCGGGCAGGAAGCCGCCTTGCGCGCGCTGCACCTGGCCCTGGCGCTGCACGGCCCCGCCAGCCCCGGCCTGCGCGCGCTGCTGGCGCTGCATGCGCGGCGTATCCTCGCCACCACCGCCTATGCCCAGGCTCAGGACAACAACCACCCGGTCAGCGAGGCCGCTGGGCTTTTCGCCTGCGGGCTGGTGCTTGGCGACGCGGGCCTCGCCACACGCGCCGCGCGCCGGCTGTCGCGCACCGTCGCGCGGCTGGTGTCGCCCTGCGGCACCTTTGCGCCGGTGTCGCCCGCTTATCAGCGGCTGCTGGTCGATGTGCTCTGGGCTGCCGAGGCACTGCGACGCCGGCACGGCGCCGCTGCCTTCGACGCCGCCTTTCCGCCCCGCGCCATGGCCGCCACGACCTGGCTCGCTAGGCTGGCCTGCCCCACCACCGGCGCCCTGCCGCGCATCGGCCATTGCGACGGTTCCGCCTTCGCCGATGTGGCGGGCGCCGGGCCCGACGACGCCCGGCCCAGCATCGCCCGGGCAGCGGCGCTGTTCGGCGCGGGGCCGGAGGACGGCGCCGACTGGGTGGCCGAGGGCCTGCGCGGCTGGTCCCGCCAGGGCGCCCGGGCCATCCTGCGCTGCGGCCCGATCCGCTTCCGCCCGGCCCAGGCCGACCTGCTGCACCTGGACCTGTGGAACGGGCCGGTGGCCGTGCTGCGCGACGGCGGCACCGGCGCCTACAACCCGGCCGAGGCCTGGTGGCTGTCCTATTTCCCCGGCACCGCCGCGCACAACACCATCGCCTTCGATGACCAGGACCAGATGCCGCGGGCCGGGCGGTTCCTCTTCGCCCGCTGGCCCAAGACCGAGCCCCTGGCCGATGGCGGCGCCATCACCGACCACGCCGGGCGGCGTCACGAGCGGCGCGTCACGGCCGACGGCCGGGATTGGCGCGTCGAGGACCGCATCGCCGGGCCCTTTTCCACCGCCGTGCTGCGCTGGCGGCTGGCGCCCGGCCCTTGGCAGGCCACGGCCGATGGTGTGGCCGGGCCGCGGGCGCGGTTGCACCTGGCGGCGGATGCGCCCTGCACCGTCGCGATTGAAACCGGGCATGAAAGCCTGGCCTATGGCCAGGTGCGGCCCTGCCCCGTGCTGACCCTGCGCGCCAGCGCCGGTGCCCGGCGGATCGTCACCCGGATCACCCTTCCCGGGCAGGCCTGCTGATGCCGCTCGACGCGCTGCTCCGTGCTGTCTGGGCCATGCGGGGCCGGGTACTGCTGCTGATCGCCGTGCTGTATTGCGCCGCCGCGGCGATGGTCCTGTCCTGGCCGCGCGCCTACCTGGCCTCGGCCGTGATCGCACCGGCCGAGGGCTCGGGGCTTGCCGTCTCCACCCTGATCGCGCCGATCAACCTGCAGCAGAGCGGCGCGGGGCTGCTCGACACCCGGCCCACGGGCAACTTCGCCGTCTATCTCTCGGCGCTGCGCAGCCCCGAGGCCGCGGCGATGCTGGTCCGCACCACGCCGATTCTGGCCGTCTTGTCGGAGCGGCGCGCGGCGGGGCCCATGGGCTGGTTGCGCGCGAAGGCCGGCCTGCGCCTCCGGGCCGACCAGGACGATGTGCAGGCCTATCTGGAACGCCGCCTGGCCGTGACCCAGTCGCTTGTGGCGACGACCTGGGACCTCGTGCTGCCGCACCCCGACCGGCGGCTGGCACTGGACATCCTGTCCCGGCTGCATGACTTCGGCGAGGCGCATGTGCGGGCCGACCTCGCCGGTCTCGCCGAACGCCGCCTGGCGTCGCTGGGGGCACGGGCCGCCACCGAGCGGGACGTGTTCCAGCGCACGCCGCTTTACGAACTCATCGCCCAGCACCAGCGGGCGCTGCTGGTGCTGCGCTCGGATGAGAGCGTGGCGGCACGGCTGGTCTCGATGCCGGTCGTGGAAATCCGCCCCTCGGTGCCGAACCGGCCGCTGCTGCTGGCCTTGCTGCTGATCGCGGTGCCGATGGCGGTGCTCGTCGGTGCCGGGTGCATCGTGCTGCTGCGCGACCCCCCGCTGGCCCCCCCTGTCGCGGTCGTTCCCGAAGCGGCCCCGGAAGCGGCCCCGGAAGCGGCCTCCGAAGCTGCCCCGGAAGCGGCCCGGGGAGCGGTGCCGCAAACAGCCCCGGGCCGGGTCGAACCGATGCCGCCCCGGCGCACACGCATGGGGCGCGGGTCGTGACGGGTCGCGACGGCCTGGCATGGCTGGCGCCGGCCGCCGCCGTGCCGCTCGCGGCGATGCATTTCGGCGGCGCGCTGAAGTCTGCGCCACTGCTGTCGTCGCTGCCTTTCGACGTCACCGTCATGGCCGGTGCCATCGCCATTCCCGCGCTGGCCCTGCTCGCCTCCGGCCGTCGGTGGCGGCTGTCGCGCAGCGTGGCGATGCCGCTGGCCGCCGCGGCGGGGCTTTGGCTGTGGTTCACCCTGGCTGGGCTCTGGAGCACATCCGGCGCGGTGCTGTCGGCCAAGCTGCCCGAGATGGTGATCCTGGGACCGGCGATGCTGCTGGCTGGCGTGGTGGTCGGCGGTGACAGCCGGGCGCTGGCGGCCTTTGCCCGCGCGACGCTGGCCATCGGCGTGCTGGTTGGGGCCGCCGTGGCCTGGGGCCTGGCCTTTGGCGACGTGGTGCTGGGCGGGGCGCTGGCGGTGCGGCCGGATGCCACGCGGGTGCAGTACCAGATCACCGGGCTGGCGATCGCCTCGGCCGCGGCCCTGGCGGCGCTGGCGGCGGCGCGTGCCGGCGGGTGGCGGCGGCTGGCCTGGCTGGGCCTGGCGGCGGGGTTGGCCCTGGCGGCACTGCTGCCTGGCGGGCGGGCGGGGTTGCTGGGCCTCGCCCTGGCGGCGGGCTTGGCCCCCTGCGTCTGGTTCTGGGCCGGGCACCGGCCGCGCGCGGCATTGGGCTGGGTCGTGCTGTCGCTGGTGGGCGCCGCCCTGGGGCTGTCGCTGCTGTTCCTCGACCCAGAGCGCGCCGTCGGCTTCCGCACGCTGGAGCGCCTGACCCAAGGCGGGCTGGAAGCCTCGGCCCGGCCCTGGCTGTGGTCGGCCGCCTTGCATTGGGCGGACGAAACCCTGCCCTTCGGCCTTGGCACCGCGGGCTTTCCGATCGCGGCGGGGTTCGGCGAATGGCGCGGGCGCTACCCGCACAACCACGTGCTGGAAGCCCTGGCCGAGGGCGGCTTGCCGGGGCTGGTGCTCTGGCTCGGCTGTTTTGGTGGCGCCGTGCTGGTCGCCGCCGCCCGCCTGCCGCGGGTCACGCCGCTGCGGGCGGCGACCGTGGCGGCCCTGGCCGTACCGGTCGCCGTGTCGGTGCTGGTCTCGACCGACCTCGGGAACCGCATGGCCTGGCTGGCGGTGGGGCTGCTGATCGGGCTCGGGGTTGATTCGGCCCCACGCCAGGCTGCGCCCGATGTATGACGCCTGGGGCAAGCGGTTGCTGGACGTGATGGTCGCAGGCGCGCTGCTGGTACTGCTGGCGCCTGTCGCCGCCGCGGTCGCGCTGGCGGTCGGGCTGAGGCTGGGCCGGCCCGTGCTGTTCCGGCAGGAACGCGCAGGCCGGCACGGCGTAGCCTTCACCCTGCTGAAGTTCCGCTCGATGCGCGACGGGCCGGGGGATGACGCGCTGCGCCTGACCGCATTCGGCCGGCGGCTGCGCGCCAGCGGCCTGGACGAATTACCGCAGCTGCTGAACGTGCTGCGCGGCCAGATGAGCCTGATCGGCCCGCGCCCGCTGCCCATGGCCTACCTGCCCCGTTACAGCCCGCGCCAGCGTTTGCGCATGCAGGCCCGCCCGGGGCTGGCCGGCCCGGCCCAGGCGCTTGGGCGGAATGCGGTGCCCTGGCCGATCCGGCTGGAAGCCGATGCGGCCTATGGCGCAGCACCTGCCACGCTGTCTGGCGACCTGCGGGCCCTGGTGGGCACGCTTTGCGTGTGGCTTTCCGGGCAGGGCGCCACGGGCCTCGGCCATGCTACGACCGAACCCTTCCAGGGCGGGTAGAGCCGCGAACATGCGCAACCATGGCAGGAGGTCTGCCATAAATCTCACCATTCCGCGTGCTGCCGGCCAGGAAAATCACCGGAGGTTGCAATTGGCCCTTGATTAAGTGTTCACGATTAGTTGATCGTTAATCGGTCGGGCCCACCGACGAGGTATCTTGCAAGGCCGTCTCACATGGCACTCCGCCTTTTGCCTGATTTCGGCCCAACGCCCGCGGCTCCACTTTCCGATGCGGCGATCATCCCGTTCCCGGGCCGGCCCATGCCGCGCCTGCATCTGTCGCCGCCGCATCTCGCGGGCGGTGAGATGGAGGCGCTGCGCGACACGCTGGATTCCGGCTGGGTCGCCCCCGCCGGGCCGATGCCGCTCGCTTTCGAATGCGCTGTGTCCGAGGCCACCGGCTTCTCCCATGTCGCCGGCGTCGCCTCCGGCACCGCGGCCCTGCACCTGGGCTACCGCGTCCTCGAACTGGCCCCGGGCGATGAGGTCTGGACCACCACGCTGACCTTCGTCGCGACCGTGGCGCCGGCGGTGCAGATGGGCGCCACCGTGCGCTTCCTGGACGTGGACCCGGCGTCCTGGACGCTCGACCCCGACATCCTGCGGGTCGCTTTGGCCGCCGCCGCCACGCGCGGGCGGCTGCCGCGGGTGGTGGTGCCGGTGGATCTGTACGGCCAGTGCAGCGATCTTGATGCCATCGTGTCGCTCTGCGACCGCTGGGGCGTGCCCGTGATGTCCGACAGCGCCGAGGCGCTGGGCGCCACGCAGCGCGGCAAGCCGGCCGGGACGGGGGCGAAGATCGCGATCTTCTCGTTCAACGGCAACAAGATCATCACCGCCGGCGGCGGCGGGGTGCTGTGTTCCGAAGACGAACGCCTGGTTTCCCGGGCGCGCTTCCTGGGCACCCAGGCCAAGGAAAGTGCGGCCCATTACCAGCATGAGACGACGGGCTACTCCTACGGCCTGTCATCGGTCCTGGCGGCCGTTGGCCTGGCGCAACTGGCGGCGCTGGAGGACCGGGTGAACGCCAGGCGCGCGATCTTCGCGCGCTATGTCGATGGCCTGGCCGACCTGCCCGGCGTCGCCTTCATGCCGGAGCCGGTCTGGGGCCGCTCCACGCGCTGGCTTTCCGTCATCATGATCGACCCGCGCGCCTTCGGTACCGAGCGCGAGACCCTGCGCCGCGCGCTGGAAGCCGTGGGCATCGAAAGCCGTCCCGTGTGGAAGCCGCTGCACCTGCAACCGGCCTTTCGCGGCGCGCCGCTGATGGGCGGCGGCGTCGCCACCGGCCTGTTCGAACGCGGCCTGTGCCTGCCATCCGGCAGCGGCATGGAAGCCTGGCAGCAGAACCGGGTGATCGAGACCATCCGGGCCTGCTGGCGCGGCTAGGGGGGAGCGCCATGCGTATCCTGTACCTTCACCAGCATTTTTCCGTGCCCGGCGGGGCCACGGCGACGCGCGCCTTCGCCATGTCGCGCGCTCTGGCGGCGGCGGGGCACCAGGTCACCATCGGCTGCGGCGCCTATGACGGCGCCAGTACGGGCCTGTCCGGCCCCTATCGCGGCGGCGAACGGCGCGGCCGGGTGGGCGCGGTCGAGGTGGTGGAGTTCGCCATCCGGTCGGGCAACGCCCAAGGCTTCATGTCACGCAGCGCAGGGTTCCTGCATTTCGCCGCACGCGCCGGGCGGCTCGCGACGCAGCCGGGCTGGGACCTGGTGATCGCGTCCTCCACCCCGCTGACCGTGGCCCTTCCGGCTTTGTGGGCGCAGACGCGCCGGGGCACGCCCTTCGTGTTCGAAATCCGCGACCCCTGGCCCGAACTGCCGCGCGCGCTCGGCGGCGTGCCGGCCCCGGTGTTGGCGGCGCTGGAACCGCTGGCCGATGCCGCCTGCCGCGGCGCCCGCGCGGTCATCGGCCTGAGCGACGGCATGGCGCAGACCGCCATCGCCCGCGGTGCCGACCCCGCCCGCGTGCATGTCGTGCCGAATGGCTGTGACCTCGATCTGTTCGGCCCGCACATCGCGCCCTGGCGGCCCGAGCCCGCGAACGCCTGGGAGGTGCTGGCCGTCTATGCCGGGACGCATGGCAGGGCAAATGGCCTCGGCCTGCTGGTCGAGGCCGCGGCGATCCTGCAGTCGCGCGGCGAGACCAGGGTGCGGATCGTGCTGGCCGGGGACGGCGCGCAGAAGCCGGCGCTGATGGCGCTGGCGTCGGGGTTGCGGAACATCACCTTCCTCGATCCCATGCCCAAGCCGCAGCTGGCGGCGCTGCTGGCGGGCAGCCAGGTCGGGCTGCAATGCCTGGCCCCCGTGCCGGAGTTCGCGGAATGGACTGCGCCGAACAAGCTGATGGACTACCTGGCCGCCGGCCTGCCGGTGGTCGCCAACATGGGCGGGCGGGCGGCGCGGCTGCTGGCCGAAGGGCCCTGCGGCATCGCCACCGCGCCGGAAGACGCGAACGCCCTGGCCGACGCGCTGGTCTTGCTCGCCGCCGACCCCGCGCGGCGCCGCGCCATGGGCCTGGCCGCCCGCCAGCAGGCGGTGCGGCGCTGGGACCGGCGCCTGCTGGCGCGTGACTTCGTCCGCATTGTCGAGGAGGCCGCCGGGATCCCCGGCGCGCGTGTCGCCGCATGACCCTGCCCGCCATCCACCTGCCCGCTGTGCATCTGCCAGCTGTGCATCTGCCAGCTGTGCATCTGGTCGTCGCCGCGCGGCCGAACCTGCCGAAGATCGCGGCGCTCTGGCACGCGCTGGCCGAGGCGCCGTCCTTCTGCCGTCCCGTCCTCCTGCACACCGGCCAGCACCATGACGCCGCCATGTTCGGCCAGCATTTGGCCGACCTGGAGCTGCCGGCGCCGCATATCGCCCTGGGTGTCGCCGCCGGGGGGGGGCATGCGGCGCTGACCGGGCAGACCATGATGGCCGCCGAAGCCGTCTGGCGGGCCGATCCGCCGGCGCTTGTGGTCGTGGCGGGGGATGTGGACGGCACGCTGGCGGCAGCGGTCGCGGCGCGGAAGCTCGGGCTGCGGGTCGCGCATCTGGAAGCCGGGCTGCGCTCCGGCGACCGGCTGATGCCCGAGGAAGTGAACCGCCGCGCGGTGGATGCGATTTCCGACCTGCTCTGGGCGCCCGACCACGACACCGCCCGCCGGCTGCTGCGCGAAGGCCACCCGCCCGAGGCGGTGCGCGCCGTCGGCAATGCCATGGTGGACAGCCTGTTCCGTGCCCTGCCGCGGCTTGGCCCCTTGCCGGAGGGGCTGGTCGCCGGGGGTTTCGGCCTGGTCACGCTGCACCGGCCGTCGAATGTGGACGACCCGGCCATGCTGGCGGCGCTGCTGGCGGCGCTCGGGCAGGCGGCGCGGATTCTGCCGCTGGTCTGGCCGGTGCATCCGCGCACGGCGCAGCGCCTGGGCGACATGCCGCTGCCGCCCGGCGTGCTGGCGCTGCCGCCGCAGGGATATCTTGCCTTTGCCGGTTTGCTGGCGCGGGCGCGCTTCACCGCCACCGACAGCGGCGGGGTGCAGGAGGAAGCGACCGCGCTCGGCGTGCCCTGCCTGACCCTGCGCGATTCGACCGAACGCCCGGTGACCCTGTCGGCCGGCGGCAACCGGCTGATCACCCCGGCGCGGCTGGCGTCCGCGGTGGCTGAAATCCTGGCCAGGCCGGCGCGCAAGCCCAAGCCCATTCTGTTGTGGGACGGGCGGGCCGGTGCGCGGATGGTCGGGCATCTGCGCGACGTGCTGGGCCAGATGCGGGAGGCAGCATGACCGCGCCGCTGGTGGTTCTGCTGTCGGCCGCGCACCCGCCCGAGGATACCCGCGTGGTCCGCAAGGAGGGTGCCGCGCTTGCGGCGGCCGGCTGGCGGGTCGCGCATATCGCCCCGGGCCAGGGGCGGCCGACGATGCTGGCCGGGGTGGAACTACGGCCTTATGCGCGGCGCGCGGGCCTGTTCGGCCGGCTGGCCAGCCTGCCGGCGCTGGCACGGCGGGGGGCGGCGTCGGGGGCTGCCGTGCTGCACGCCTCGGAACCCGATGCGTGGTTTGCCGCGATCCTGGCCGGTTGGTGGTCGGGGGCGCGGGTCGTGCTGGACGTGCATGAACATTACCCGTCGCGCCTGGATGCGCGACTGCCGGCGTTGCTGCGGCCAGTGGCACGGGGTGCGATCCGCCTGGCCTGCCGCCTGGCGGCCCGCCTGGCCGATGCGGTGGTGGTCGCCAAGGACGGGCTGGACGCCGATTTCGCGGTGCCGGGGCGCACCGTCGCGGTGCGGAATTATGCCGCCTTGCCCGACATCGCGCCACGGCAGCACGCCGACCGCCCGCTGCGGCTTCTGCACCTGGGCGCCCTGGGGGCAAGCCGCGGCGCGCTGCTGTTGCCGGATATCCTGAGCCTGTCGCCGCCCGGCACGGTGCTGACCCTGGTCGGGCGCTTCACCGATGGCAGCCAGGCCGCGTTCTTCGCCCGGGCCGAGGCCCTGGGTGTCGCCCATCTGATCCGCCTGACCGGCTGGATGCCGGCCGAGCTGGCCCTGGCCGAAACCGCGCGGCACGACATCGGGCTGGTGCTGTTCCAGCCGGGCATCGAGAACCACCGCCTGGCCCTGCCGCACAAGTTGTTCGACTGCATGGCTGCGGGGCTGCCCGTGATCGCCCCCGCCTTTGCCGAGGAAGTGGCGACCGTGGTGCGTGAGGCCGGCTGCGGCCTGCTGGTCGATGTGGCCGATGCCTCGGCCGTTGCCTCCGCCATCACCGACCTTGCCAGCCCGGCGCGGCGGGCGGCGCTGGGCGGGGCCGGGCGGGCGGCCGTGGAGGGCCGGTTCGGCTGGGCTGCGGAAGCGGCGCGGCTGGTGGTGCTCTATGACCGGCTGGCGCCGCTGGCCAAGAACCCACCGCCCGCGATCAGCACGGCGGCGATACCCGTCCGCAGTTCCAGGGCCGCCGCCCCGCTGCCCACCAGAAGCAAGGTGGACGCCAGCGGCACGGCATAGGCCAGCGCCCCCAGCAGCCGCGGGTCGCCGCGTTTCATCCCGATATCCCACAGGAAAAACGCCGCCCCGACCGGCCCCAGCCCCAGCAGGACCACGGCCCACCATTGCCCGGCGGTCGGCGCGACCCAGGCCTCGAACACCCCATGCGCCAGCCCGGCCAGGACCGCCGAGCCCAGGCAGAAGCCCGCCACGGCCTCGGTCGGCACCGCGGCCATGCGGCGCGAGGTGACCGAATACACCGCCCAGACCACAGCCGCCGCGACCGCGCAGACCAGCCCCGCGCCGCTCCCCGGCGGCAGGGTCGCGCCATCGCCGATCAGCACCACGCAGCCCAGGAAGCCCAGCCCCGTGCCGAAAAAATGCCGGGCCGACAGGCGCATGCCCAGCACCGGCCAGGCCAGCAGCACGATCAGCAGCGGCCAGAGGTAGTTCAGCAGATTGGCCGTCACCGGCGGCGCCCAGGCGATCGCGGCGAAGTACAGCGCGTGGTAGCCGAACAGCCCACCGACGCCATGCGCCCAGGCCAGCGGCGGCTGGGCCAGCACCGCAAGGCGCCCACGCAGGGCCAGCAGGCCGACCCCCAAGAGCCCGCCGACGGCAAAGGCCAGCGCCGTCACCTGCAATGGCGGCAGCGGCGCGGCCCCGGCGCCCAGCAGCGCCAGAAATGCCCAGAGCCCGAGCGCCCCGCACCCCGCCAGCGTGGCGCGGTTCACGACAGGCCGCGCGCCCCTGCCACCAGCAGCCGCCGGAACAGCGGGACGGCCTGCGCCAGTTCCGCCAGCGACACGCATTCATGCGGCGTATGCGCCGTCGCCGTGGTGCCGGGGCCGAGGATCACGCAGGGCGCGATCTCGCAAAGCTCGCTCGCATCCGTGCCGAAGGGCACGGTGGTCGCGGCGATGCCGGTGGCGCCGACCGCCAGCCGGATCAGCGGATGCTCGGCCGGCAGTTCCGGCGGCAGGCCCTCACACGCCAGGCGCAGCGCCACCCCGGCGCGATCGGCCGCCGCCTGCACCCGCGCGACAATCGGCGCCGGATCGATCCCCCGGCTGTAGCGAAACTTGATCCGCGCGGTGGCCATCGGCACCGTGACGTTCATCGCAGCGCCATGATTGTCGATCACCATGTTGAAGTCAGAAAACACCGGGCTGTAGCCCGCGTCATGCCAGGCCGGGTCATCGCGCAGCATCTCCTGGATCGCCTGCATCTCGGCCAGGAACGGGATCAGCGCCCAATTCGCATTGCGCCCGATGCCGAGCGACGAATGCGCCTGCACCCCGGTCGCGACCGCGGTGAAGGCGATGGTGCTGCGATGCCCGCGCACCGGCACCAGCCCGGTCGGTTCCACCACGATGATGCCGGCAAGCCTGGCCTCGCGCGCCAGATCCGACCGCGAGGCCACGGCGCGGGCGCCGTCCTTGGTGGTTTCCTCATCCGTCGTGATCAGCAACGTGACCGGCACATCCGCGGGCAGCCCGCGGGCGGCGATGACGGCGGCGGCGACCTGGCCCTTCATGTCCACAGCGCCCAGCCCATGCAGCACGCCATCGGCATCGATCCGGCCTGACCAGGGATCCTCGGCCCAGCCGGTGTCAGGCACCGTGTCCAGGTGGCCAGACAGGGCCAGCCCCCCCGGCCCGCCGCGATGCGCGACCAGGCAGCGCTTGGCGACCCCGGCCGCGTCGGTGTAATTCAGCCGCTCGATGACAAAGCCGGTCAACGCCGCCTCCAGCCGCTCGGCCACGGCCAGGTTAGACAGGCTGCTTCGGCTGTCGATTCGGACAAGATCGGCGGCGAGCCCCGCCACGGCGTCATGATCGGTCATGCGCCCGTATCCCTTGCCGGGCTGGCGGCGGCAAGCGAGGGTCGCGGCCATGCATGCCTATCTCGACCCCCGCACGGGGCGCACCTATCCGCTAGACACCCCGCGTTGGCGCGGCGATGACGGCGCCCCGCTGACCATCACCGACCTGCCCGGCATCGGGCGGGACGACATCGCGGGCGGCGTGCGCTCCATCTGGCGCTACGCCGCCGCCCTGCCGATGCAACCGCGCGCGCCGATCACCCTGGGCGAAGGCTGCACGCCGCTGATCGAGGCGCGCATCGGGGCGGCGACGGCGCTGCTGAAATGCGAATGGTTCATGCCCTCCGGCTCGTTCAAGGACCGTGGCGCCTCGGTCATGCTGTCGCTGCTGCGCGACCAGGGCATCGATGCGGTGCTGGAGGATTCTTCCGGCAACGGCGGGGCGGCCATCGCGACCTATGCCGCGGCCGGCGGCATGGCGGCGACGATCTTCGTCCCCGCCAGCACCAGCCCGGCCAAGACGGTGCAGGCGCGGGCCGCTGGGGCCTCGATCACCCTGGTCCCCGGCAGCCGGCAGGATTGCGCCGATGCGGCCCTGGCCGAGGCCACGCGCCTCTTCTACGCCAGCCACAACTGGCAGGCGTTCTTCCTGCAAGGCACCAAGACCCTGGCCTATGAACTCTGGGAAGACCTGGGGTTCCAGGCACCCGACAATGTCATCGTGCCCTGCGGCGCGGGGTCCAACGTACTCGGCTGCTTCATCGGCTTTTCCGAACTTTTGCGGGCAGGACAGATCGCGCGGATGCCGCGCATCTTTGCTGCCCAGCCCGCTGCCTGCGGGCCGCTGGTGCGTGATTTCCTCGGGCTGCCGCCGGAAGCCGCCCGCCCGACGATCGCCGAAGGCACCGCCATCGCCCAGCCGATCCGCGGACCGGAGGTGCTGCACGCGCTGCGCGCCAGCGGCGGGGGGGCGGTGTTGCTGGAAGAAGCCGAGATCGCCGCCGCGACCCGCGCCCTGGCCACCCGCGGCTTTTATGTCGAACCCACCTGCGCCCAGGCGGCGGCGGCCTTCGAGCGGTTGCTGGCGGCCAGGCAGATCGCCGAACGCGAGACGACCGTCGTCGTGCTGACCGGCACCGGGCTGAAGGCAACGCCGCGCCACGCCGAAATCCTGGGGGTGGCGCTGTGACGTTGGACGACCTGCCGACCCCCTGCCTGGTGCTGGACCTGGGCATCCTGCGGGCGAACCTGGCCCGCATGGCCGCCGCCGTCGCGCGGCATCCGGGTGTCGCGCTGCGGCCGCATCTGAAAACCGCCAAATGCGTCGAGGTCGCGCAGCTCGCGGCCCCCGGCCACGGCCCCATCACCGTCTCCACCCTGGCCGAAGCCGAGGCCTTCTTCGCCGCCGGGTTCCACGACCAGATCTACGCCGTCGGCATCACGCCCCAGAAACTGGATCGTGCCGCTGCCCTGCCGGGCGTAAAAATCATCACCGACGACCTGGCGGTGGCGCGGGCGATCGCCGCCCATCCCGGCCCGCTCGCGGCATTGATCGAGGTGGATGTCGGCGAACACCGCGGCGGGCTGGCGCCGGATGACGACGCCCTGCTGGCCATCGCGGCCGCACTCGGCCCGCGCCTGGCGGGGGTGATCACCCATGCCGGACATTCCTACGCCGGGCGGTCGAATGCCGAGATGGCGCGCATCGCCGGCATCGAACACGCCGGCATCCTGCGCGCCGCCGACCGGCTGCGGGCGGCGGGGCATGCGGTGGGCGTCGTCTCGCTCGGCTCGTCGCCCACTGCGCTGCATGCCGAAAGCCTTGTGGGCGTCACCGATGTCCGCGCGGGCGTCTATATGTTCGGCGACCTGTTCCAAGCGCAGATCGGCACGCATGACGATGCCGACATCGCCCTGACGGTGCTGACCAGCGTGATCGGCCGCCGCGCCGATGCGCTGCTGCTCGATGCCGGGGCCATCGCCCTTTCCAAGGATCGCAGCACCGCCGCCCCCGGCCTGCGCGACGATGGTTTTGGCCTGGTCTGGGACCTGGATGGGCGGCCGAGCCTGGGGCGTATCGTCGTCGAACGCGCCTATCAGGAGCATGGCGTGGCGCCCGGCGCGCCCGACCTGCCGATCGGCGCGCGGCTGCGGGTCGCGCCCAATCACACCTGCCTGACCGCCGCCGCCCACGACGAATATGCGGTGGTGGACGGCGGGCGCGACGTGATCGCAACCTGGCCGCGAATCAACGGCTGGTAGGGCTGCAACCGCGCCCGGGGGGTCGGTGTTGATCGCCCATGGTCACGCAGCTGAATCCGCCCCTGCCGTTGGACACTTCCCGCGGCCCGGGCCTCGCCCATTTCCTGATCGACTACGGTCCGGAAAGCCACCTGATGTGGGTCGTCTTCATGGACAAGGACGGCGCCTGCTGGACGGTGCCGAACCCGGAGGTCCGCATGCAGCCGAACTGGTCGCTGCAGCGACGCCCGGCGCGGCCGCCGGCCATCCGCGCCTCGGACAATCCGATCCCGACGCCGCCGGTCGAGGCCCCCCCGCCCGACCTGCCCGAACAGCCCCCGCCGCCGGTAGAACTGCCGCCGCCGACCACGCCAGGCGGCGCGCCACCCTTGCAGATGAACGGTTTTTACGGCCGCGGTGGCCCGTGGCCCGGCCAGGGCGCGGCGATCCGCGCCGTCTGACGGTGGCCGGCTACCGGTCCGGATAGTCCCGCGCGGGGCGCGCCTTGTAGGCCGGCAGGGACCAGCCCCGCAGTATGGACGCGGCGCGCAGCCCGAAGCCCGCCACCATGCCGGCGGCGACCGCGGCCTCTCGGCCCGCGCCCGCGTGGTAGAGCGCGACAAACACCGTGGCCCCCAGGGCCGCGGCGGTGACATAGATCTCCCGCCGCAGGATCAGCGGCAGTTCGGCGCAGATCACATCGCGCAGGATGCCGCCGAAGGTGGCCGTGATCGTCCCCATCAGCACCGCCGACCAGGGGGTGGCACCGAAGCGCTGGGCGGCCTCGGCGCCCAGCACGGCGAACAGCGCCATGCCGATCGCATCCGCCCAGACCAGCACGATGAAGCGGCGTTCCACCAGATGCGCCAGGAAGAAGGTGAGGATCGCGAGCGCCACCGTCAGCCCGACGAAGCCAGGCGCCTGCAGCCAGAACACCGGCACCCCCAGCATCAGGTCGCGCAGGGTGCCGCCGCCAAAGGCGGTGACCGCGGCGATCAGGATGAATCCGACCGGGTCGAGCTGCTTGCGGGAGGCCGTGAGCGCGCCGGCCACCGCGAAGACCGCGACCCCCGCCCAGGTCAGTATCGCGATGAAAAGGGCGAAGCTGTCCACGCTACTCGGCAGCGACGGTCCGTACCGGCGCCACGGTCTTCGCCGCCCCGCGGCCGAGGCCCGCGCACAGCAGCGACAGGCCGAGCAGCACGGTAACAAGCGGCAGCAGCAGGTGCGGATACCCCGCATCCAGCAGCAGGCCCATCGGCACTGGCGTGATCGCCCCACCCAGGGGCAGGCCGGATGAGACGAAGCCGAAGACCTTGCCGATCTGCCCCGGCGGGGCCGCGTTCTTCAGCATCACGTCCCGCGGCGTGCGGCTCGCCCCCATCATGATGCCCGCGACCAGGGCCACCACGACCGGCAGCCAGCCCGGCATCGGCACCGCCCCCAGCGACAGGATCAGCACCATGGCGCCGAGGGTGAGCCCGACGACGAAGCCGAGGTGCCTGTCGGACCTATCGGCGAACCAGCCGCCGATCAGCGTGCCACCCGTGCCGCCGACCATGTAGCCGGTCAGCACCATCGATGCGATCGCCAGCGGCGTGTCCCACAGCTTGCCCATGATGGTGATGATGAAGGCGGTGAAGCCCGACCCGGCCATGGCCGACAGCAGGAAAAAGCCGAAGAACAGCAGGATCGGCCGGGACAGCAGCAGGTCGCGCCCCGACATCGCCGGCCCCGTGTCGCGTGGCTTGGCCTGGTCCTTCAGGATGCGCGAGCGCCAGAGGATGACGCCCACGACCGGCAGGCCGAGCAGCCCGACCAGCAGCAGTGCCTGCCGCCAGTCCATCACCAACAGCAGCAGGGCGATCACCGGCGGCGCCACAGCGAAGCCAAGGTTGCCGGTGAAGGTATGGGCGGCAAAGGCCCGACCCATGCGCGACTTGTCGATGCTGCCGGCCAGGATCGCGTAATCGGCCGGGTGGATCACGCTGTTGCCGATGCCCGACAACACGGCCAGCAGCACAATCACCCAATAGGATGGTGCAAAGGCCATCGCCGCGATCGACAGTGCCATCAGCAGCGTGCCGCCCACCAGGAAAGGCCGTGCCCCGTGCTTGTCCACGAGGAAGCCGACCGGCGTCTGGCCCAGCGCGGTCACGGCGCTCATCAGCGCGATCGACAGCCCAAGGGTCGCGTAGGACACGTCGAACTCATCACGCCAGACCAGGAAAAGCGGCGGCAGGCACAGCATGTAGAAATGCGACAGGAAGTGCCCCATGCCGATCAGCCCGACGATGGCCCAGTCGCGGGGTGGCGGGGCGGCGGCGTCGGTGTTCATGGCGGCGAGGGATTCCCGGGGCGTCACGCCACGTCTCTGCGCCCGGCCCGTTTGCCGGTCAATATTTCAGATCGGCCCGGCCCCGGCGCTGCCAAGGGGCCTGGTCGCGTGTTCGCGGATGATGGCGATCAGCGGTTCCACCACTTGCGTCCGCCCCGCCGCATCGCCGAACAGCGCCATTTCGGCCGTGCCGAGGGCGGGCAGGCCAGCCAGTTCCACCACACCATCCGGCATGCCCGACCGGCCGAGCACCATGGCGGCGAGCCCGGCCTGGGCCGCGGCGGCCAGGCCCAGCAGGCTGGGCGAGACGAAGGTGATGTCGAACGCCAGACCCGCATGGGCGAGTGCCGCCAGCGCCCGGTCGCGGAACATGCAGCCCTGCGGCAGCATGGCGACCGGGATGGGCCGGTCAGGCGGCGGCGCCCATCCGGGGGCGGCGCCCCAGACCACGGGCTCGGTCCAGATCGCCCGGCCCTCGGTCTCGCCGTCGCGGCGCTTGCCCAGGACAAGGTCGAGTGTGCCGGCGGCCTCGGCCGCGCGGAGTTCGTGGCTGCGCCCGATCTCCACTTCAAGCCGCAGGTCGGGAAAGGTCTGGGCGAAGCGGGCGAGGATCGGGGCCAGGCTGCGCGGGATGAAATGATCGGCGACGCCCAGCCGCAGGCGCCCGGTCACCGGGGGCGCGATCAGCCGCCGCACCGCCTCGTCGTTCATCGCCAGCATGCGGCGGGCATAGGCGAGCAGGGTCTCGCCTTCCCGCGTCAATTCACTGCGGCGGCTGGTGCGGGCCAGCACGGACTTGCCGAGCACATCCTCCAGCCGCTTCACCTTCAGGCTGACGGCCGATTGCGTCAGCCCCAGCGCCTGGCCGGCGGCGGTGAAGCCGCCGCGCTCCGCGACCTGCACGAAGCAGCGCAGCAGGTCGAGGTCGAGGTCGGGGACACGCATGACCCTGAGGTCGGCGTATCCCTGCCCGGCGTCAACCTGGGTCAGCCCCGGGTCCGGGCCAATAGTCAGCCATTGTCGTCGAAGCCGCCGCCGTCATCGTAGCCGCCGGCGGCATCGTTGCCGCTGTCATAGCCGCCATTGTCGTAGCCACCCGCGGCGTCATTGCCCTGGTAGCCGCCCGCGGCGCTGCCGGGGTCGGTCCAGGGCGAGGAGGTCGGCACGGCATCCTGGCCGAAGCCGCCACCGGTCGCAGCGGCGGCGGCACCGCCGCCCCCCATCATGCCCATCAGCGCATTGCCCAGCACCAAGCCACCGGCGACGCCGGCCGCGGTCATCAGCGCGGTACCGAGGAAGCCCGAGCCGCCGCGCTGCTGCTGGAACATGCCCGGATTGCCACCGGGCGGCATCATCGGCTGCGGCCGCGGCGGCATCATCGGCGCCTGGCGATTGCCGCCGCCGAACATGCCGAACATGCCGCCACGCTGCGGCGCCTGGGCCTGCGCCTGGGCACCCTGCAACTGCCATTCCAGGTCCTGGATGCGGTTCTGTGCCTCGACCAGCGCCGCCTCCGTGACGAAGGCGGTCTGCGTCAGGCGATACCGCGCCTCAGGGTGGCGGTTGAACAGGTCGGACAGCAGGGCGTCCGCTTCGCGATCCATCGGCGGCAGGGCTTGCTGCGGCGCCTGGGTGGCGGGCACGCCGCCCCAGGGGCTGGCGGCCGGGCGGCCGGCCTGCACGCCGGACACCCGCTCCACGAAGGCAGTGATGATGCGGCGTTCCTCGTCGGTCATGGTCGTTTGTCCTCTGCGATCCCGGATCTGCGACCGGGAAATATGAACCTATGTCCATGTGGACCCTCGACCTCTCGGAAGCAAGGGGAGGCCCCCCGCCGGCCGTCCTGTCAGAACCGGTAGCGGATGCCAGCGCCGCTGACCCAGGGGCCGAGCCGCGTTGTCGCGCTGATCGGCCCGACCGAGGCCGAGACGATGACATCCGGCCGCAGGTAGCGCTTCTTTACATCGAAGTTGAACAGCCGGTTCGGCGGCAGTTCCAGGTCCATGCCGAGGTTCAACGCGGCGCCGAAGGCGTTCTCGACGTCGAGGATGGTGACCGGCGCGGTGCGCGCACCGGCCTCGCTACAGAAGACGACGTCGTTCACGCCGAGCCAGCCATGGGGGCTGAAGCCTTCACGCGGGAAAGCAATCTACTGCAGCATCGGCGGCAGCGCCCAGCCCTGGCCCAGGTCCACCGAGCCGATCCGTGCGCCGATCCGCGCACCTCGGCATCATGCGGCGTGCCGCCGATCAGGGACATGGACCCGCCGCTCATGGGGGCAACGCCAAGCAGGCTGGCGCCGATCATGAAATCCCCCACCTCGTGCCCGCGCAGCGAAGCGGGTTCGGTCTGTGTCCTGGCCGGTGCCAGGTCCTTGTGTCAGGACAAGCGTGGCAATGATTCATGCCAATGCGTGTATTTCCATCACAGGCCGATCTCCACCATCACCGGCACGTGGTCCGACGCCTGCGCCCAGCCGCGCGCGGCCTTCAGCACCTGGTGCTGCGCCAGGTTCGAAGCCAGGTCTTCACTGACCCAGACATGGTCCAGCCGCCGGCCACGGTCGGCGGCCGCCCAATCCTTCGCGCGGTAGGACCACCAGGAATACAGTTTCTCGGTCTCCGGCACGAAGCGTCGGGGGGCGTCCACCCAGGCGCCCGCGCGCTGCCATGCGATCAGGGCGGCGATTTCGCCCGGGGTATGGGAGACGATCTTCAGCAGCGCCTTGTGGTTCCAGACATCGTGTTCCAGCGGGGCGATGTTCAGGTCGCCCACTAGGACGGAGCGTGTGGCCCGCCCCCGCGCAGCCTGCCAGCGCGTCACTTCGGCCAGGAAGTCCAGCTTGTGGCCGAACTTCGGGTTGATCATGCGGTCGGGTTCGTCGCCCCCGGCCGGGACGTAGAAGTTGTGAACTTCGATCGCGCCCGACGGATGCGCCACATCGACGCCCAGGTGCCGGCAATCGCCGCGTTCGCACCAGTCGGGTTCACCCGCCCGCAGCGTGATTGGCAGGCGGGAGAGGACGGCGACGCCGTTGTAGCCCTTCATGCCGCGGATGATGCGGTGGCTGTATCCCAGGGCCTCGGCCGCGTCATGCGGGAAGAAATCGTCCGGCGTCTTGGTTTCCTGCAGGCACAGCACGTCGGGCGCCAACTGTGCCACGACATCCGCCAGCAGGGGCGCCCGCAGCCGCACGGAGTTGATGTTCCATGTGGCGACGCGCAGGCCCATCAGACGATCTTCGTCGTCACCGTGCCGACGCCCTCGACCATGCCTTCCAGCAGGTCGCCGCGGACCACGGCGGCGACACCTTCGGGCGTGCCGGTCATGATCAGGTCGCCGGCAGCTAGTTCGACCAGTTCCGACAGGTTGGCGATGACTTCCGGCACCGACCAGATCAGCTTGGCGAGGTCGCTGGTCTGCCGCACCTTGCCGTTGACCTTCAGTTCGATCTTGCCCTTGGAGGGATCAAAAGACCCAGCCGGGATCATCTCACCCATCGGGGCGGAGTGATCAAAACCCTTGCCCATGTCCCAGGGACGGCCGAGCTTCTTGGCCTCGCCCTGCACGTCGCGGCGGGTCATGTCGAGCCCGACGCAATAGCCCCAGACATGCTTCAGCGCATCGGCGATGGCGATGTTCCGGCCACCCGTGCCAATCGCCACGACCAGCTCCATCTCGTGGTGCAGATCCTTGGTCACGGTGGGGTAGGGCATGTCGGCCCCGCCGGTCAGCACGGAATCGGAAGGCTTGCAGAAGTAGAAGGGTGCCTCGCGATCCGGGTCATGGCCCATTTCGCGCGCGTGTTCGGCGTAGTTGCGGCCGACGCAGAAAATGCGGCGCACCGGGAAGGCACCGCCACCTGCGACCGGCACGCTGGCCTGCGGGGGGGCGGGGAGCACAAAGTCGGCCATCTGGGCAATCCTTTTCCGGGTCGGGAGGCGGCGGGACCATAGCCACGCGGGGAACCAGCGCAAGGCGCCCAAAACGAAAGCGCCCGGCCAGGGGGGTGGCCGGGCGCCGCTTCCGTGCGGAAACGGGTCGGGCGAGCCGGCAGGGGGATACCGGGGCTCGACCACCGGCGGTGGGGGACCACCGGAGCGTTTACGTTAGAGCGGAAACCGCCCGCGCGCAAAGCGAATCGAGACGGGTCGCCGAGCCCCTATTCCGCCGCAACAGCCAAGGTCTTGGCCAGTTTGCGCGCAGAAAAACTGGCGCAGGCCGCGCCGAACGCATGGAAGATGCGCAACGAATACGCATCGCGGTCGTAGTCATATTCGGGGTGCCACTGCACGCCGAGGGCGAAGCCCGGCGCATCGGCCACCCGCACGCCCTCGACCGTGCCATCCGGCGCCCAGGCTTCGGCGATCAGCCGAGGGGCCAGACGCTTCACACCTTGGTTGTGCAGGCTGTTCACCGGTAGAGCCGGCGGCGCTTCGGTCCAGATGCCTGCCAGCACCCCCCCCGCATCCACCCGCACCGCATGCGCCTTGCCCACGCGGACCA
This sequence comes from Acetobacterales bacterium, assembly GCA_038323655.1. Classification (GTDB taxonomy): domain Bacteria; phylum Pseudomonadota; class Alphaproteobacteria; order Acetobacterales; family Acetobacteraceae; genus Humitalea. Next base: position 713 of record JBBQHE010000003.1, on the reverse strand, counting down.
AAGGCATGGGCTGGTCGGACGGGGTGGAATGATCGATCCGGCCAGGCAGGTCCTGGATCCGCTGGTCCAGGCTGCCGCCCAGCGCCACGTTCAACTCCTGCATGCCGCGGCAGATCGCCAGCAGCGGCACCCCGGCCGCAATCGCGGCGCGGATCAACGGCAGGGTGGTGCTGTCGCGGCAGGTATCTTCCGGCGTGCCTTCGGGATGCGCCGGGCCGTCGTAGTACTGCGGGCAGACGTTGGTGCGGCTGCCGGTCAGCATCAGCCCATCGAGGCGCGGCAGGACATCGGTCACGAAGCTTTCGCCGCCCGCCGGCAGCAGCACCGGCACGCCGGCCACCGGGCCCATCACGACCTGAACATAGTGGTCCGAGGCCGCATGATTGGGCGTGGCGAAGAGGCCAAAGGCCTTCACGCAGCAGGAAATGCCGATCAGCGGCCGCATCAATCCACCCCGTGCCGAAGCGGCGGGAGCCCCGCCACGTCAAAACCCAGCAAATGCTGCGCCAAATACAGTTTCCTTTTCCCTGATGGCGGCATCAAGGCGCCAAAGCCATGACAGCCCCGCCAAGCGCGCGGGAACCGCTGCCCGGCTGGCGCATGGCTGGTCAGGCGGGCCGCAGGTGTTCCTGCAGCCGCGGCATCAACTCGACCAGGTTGCAGGGCCGGTGACGCACGTCGAGCTGCCATTTCAGGATGTCGTCCCAGGCATC
>JBBQHE010000002.1:0-64341 GCA_038323655.1 Acetobacterales bacterium | reverse complement strand
ACTACGACAGTTTCAACCGCCGCCAGTTCGTCATGGAGATGGATGCCCAGGGCGTGGAACTGCAGATCAAGTCCAACGGCTGGCACCACCTGCGGGGCATGTTCCGCGAAGCGCTGGGCGAGCGCCTGCGGACCGTGCGCATCCTGCACGCGCTGATCTGGCTGTCGCTGTCAGGCTATGTGCAGGACGACTACGACAGCATCCTGGGCGCCTATTTCAACGGCCTGGCGATGCTGGAGGATGCGCTGGCCTGAGACCTCATCGCACCGCCACCGATTGTGCCCAGGCGATGATCTGGGCCGCCGGCATCGCGCCCGCCTGGCGCGCGACCTCTCTGCCGCCAGCGAAGACCGCCAGGGTCGGGATGCTCATGATGCCAAGCTCGGCGGCGAGCGTGGGGGCTTCCTCGGTCGAGACTTTTGCCAGCCGCATCTTTGGTTCCAGCGCCGCGGCTGCGGCCTCGAACGCCGGGGCCATGGCACGGCAGGGGCCGCACCAGCTGGCCCAGAAATCCACCAGCAAAGGCAGGCCGCTGTGCTGGCGGTGACGGCGAAACCGGGCTTCGTCCAGGGACAGGGGCTTGGCCTGGAACAGGGGCGCGCGGCACTGGCCGCAGCGGGGGCCGTCGGCGAGGCGCGCGGTCGGCACGCGGTTCAGCCCGTCGCACTGCGGGCAGACGATCTGGGTGGTGTCGGTCATTGGGCGGCTCCCTGGATATGGCATGGCCGGCGTGGTGGAATGATCGCGATTATGCAGACACACGGCCGCTATCCCTACTCCGCGATTGCCCGACGTCCGGTCTGGGACTGGCCGAACGGCACGCGGCTGGCCGTGCATATCGACGTGAACCTGGAAGCCTTCCCTTTCGCGGAGGGCCTGGGCGTGCCGCTGGCCAACCCGCTGCCGGAACCCGACGTGCTGAACTATTCCTGGCGCGACTGGGGCAACCGGGTCGGCGTGTGGAACGTGCTGGAAGCACTGGACGAACACGCCCTGCCGGCCTGCGCCCTGGTCAATACGGCGATCTATGATGCCTGCCCTGAGGTCGCCGCTGCTTTCTCCGCCCGTGGCGATGAGATGGTGGCGCACGGCCGGACCAACGCCGAACGCCAGTCGGAGATGGACGCCGCGACCGAGGCCGCGATGATCGCCGGCTGCCGCGCGCGCATGCTGGCCGAGGAAGGGACCGCCCCGCATGGCTGGATGGGCCCCTGGGTCGCGCAGACCCATGCGACGCCGGATCTGCTGGCCGAGGCGGGTTTCGACTACGTCATGGACTGGGCGCATGATGACCAACCGACACTGCTGGCGACCCGGTCGGGGCGCGACCTTGTCGCCGTGCCCTATGCGCGGCCGAACAACGACCTGCCGGCGTTGCATGGCGCCAAATGGCCGCCCTCGGTCTGGGCCGATACGATGATCGACCAGTTCGACGAAATGCTGCGGCTGTCGGCACGCTGGCCGCTCGTCTTCAACCTGTCGCTGCATCCCTTTCTGGTCGGCTGGCCCTTTCGGCTGCGGCATCTGCGCCGCGTGCTGGCGCATATCGCAGCGCGGCGCGAACAGTGCTGGTTGTGCCGGCCTGGCGAGATCGCAACCCATGCGCGGAGGGTTTTACCCCATGGCTGATGCACCGCGGTTCCGCCTGGCTGAAGCCCAGGCGCATGAGTGGCCTTTTGCCCTGCGGATGCCCTTCCGCTTCGGCCTCATCACGGTGACCAATGGGCGCCAGGCCGTGCTGCGTGCCCGTATCGCCACCGAGGATGGACGGCAGGCCTGGGGTGTCGCCGCCGAATCCCTCGCCGCCAAGTGGTTCGACAAGGATGCGGCGCTGACCGACGCGCAGAACGAAGACCAGCTTCGCCGGTCGATCGAATTGGCCTGCCATGCCACCCGCGCGGCGGGGCTGGATACCGCCTTCGGGCATTTCGCCAATGGCTACGCCCCCCAGGTTTCGGCCTGCGGCGCCGAACGGCTGAACCCGCTGGTCGCGAGCTACGGCCGCGCGCTGCTGGACCGCGCAATGCTGGATGCGCTTCTGAAGCTGCACGGCCTGTCCTTCTGGGACGGCATGCGGGCCAACATCGGCGGCATGGCACCGCATGAAGCGGCACCCGATCTGGCGGGCTTCGATTTTGCGGCCATGCTGGCGGGGCTGGTGCCGCTGACCCGCGTGCAGGCGCGGCATACGGTGGGGCTGGTCGATCCGATCACCGCCACCGACCAATCCGTCCGGGTGAACGACGGCCTGCCCGAGACGCTGGAGGAGGTCGCCGCCACCTATGGCCATGGCTGGTGGAAGCTGAAGGTGGGCGGCAACATCGCGGAAGATGTGGAGCGCCTGTCGCGCATCGCCGCCGTGCTGGACAAGCGGCCAGGCTATCGCGCAAGCCTGGATGGCAATGAACAGTATGATGACGCGGCCGCCGTGGTCGCGCTGTGGCGCGCGATGGAGGCCGAACCGCGGCTCGCGGGCCTGCGCGCCGCCATCGCCTTCATCGAACAACCGGTGAAGCGCGCCCGGGCGCTGGACACCAGCATGGCGGCACTGGCCGCGCACCGCCCTGTCATCATCGACGAAAGCGACGGGCCGCTGGATGCCTTCGTCACCGCCCGCAGCCTGGGCTATGCCGGCGTCTCATCAAAGGCCTGCAAAGGCATCTGGCGCAGCCTGATCAACCTCGGCCGCGTCCGTGCATGGGGCAGCGGCTATTTCCTGACTGCCGAGGACCTGACCACGCTGGCTGGTGTCTGCGTGCAGCAGGATCTGGCGCTGATCTCGCTGCTTGGCCTGACCCATGTGGAGCGCAACGGGCACCACTTCGTCGACGGTTTTTCGGGCCGCCCGAAGGCAGAGGCGGTGCGCTTCATGGAAGCGCACCCGAGGCTTTACGCCGACACCTCCCGCGGGCCGCGCCTGCAGATCACCAATGGGGTGCTTGACCTGCGCTCACTGGATGTACCGGGTCTCGGGGCGACCGAGGAACCCGAGACCAAGGCGATGCAGGCCATGCCCCGCGCCGCCTGGCCACCCCCGGCCTGATCAGACGATCTTGCAGGCTTCCTCAAAACCGAGCCGCGGGCCGCGCGGGAACAGGCCGGCCGCGTCGCCGTAGCCGAGGTTCACCAGGAAGTTGGACTTCCAGCCTTCCTCGGCCAGGAACAACTCGTCGACCTTGCCGTTGTCGAAGCCACTCATCGGTCCGGCGTCGAGCCCAACGGCGCGCGCGGCCATGATCAGATAGGCACCCTGCAGCGTGCCGTTCCGGAAGGCCGAGGTATCGGCGAAGGCTGCATTGCCGGCGAACCAGGACCGCGCATCGGCGTGCGGGAACAGGAACGGCAGCTTGTCGTAGAACAACGGATCGGTCGCCACGATCGCGGTGACCGGGGCTGTCATGGTCTTCTCGACATTGCCCGGAGCGAGGGCCTCCTTCAGCTTGGCCTTGGCCTCGCTGCTGCGCACAAAGATGAAACGGGCGGGAGAGCAGTTGGCGGAGGTCGGCGCCATCTTCAGCAGGTCATAGAGTTCCTGCAGCTTGCCCTCGGGGATTGGCCGGTCCTGCCACTTGTTCTGGCTGCGCGCCTCGGTGAACAACTGGCTCAGCGCGGCGGCGTCGATGGTTTCGGTCATGGTCGATCGGTCCCTGATCGGGGTGAAGCACGCCCCGGGTTATCGGCGCGCGCGCCGCGTCGGTCCAACACGCGCCGCGTATGGTCGGCATCCGATCCGTGAATGAAGGCCCTCAGGCCTCGACCTGCTCCACCGACACGACCTCGGGCACGTAGTGCCGCAGCATGGTCTCGACCCCGTGCTTGAGCGTTGCGCGGGACGAAGGGCAGCCGCTGCAGGCGCCCTGCATCCGCAGCTTCACGACGCCGTCGCGGAAACCGCGGAAAATGATGTCGCCGCCGTCGCTGGCGACCGCGGGGCGCACCCGGCTGTCCAGCAGTTCCTTAATCTGGGCGGCGATCTCCAGGTCGGCCGGGTCCACATCCTCGGCCTCGGCAGCCTCCATCTCACCAGCCAGCACCGCGTGGCCGCCGAGGTAGTGTTCCATGATGGCGCCGAGCACCTGCGGGCGCAGCCCCTGCCAATCAGCGCCGCCGGACTTGGTGATGGTCACGAAATCCGAACCCAGGAACACACGCGCCACATCGGTCAGGCCGAAGAGGCGGGCTGCCAGCGGCGAGCGCTGGGCCGCCTCCGGGCTGGTGAAATCGGCCGTGCCGCGATCGCCCATCACCGCCTCGCCAGGCAGGAACTTGAGCGTGGCAGGGTTCGGCGTGGCTTCGGTTTCGATGAACATGGGGCGTCCCGTGTGGCGTCGTGCTGCAGGAAGATGTGGGGTTGCGCGCCTTGTTGCAACCAGCCGGGAACGCGGGTCAGGTCACCCGGTCAAGCTCCGCCAGGCCGATCGCCGCCGGCACGATGGTCAGGGGGACCCGGAGCCTTGCAGCAAAGCGCCCGGTGAGGGCGGCGATCAGCGGCCCCGGCCCACCGGAGCCCCCGGCGGCCGCGAGCACCAGAATGGAGATGCGCTTCTCCTCCTCCATCAGTTTCAGCAATTCGTCGCGCGGGTCGCCTTCGCGGATCAGCAGGATGGGGTACCCGCCGGTGATGTCCTGCACCTCCACCGCCAGGCCGGAGAGCAGCTTTTCGGCCTCCCCGCGCGCTTCCTCGGCCATCAGCGCCCCGACACCCGCCCATTCCGTTTGTCCCGGCGGTTCGATCACCCGCAGCAGCGCCACGCGCCCGCCAGATTTCTTGGCGCGCAGGCAGGCGTAGCGAAGGGCGACATGGCGTTCCTCGCTGTCGTCCACGACGACCAGGAAGACGCGGTTCTGCTGTTCGGCTTCCGGCACGGCCGCGTTCCTTATCCACGACGAAAGAGAATGCTGCCGATCCAACCGGCAAACGCCGCCATCGCCACGCACAACAGACCGTAGAGCGCCGGCGCCTGGCGGGCGAGGGCGTTGATCTGCGCCGCCGTGCCAACACGCTCGACCCGGAAGATCAATTCCTGTCGCGCCACCACGCGGGCCTGGCGCACCAGCAGCACCTGCACGGTGTAGTCGCCGGTCTGCACAGTGTCGGGAAGCGGCAGGCGGGCATGGAACAACTGCCCGCCGGCGACAGCGACGGGACTGGCCTGTTCCGCCCAGAGGCCTTCCTTCTGTTTCAACTCGACCAAAGCGGCGCGAAAGGCCGGGGCCTGGCGGCCAGTGCCGCGCAGGTTGAGCGCATCCAGTCCCAGACGGCGTTCCTGGCGTTCCGGCTCGGGCAGCATCTCCCACGGCGGGCGGGTGCCGGCGATGGCGTAGAAGCCCGGCACATCGGGAAAGCGCGCGGCCGGCCCATTTACCCAGAGTCCGGCAACCTGCACCCGCCGCCGCACCACCACAGGCTGGCCAGGGCCGGTCGCGACGACCAGGATTTCATCGCCGTTGGGCCCGATAGGGCGGGCGGCCGTGCCGAAGACCAGGATGGAGGCGCCGGTAAATCCGGTGGTGATCTCGACCGAAGCCTGGGCCAGTTCGGCGACCAGCGCCGGCTGGGCGCGCAGTGGGGCGGCCGCCAGAAGCAGCAGGGCCAGCAGCAGCCCCCTCACGGCGCTGGGCCTATCACGAAAGCGGCCTCCGGCGTGCGCAGCAGGCCCCACAGCAGGGAGCCTGCGACCGCGAGCACCAGCAGGCCCAGGAGGAAACGTGTCTGCTCACCCCGCAGCTTGGCGCCCATCGCGGCACCGAACTGCGCACCCGAAACGCCGCCCGCCAGCAGCAGCAGCACCAGCACCACATCGACGCTGCCGGTCTGGATGGCTTGCAGCAGTGTGACGTTGGCGGAAACGAAGACGACCTGGAACAGGCTGGTGCCGATCACCACAGCCGTCGGCATGCCAAGCAGATAAATCATGACCGGGACCAGCATGAAGCCGCCGCCGACGCCCATCACCGCCGAGAGGATGCCGATGCCGAACCCGGCGAGCATCGGCGGAATGATCGAGATGTACAGGCGGGACTTGCGATAGCGCACCTTCAGCGGCAGGCCATGCATCCAGAAATGCTCGTGCAGCCTGGCAGGGACCGCCCTGTTGCGGCGCAGGATGGCACCCAGGGATTCGCGGATCATCAGGATGCCGACCGAACCCAGCACCACGATATAGAAAAACGCGACGGCCAGATCGACCTGACCGATCCGACGCAACAGGGCGAAGACCTGCACGCCCAGGATGGAACCGAGCAGGCCGCCGGCCAGCAGCGTCAGCCCCATCCGCACATCCACATTGCCCCGCCGCCAGTGCGACATGAGGCCGGAAACAGAGGCACCCAGCGTCTGGCAGGCGCCGGAGGCCACGGCGATGGGTGAGGGGATGCCGGTCAGGATCAGCAAGGGCGTCATCAGGAAGCCGCCACCGACGCCGAACAGCCCCGACAGCCAGCCCACGCCGAAGCCGATGCCCAGCAGCAGCAGGGCATCCACGCTCATTTCGGCGATCGGCAGATAGACCTGCATCGACACCTTTCGCGAGACGCCCCGCGGTCACGGGCGATAGACCCGTAGCCTCTGCGTTTGGACCCGCCTTTCAGACGCGGCAAGGTCAGAACAGGTTTTTTTCGCAGGAAGCTGGGCGACCCATCCGGTGCCGTCCTTGCAGCCCTGCCGCCGACATGGGCTGACCCGGAGCAGCAGGCGCGGCAGACTGCGACGATGCAGGTTCTTTTCACGCGTGACGGTGCGCTGCGCGGCATGCGCGCGGCCAGGCCCCTGGTCCTCGGCATGATGCCCTTCGGGCTGATCACCGGCGTCATCGCAGGGCAGCACGGCCTGTCGCTTGCCGAAACGCTGCTGATGAGCGGCCTGGTCTTCGCCGGTTCGGCCCAGTTGCTGGCGCTGGAATTCTGGGCCGACCCGGTGCCCTTCACTGCCGTCGTCCTGGCCGCCTTTGTCGTGAACCTGCGCATGGCGCCGATGGGGCCGGCCCTGGCGCCGTGGCTGGACCGGCTGCACGGCTGGCGGCTTTGGGGCACGCTGACGACGCTGGTCGATCACTCCTTCGCCCTGTCGGTCGCTGAGATGCGGGCCGGTGGACGGGATGCCGCCTTCCTGCTCGGCGTCGGGGTCTTCCTATGGGCCGTCTGGCTGGTCACGGTGGCGATGGGGCATGGCTTTGGGGATGTGGTGCGCCTGCCTCCCGGCCACCCCCTGTTCTTCGCTGCGACCGCGGCCTTCCTGGCGATGCTGGTGTCGCTTTGGCGCGGTGCTGCGCGAGACCTGCTTCCCTGGGCGCTCGCCGGCGGGGTCGCATTGGCGGTGCATGTGCTCGGGCTGCCGGCACCGATGCCGTTGTTGATCGGCGCATTTGCCGGCGCGACCTTCGGTGCGCTGCGCGACGGCCGGCAGAACGGCTCGTCGCGGTGACGGGCAGGGCCATGACCAGGCGTGTCCGTACCGCACCGGGCCTTGCCTGATGGAGATGCGCGCCGACGTCGTGATCGCCATCCTGGGCATGGCCGCGGTCACCTACCTCTGCCGCGCCGGTGGCTATGCCATCCTGCGGGCCATCCGCCCGCCACCCTTTCTGGAGCGTTTGCTGCACTACCTGCCGGGCTGCATCTTCGTGGCCTATGCAGCGCCCGGCCTGGCCCTTGGCGGCCCCGCCGCCTGGGCCGCGGGCGCCGCCTGCATCGCCGTGCAGGCCAAAACCCGAAACTTCGCGGCCTCCACAGTGGCGGGTGTCGGGGTGCTTTGGCTGATGCGCCTGGCGGGCGCCTGACCTCCGGCACAAGGCCGGTTCACAGCGGGCAGGCCCGCCGCCCGGCTCAGTTCACGACAATCCGCGCCTCGCGCACCACACGACCCCATTTGGCGCTTTCGCTGACCATGAAGGCGGCCAGTTGCGCGGGGCTGGAGGCGACGCCATCCGCACCCGCCGTCGCCAGCCGTTCCTGCACCGCGGGCTGGGCCAGCACCTCGGCACAGGCGGCCGAAAGGGCGGCGATGGCGGCCGCCGGCGTACCGGCGGGCGCCATCACTGCGCCCCAGGACGTGGATTCCGCCGCAGGCAGGCCGATCTCGGCCATGGTCGGCACGTCGGGGAGCAGCCGTGACCGGCGCGGGCCGGTCACCACCAGCGCCCGCACCCGCCCACCCTGGATCTGCCCAAGGGCCGAGGGCACCAGGGCCATCATGAACTGCACCGTGCCCGCGACCGTGTCGTTCAGCGCGGGTGCGCTGCCGCGGTAGGGGACGTGCTGCACCTCGATCCCCGCGACCAGGCGAAACAGTTCCACGACCATATGCGTGCTGCTGCCGGCCCCCGCGCTGCCGTAGGACAACCCGCCCGGCCGGGCGCGGGCCAGGGCGAGAAATTCCGCCGCCGTCTGGGCCGGCACGGCGGGGTTCACGATCAGCACGCTGTCGGTGGTGAAGGCCAGGGAGACGGGGGCCAGATCTGTCGCGGGCGAAAAACCCATGCTGGCGTAAAGATGCGGGTTGATGGTCATCGTGCCGGTCGTGCCCATCAGGATGGTGTGGCCATCGGGCGGGCTGCGGACCACGGCCTCCACGCCGATGTTGCCGCCGGCGCCGGTGCGGTTTTCCACCACCACGGGCTGGCCGAACTTTTCGGTAAGGCGTTCGGCCATGACGCGGGCGACGATATCGGTCGCCCCCCCGGCGGGGAAGGGCACCACGAAGCGCATCGGGCGGGATGGCGCCCAGGTCGCTTGCGCATGCGCGATGGCGGGCAGGGCAAGACTGCCCAGGATCAGGCTGCGGCGCTGGATCATTTTCTTGTTTCCTCCCGTTTGGTTCAGCCAATGGCGGCGTGGCGTTCCCGCATCAGCCGCAGCACCGCATCGGGGTCTTCCGCCCACCAGCGACGCGACAGCAACTCCACCTCGACCAGCCCGGCATAGCCCGCATCCCGCGCCAGGGCGCAGAAGCCGGCCAGGTCGATCACCCCGTCGCCCGGCATGCCGCGATCGAAGACAAGATCGGTCGTCGGCACCAGCCAGTCGCAGATATGCAAGCCGGCGATGCGCGACCCCGCGCGGGCCATGTCGCGCGCCAGATTCGGGTCCCACCAGACGTGATAGGCATCGACCGCCACCCCCGTGCCAGCCCCCAGCGCGTCGCAAAGATCGAGCGCCTGGGCCAAGGTGGAGAGGACGCTGCGATCGGCGCAGGTCATCGGATGCAGCGGTTCCAGCGCCAGGGTCACCCCGGCGGCACGGGCGTCGGGCAGGATCGCCGCCAGGCCATCGGCCACCATCTGCCTCGCGCCGGGCAGGTCACGCGACCCGGGCGGCAGACCGCCGCAGACCATGACGAGGCATGTGGCACCGAGGGCATGGGCCTCGGCGATGGCGCGGCGATTGTCCTCGATGGCGGTGGCCCGGCCTGCCGCATCGGCGGCCGGGAACATGCCGCCGCGGCACAGGCCGGAGACGGTCAGCCCGGCGTCACGCATGTGCTTCGCCGCGGATTGCACCCCCATGGCGGCCAGGACATCACGCCAGGGCGAAATGCCAGGGATCCCGTGCCGCGCGCAGCCTTCGATGCAGTCCGCCAGGCCCCAGCGTTCCTTTACCGTGACGGTGTTCAGCGACAGCGGGAACATCAGCCGATGCCATGCACCGCGAGCAGCGAACGCATGCGCGCCACCGCCCTGTCGGGGTCGCTCAGTAGCCCCGCCGCATCGGCCAGACGGAAGAGTTCGGAAAAATGCTGGATGCTGCGCGTGCTCTGCTGCCCGCCGACCATGACAAAGTGGTCCTGGTGGCCATTCAGCCAGGCCATGAATACGACACCGGTTTTGTAGAAGCGCGTGGGCGCTGCGAAAATGTGGCGCGACAGCGGCACGGTGGGTGCCAGGATGTCGTGGAAGGTCGCCAGGTCATTGCGCGACAGGGCCGCCAGCGCGCCGCCAACCGCAGGGGCGATGGGGTCGAAGATGCCGAGCAGTGCGTCAGAATAGCCCTGCGCGTCACCCGCGATCAGCTCGGCGTAGTTGAAGTCATCGCCCGTATACATCCGCACGCCGCGCGGCAGGCGGCGCCGCATCGAGATTTCCTTGGCGTCGTCCAACAGCGACACCTTTACCCCATCGACCTTGTCGGCATGGGCGTGGATGACCGTCAGCGCCGTGTCCATTGCCGCCATATGGTCGTGATTGCCCCAATAGCCTTCCAGCGCGGGGTCGAACATCTCCCCCAGCCAATGGATGATGACCGGCTGCCGCACCTGACCGAGGATGCGCGCATAGACGCGTTCATAGTCAGCGGGGGATCTGGCGGCTTTCGCCAGCGCGCGCGAGGCCATCAGGATGATGCGGCCGCCCATCGCCTCGACCGCTTCGCATTGTTCCTCATAGGCGCGGATGACGTCATCCACGGTCACATCGGGCCCGGGCGCCAGGTGATCCGTCCCCGCGCCCGAGGCCATGGTCGCATCAGGAAAATCCTGCATGGCATCGAGCGAGCGCCGGATCAGCTCCTGCGCCGCCGTCCAGTCGAGCCCCATGCCGCGCTGCGCCGTGTCCATCGCCTCGGCCACGCCGAGCCCCAGCGACCAGAGATGACGGCGGAAGGCGATGGTGCGGTCCCAGTCGATTTTTGCATCGAGCCAGGGGTCCTGTTCCGCCATCACATCGGGCACGACATGCGCGGCGGCGAAGGCGATGCGCGGAAAGGGCGGGGTCGCCTTGGCAAAGACGCGCGGCGGGCTGGTGGTGAAGGGCGCGAGGCCCCCCGTCACGGGCAGGGCGATGGTCGGCATCAGACAGTCAGCTCCGGCAGGTCGATCCAGCGGCGTTCGGCCCAGGACCGTAGCCCGGCCTCGGCCAGTTGCACGCCGCGGGCGCCGGCCAGCAGATCCCAGGGGTAGGTCGCGACGTCGCCGGCGACGTATCGCAGGAACAACTCCCACTGCACGCGAAAGCCATTGGGATAGGGCTGCGTGTCCGGGATTTCCTGCCAGCCGGCGAAAAAATCGATCGGCTGCGGCACGTCGGGGTTCCAGACGGGCTTGGGCGTGTTCACGCGGGACTGCGTCCAGCATTTCTGCAAGCCGCAGACGGCGCTGCCATGCGTGCCGTCGACCTGGAAGGTCACCAGATCGTCGCGCCGCACGCGCGTGACCCAGGAGGAGTTGATGTGCGCGATCACCCCGCCTTCCAGTTGGAAAGTGGCATAGGCCGCATCGTCGCTATCGGCGACATAGGGCTTGCCGTCTTCGCCAATGCGCTCTGGGATATGCGTGGCCCCCAGGCAGGACACGCTGCGGACTTCGCCAAAAAGGTTGTCCAGCACATAACGCCAGTGACAGAGCATATCGAGGATGATGCCGCCGCCCTCATTCTTCTTGTAGTTCCAGGAGGGGCGCTGCGCGGGTTGCAGGTCGCCCTCGAATACCCAGTAGCCGAAGTCGCCCTTCACGCTGGTGATGCGGCCGAAGAACCCGCTGTCGATCGCCATCTTCAGCTTGCGCAAGCCTGGCAGGAACAGCTTGTCCTGCACCACGCCGTGCTTGATGCCGGCGGCCTTGGCGATGCGGGCCAGGTCCAGCGCCTCGGCCAGGTTGTCCGAGGTCGGCTTCTCGCAATAGATGTGCTTGCCGGCGGCGATGGCCTTTCGGATCAGCCCGCCGCGCATCTGCGTCGTCGCTGCGTCGAAGAAGATCGCGTCGTCAGGATTGGCCAGGCAGGCGTCGAGGTCGGTGCTGACGCGGCCGACGCCATGCGCAAGGGCCAGGGCGTCCAGCTTGTCGCGGTTGCGGCCGACGATCACCGGGTCGGGCATCAGCCGGTCGCCATTGGCCAAGGGCACGCCGCCATCGGCGCGGATCGCGGCGATGGACCGGATCAGATGCTGGTTCATCCCCATCCGGTCGGTCACGCCGTTCATGATGAGCCCGATGCGGCGTTCCGCCATGGTGTTCTCCCATTTGGTAACCAGACAGTTACCGGACCGGCCAACGCCGCGTCAAGGGCGCAGGTAGCCCAGCACCACCGCCTCGCAATGCGCTTCCCGCGCGGCCAGCGCGGCCTCGGTCGTCAGCGCCGCGCCGAATATGGTGGACAGCGTGTGCCGGTTGGCGATGTAGAAATGTCCCAGCGCCAGGATCGAGACGTAAAGCTGCATGGCATCCACGCCCGACCGGAACACCCCCGCCGCCTGACCGCGTTCCAGCACGGCGCCGAGCGCCGCCAGCAGCGGCGAATACAGGGCAGGTACCTCGGCGCTGCGCTTGAGATAGGCGGCGCGGTGGATGTTCTCCTGGTTCAGCAGGGCGACAAATTCCGGATGGGCCGCGGTGTAGCGCAGGTTGAAGCGCACCAGCGCGCGCATGGCCGCCTCGGGCGACAGGTTGACGGTTTCCAGCGCGTGTTCCTCGCAGCGCTTTTGGGCGTAGGCCGTTTCCAGGACGGCCAGCCACAACTCCTCCTTGCTGCCGAAATGGGCGTAGATCATGCGCTTGTTGGCATCGGCCCGGGCCGCGATCTCATCCACCCGCGCGCCGGCCAGGCCATTGGCGGCGAATTCGACCAGGGCGGCATCCAGGATGCGCTGCCGCGTCGCCGCCGCGCGTGGGGACAGGGTGGTTTCGGCCATGTCGTCACTCTCCCAAGCGACATGGATGGACGAAGACAGCACATCTTGCCAGCCTGCCCGGCATGACCGCTGCCAGCTTGCTACCCCCGAACCCGCGCGTGATCGGCACGATCACGCCTTCGGCAAATACCGTCGTGGAGCGCACGACGCTGGCGATGCTGCGCGACCTGCCGCAGGCCGCGGCCATCTTCGCCCGCATCCCGGTGCACGGCGACCGCGACCCCTTCCCCGACAGCTACAACATCGACGCGATGATGCAGGCCGCGACCCTGCTGTCCCACGCCAAGCCCGATGCAATCATCTGGAACGGCAGCAAGGGCGGCGGCATCGGCCTGGACCATGACCGCGACCTGGTGGCGCGGATCGGGGAGGCGACCGGCATCCCCGCCGATACCTCGGGCCTGGCACTGCTGCGCGCGCTGGCGGCGGCGGGCGTGCAGGCCATCGGGCTGCTGACGCCCTATACCGAGGCCTATACCGCCCGCCTGGCCGAAAGGCTGAACGGCCAGGGCGTACCGGTGGTGGCGACCCGGCATCTGGGCATGAGCGACAACCTCTCCTACGCCTCGGTCCCGTATGGGACGATCCTGAGCCAGGCGCGGTCGCTGGCGTCGGGGCGGCCCGATATCCTGCTGTCCTGGTGCACCAACTACCCGGCTGCGCCGCTGGCGGCAGAGGTCGAGGCCGAGACGGGTCTGCCACTGTGGGATGCAACCACGCTGGGGATCTTGGGCGGGTTGGCGACGGCGGGGGTGGCGGCGCGGCCGCAGGGCTGGGGACGTCTTTGCAGCGTGATCTGACAACGACACCATCGCAGGCACAGACGGCCCCCGGCGCGCATTGCAGCAATACAGCCGCCAGCGATCAACCGTCTGGTCTGACGCGATGGCAGCAACCCAGAGTTCGCGGCGGCCGCGCCATACCTCGCCGCCCGGGCGGGGCTGCCGGAGGAGCCCTACGGAGGGCGAACGCAGTACCGGCCGGCGATCTGCCTGGGCCATCCGTCCGCTTCCCGGGTGGCCGCATTCCTGTCACCGCCGCCCGCCAGGGCCACGCATGGGTCAGTCGCTCACGCACCCCTCTGGTCCGGCGCTTGCCACCACGGTTCATCGCCGTTCCGGAATCCGTCATGCGCCGCTTTCTGCCCGCTCTTGTCGCAGCCCTATGCCTTGTGGGGGTGCAGTCCGCCTTGGCGCAGCCAACCTGGCCCAGCCGACCGGTACGCCTGGTCGTCGTCTTCCCGCCTGGCGGCAGCAGCGACATCGTGGCCCGCGTGCTGGCCGAGGCGCTTTCGCAGCGCCTCACCGGGCGTTTCGTGGTGGACAACCGGCCAGGCGCCGGCGGCACGCTGGGGGCGACGCAGGTCGCGTCCGCGCCGCCCGATGGTCATACGATCATGCTGTCCAACACGGCGCCGATCGTGACCTCGCCGCCACTCTATCCCTCGGTGAGCTATGACCCCGTGGCAGGCTTCACCCATGTCACCTACCTCGGCGCCGTGCCGCTGGTGATCCTCGCCAATCGCACGCTGGTGCCGGCGACGGACCTTGCGGGCTTGCGGGCCTGGATCGCGGCCCAGCCCAGTCCCCCGGGCTTCGGCACCTCAGGCGCCGGCAGCGTCGCGCATATCGTCGGCATCATGTTCGAACGCCAGACCGGGCTGCGGCTGACCCATGTGCCCTATCGCGGATCGGCGCCGATGCAGGCGGACCTGCTGGGCGGGTCCATTCCGCTGTCCTTCGACACGCTGCCGCAGAATATCGAAAACATTCGCGACGGCCGTCTGCGCGCCTATGCCGTCACCGCCACGCAGCGGCAGCCGATGGCGCCCAACCTGCCGACGGTGGCCGAGGCCGGGATGCCCGGATTGCTCGCGGAAAACTGGCTCGGCCTGTCCGGTCCCGCCGGCCTGCCGCCCGGCGTCGTGGAGAGGCTGAACGCCGCCACCATCGCCGCCCTGGCCGACCCAGCCGTGCTCGCGCGGATGGAGGAGCACGGCATCCTGCCGCGTCCCACCACGCCCGCTGCCTTCACCGCCTTTGTCGCCGACCAGGTGCGGGAAATCGGTGGCGCGATCCGCGCCATGGGGCTGCGAGCGGAGTAGCGGCCATGGCGCGGGTCGCCCTGGTCTGCTTCGGCCAGCCTGGTGCGGGGTCGTTCAATGCGGCGGGTGAGGCCGGGCTGGCGCGCGCCGCCGCAGCGCATCCCATCACCGCCCGAGTGCTGTGGCAGGCCGATCCCGCGCGGCGCACGGCGACGCTGGCCGCAGCAGCGGCGGCGGCCGATCTGGTCATCGCCCATGGCGGCCAGGGTGAGGCCGCGGTGGCCGAGGTCGCGCCAGAATTTCCCGCCGTCTGCTTCGCCCTGACCCAAGGGCGGATCGAAGGCCCCGGCATCGCGTGTTTCGAGGTTCTGCAGGAACATTCGGCCTTCCTGGCCGGGGCGCTTGCGGGGTGGTGGACGCGGTCGGGCGTGGTCGGGCACCTGTCGGGCGAACCGGTGCCGCCAGGCTTGCGCGGACGGGCGGCCTTTGCCGCGGGCCTGGCGCATGCGCGGCCGGATGCGCGGCTGTTGACCGGTTTCTGCGGCAATCAGCACGACCCGGCGCTGGCACGGGCCTGGACGGCCGCCCAGATCGCGGCCGGGGCGGATGTGCAATTCACCATGCTGGACGGCGGCCGGTCGGGGGCGACCGATGCGCTCCGGGCCGGTGGGGCGCGGGCCATCGGCAACGTGCTGGACTGGACCGATCCTGCAGTCCTGGCCCCCGGCGGGGCGAGGGCAGCAATCTTGCCGGGAGATGGGGTCTTCCTGGCCTCGGCCGTGGCCGACAACGGTTGGGCCGTACAGGCGGCGGTCGAAGCCTTCCTGGCCGGGGCCTTTGCTGATCGCCGCGCCGGGCTGGCCGATGCGCCGGTGGTGGCACTGGCCCTGGCCGGAGACGTGGCGAGTTCGCTTGGCACCCGGCTGGTTGCGCTGGGGGCGGAGGTAGCCAGCGGGCGGGTCGTCGTGCCCGAACAATTCGCCGGCCAGCAATGGCACCCGGGGCAGTAGCGCAGTCGAGCGCGGCCATGCAGGCTTCGCCCCGGAGGACCCCAACCCATGCCCGACGCCCCGCCGTTCCAGCCGACCGCCCGCTACCCCGACAGCGCCTTTGAGATCCTGCACCCCTCTTTCGGCGCGATGCAGTTGATGAACGCCACGGTCGAGCGGCTCTGGACCGGCGGCGCCTGGGGCGAGGGCCCGGCATGGTTCGGCGCGCATCGCACGCTGTTGTGGTCCGACATCCCCAACAACCGGATTTTGCGTTGGGAGGAGGAGGGCGGCACGGTCTCGATCTTCCGCAAGCCCTCCGGCCACGCCAATGGCAACACCATCGACCGCGAGGGGCGCCTGGTCACTTGCGAACACGGCAACCGCCGCGTCACCCGCACGGAGCACGACGGGACGATCACCATCCTGGCCGACCGGTTCGAGGGCAAGCGCCTGAACAGCCCCAACGACGTGGTGGTGAAGTCCGATGGCAGCCTCTGGTTCACCGACCCGCCCTTCGGCATCCTCACCAATTATGAGGGCGACAAGGCAACGCCCGAACTGCCGCATGGCGTCTATCGCATCGATGGCGCGACCGGTGCAGTCAGCCTGGTCGCCAAGGACGTGGCAGGACCAAACGGCCTGGCCTTCAACCCCGACGAGACGGTGCTGTACCTGGTCGAGAGCCGAGCCGAGCCACGCCGCCTGCTCGCATTCGATGTGATGGACGGAAAACGCCTGGGGTCGCCGCGGACCTTCATTCCTGGCACGCCGGGCTGTTCGCCCGATGGCTTTCGCGTCGATACCGCGGGCAACCTCTGGTGCGGCTGGGGCATGGGGCCGGGGCTGGACGGGGTGCGGGTCTTCAATCCCGCGGGCGATCCCATCGGGCACATCCACCTGCCGGAACGATGCGCCAATGTGACTTTCGGCGGGCGGCACCGTAACCGACTGTTCATGGCTGCCTGCCGGTCGCTCTATGCCGTGCACGTCAACGCGCAGGGGTTGTAGCCTGGCTTGTTTCGACCCGCCGGCTCCGCTAACCCGAAGCGACACTTTGACAAAGACGAGGTTGATGACACGGTATCTTGTCACGGGTGGCATGGGCTTCATTGGTTCGGCGGTGGTGCGGCGTCTGCTGCGCACGACCGATGCGACAATCGTGAACGTCGACAAATTGACCTATGCCGCAAGCCCCGCCAGCCTGGGCACCTGGGGCGCTGACCCGCGGCACGTGCACATAACGGCCGATATCTGCGATGCGGCCGCCATGCGCGCGGTCTTCGCCGAATGGCAGCCGTCACGCGTGATGCATCTTGCTGCCGAAAGCCATGTTGACCGGTCGATCGACGGCCCTGCCGCCTTCATCCAGACCAATGTCGTCGGCACCCAGGTGCTGCTGGAAGCCGCCCGGGCACACTGGATGTCGCTGCCGCCCGCCGACAAAGCCGCTTTCCGCTTCCATCATGTCTCGACCGACGAGGTTTTCGGCTCGCTCGAAAGCAGCGACGACCCGCCGTTCGACGAACACACGCGCTACGATCCGCGCAGCCCCTATTCCGCTTCCAAGGCCGCCTCTGACCATCTAGTCCGCGCCTGGCAGCATACCTACGGGATGCCGAATTTCGTCTCCAACACCACCAACAACTACGGCCCCTGGCAGTTCCCGGAAAAGCTGATCCCGCTGGTCGCGCTGAACGCGCTGGAGGGCAAGCCGCTGCCTGTCTATGGCGATGGCTCGAACATCCGCGACTGGATTCATGTCGAGGACCATGCCGAGGCGTTGTGCCTGGCGCTTATGCACGGCGTGCCGGGGGCGACCTATTGCCTCGGGCCACGCCAGGAACGCAGCAACCTGGAGGTCGTGCGCGCCATCTGCGCCACGCTCGACCGGCTGCGCCCCGGCACTGCCGGCCCGCGGGAAAACCTGATCACCTATGTCCGCGACCGCCCGGGCCATGATTTCCGCTATGCGATGGACCCTTCCGGCGCCGAAGTGGCGCTCGGCTGGAAAGCCAAATGGTCGTTCGAGGCAGGGCTGGAGGACACGCTCGCCTGGTACCTGGCCAACGAGGCCTGGTGGCGCCCCATTCGCGACAAGCACTACGCCGGGCAGCGGCTCGGCACGGAGAAGGCATCGGCATGAAGGGCATCCTCCTCGCGGGCGGGTCGGGCACGCGGTTGCACCCGATGACGCTGGCGGCCAGCAAGCAACTGCTGCCGGTCTATGACAAGCCGATGGTCTATTACCCGCTGGGGACGCTGATGCTGGCGGGCATACGCGACATCATGCTGATCTCGACCCCGCACGACCTGCCGATGTTCCGCCGCCTGCTCGGCGACGGCAGCCAGTTCGGCGTGACCATCACTTATGCCGAACAGCCCAAGCCCGATGGTATCGCCCAGGCCTTTCTCATCGGGGCCGACTGGATCGCCGGGGAAGCCTGCGCGCTCGCCCTCGGCGACAACATCATTTTTGGCAGCGGCGTCAGCGCGCAGTTGCAGGCCGCCGCCGCACGGGCGGAGGGCGGCGAGGCGACCATCTTCGGCTATCGCGTGGCCGACCCCGAACGCTATGGCGTGGCGGAGTTCGACGCGCAGGATCGCGTGCTGTCGCTGGAGGAAAAGCCGGCGGTGCCGAAATCCAACTGGGCCGTCATCGGTTTGTATTTCTACGACAAGCGCGTAACCGACATGGCCCGCAGCCTCGCCCCCTCGGCCCGCGGCGAGTTGGAGATCACCGACCTGAACAAGGTCTACATGGCCGCGGGGTCGCTCGCTGCCGAACGCTTCGGCCGTGGCTGCGCCTGGTTCGATGCCGGCACCCCGGGGTCACTGCTGCAGGCCGCGCAATTCGTGCAGACCGTGCAGGAACGGCAGAGCGTGCAGGTCGGCTGCCCAGAGGAAATCGCCTTCCGCATGGGCTTCATCGACGCCGACGCCCTGCAGGCGCAGGCAAAGGCGCTCGGCAAGACCGCCTACGGAAAGTATCTGGCCGAACTGGCCGACGGGCGTCACGCATGAAGATCGAACGCCTCGCCATCCCGGAGGTGCTGCTGATCGAGCCAAAGAAGTTCGGCGATGCCCGCGGCTTCTTCTCCGAGGTCTGGAAGCGCCAGCCGCTGGTCGACCTGGGCGTCGATGTTGATTTCGTGCAGGACAATCATTCGCTGTCGGCCGAACGCGGCGTGGTGCGGGGCCTGCACTTCCAGCGGCCGCCAACGGCGCAGACCAAGCTGGTGCGCGTGATCCGCGGCGCGATCCTGGACGTGGCGGTGGATGTGCGGGCCGGGTCGCCGACCTTCGGGCGGCATGTCTCCGCCGTGCTCTCGGCCAGCAACTGGCGCCAGATGCTGGTGCCACGCGGCTTTGCCCATGGGTTCTGCACGCTCGAACCCGACACCGAGGTGATCTACAAGGTCGATTCTTACTACGACCCCTCGACCGATGCCGGAATCCTGTGGAACGACCCCGCATTGGGCATCGACTGGCCGCTGGATGCAGAGGCCGCAATCCTGTCGGACAAGGACCGGAAAGCACCGCGCCTGGCCGACATCCCCCCACCCTTCACCCTGTGAGGTCCGCGATGCGTCGCATTCTGGTCACCGGCCAGGGCGGCCAACTTGCGACCGGCCTGGCCGAGGCGCTCCCGGCCCTGGGGTTCGAGGCGCTTCTCGTCGGCCAGCCGACATTTGAATTCGACCGGCCGGAGACGATCGCCGCCGCCTTTGCCACCCACCGCCCCGAGGCCGTGGTGAACGCCGCCGCCTGGACCGCCGTGGACGCGGCGGAGGACGCCCCGTCTGACGTCTTCCGCGCCAATGCCATCGGCCCCGCGATCGTGGGCCAGCATTGCGCCGCCCTTGGCATACCGCTGGTGCAGATCTCTACCGATTATGTCTTCGACGGGCTGAAGGGCGCGCCCTATGTCGAGGACGACCTCCCCAATCCGCAAAGCGTCTACGGCCGTACCAAGCTGGCGGGCGAATGGGCGGCGTTGGCCGCCAATCCGCAGACCACCGTGCTGCGCACCGCCTGGGTGCACGCCCCGATGGGCAAGAATTTTGTGAAGACGATGCTGCATTTCGGCGCCGAACGCCCGGTGCTGCGGGTTGTCGGCGACCAGCATGGCGCACCGACCGCGGCCCCGGACCTGGCCGACGCTATCGTGGCGATCCTGGACCGTATCCGGACCGGCGGCTGGCAGCCCGCTTATCGCGGCGTGTTCCACGCGACCAACCAGGGCGCCACCACCTGGCACGGCTTTGCCGAGGCAATCTTCGCCGCCGCCCGTCCGTTTGGCGGGCCATCCCCAACCGTGGAGGCCATCGCCACATCCGATTGGCCGACCAAGGCCACCCGCCCGATGGACGGCCGCATGGACGGCAGCCGCCTGGCCGAGGTCTTCGGCCTCACCCTGCCGCCCTGGCAGGATGGGCTGGCGCGGACGATCCGGGGCCTTTATCCGGCCAGATGAAGCAACCGCGGCGACGCGGGACTGCACCGGCAGCCTTGCCGCAAGAATCACACGCGGCTGAGCGCGGGCGCCGCCCCCTTTGCCTCGGGCCGCGCTGGCCCTAAACCAACTGCAACACGACCGGAGCCCGTTATGCACGCCAGCCGCCAGGATTTTCGCGATGCGATGGCGAGATTGGGGGCGGCGGTGAACATCGTCACCACCGACGGGCCTGCCGGTCGCGCCGGATTCACCGCGAGCGCGGTGTGCAGCGTGACGGACGATCCGCCCACCCTGCTTGTCTGCATGCGCCGCGGCAGTTCGACCAGTGCGATTTTCGACGCGAACCGTGTGCTGTGCGTCAACACGCTCGCAGTCGGGCAGCAGGCCCTGTCGTCGGTCTTCGCCGGCTTTGGCGATGTCGCAATGGCGGAACGCTTCGCCACCGCGTCCTGGAGCACCTTGGTCACCGGCGCCCCGGCGCTGGACAGCGATGTCGTTTCCTTCGATTGCCGCATCGTCGATTCCGTCGACAAGGGCACGCACAGCGTCTTGTTCGCCGAGGTCGTGGCGGTCCGCGCCGGCACCGGCGGCCGCGCGCTGATCTACTGGCAGCGTGACTACCACGGGCTTCAGGTGGCCTGAGCGCTGCAAGGTGCGGCGGGCCGCGTCAGCGCAGCGAGGCCAGCAGGAACAGCACCGTCGCGGCCACGCCAAGGGCCGTGCGCACCGCATGCAACCGCCCCCAGTGCAGGATCAACCGGCGGCTTTCGGTCCCGGCCTGGCCCGGCGGGATCGCGTTCAGCACATGGTTGGTCGGCATGATGCCGAGCAACGTGTAGGGCCAGTTGGCGACCAGCACGAAGGCCCCAACCAGCCACAACGGCCCGTCCGTCGCCCACCAGGCTGCGACACCGGCGACAAAGCCCGCGATGGCAAGGCTCGCCTGCATCGCAAACCCGCGGGCATAGGCAGGCTTCCACTGCGCCAGCAGGGCTTCGTCGCCGAGCATCAACCGGGCCGGCTGTTCGGCGATGTTGATATACAGGGCGGCTGCGGCGAAAGCCGCAGCGATGATCAGGGCGATCTGTCCGGCGATCATGGCACTGGCGTCCAGACGGTTGTGCGACCGATGCTGCACGAAGCGCCCCTGGGGTTGAAGCCGTCATGAACAAGGCGGTGACCCTGGTAGCCGACGGCCGGGAATTCCTGCCCTTCAACGGGACCGTGCCGGGTCTGATCGAGCGCGCGGTGATCCGTGCGGAGCGGCCTTATGTGAAAGGCTGGACCGCCACGCCACCGGGCTTCGGCCCGGCGGCGGCCATCGGGGTGGCCATCGGCGGCAGCCTGTATCGGCTGGACCGCTTTACCCTGGACGAGGGGCCGGCCGCGCCAGTCGCCTGGGGTTTCCGGTTTCACGCGCGGGGCATCGGGCGCTGGCAGCCCCAGGTGCCGCCCGGGGTACTGCCGGAGCTGATGCTGCTTTCGGACACCGGCCTCTGGGCGCGCTTGCCGGTGGCTGACCGGCTTTCGGGCCTGGCTTTCTGCCCGACCGACACGGCGCAGTTCGCCCAGCATCTTCAAAGCCCGACCACCCGGTTGCGCGATATGGAAACCATCGCCTTCCACGCCCGCCGCCGCATGACCGCGATGGCGGACAATCCGATCGAGCAAGCGGCGGCCTTGGTCGTGCTGGCCTATCGCGTGCTGGAGAAAACCCCGAACACCGAGACCCTGCTGGAGCCGTGCCGCCGAGACGCTGCTGCGCTGATCCAGCGCCTGGAGGGCGTGGCGGAGCCGATCGCGCTGCGCTGGTATCTCTCGCTCTGCCTGGTGTCGCATCACCTGGCGGTGATGCAGGGCGCGGCCCAGCCCCTGCAGCCGCTGCGCGCGGCGGTGGCGCGCTGGCGGGAGGTGGCGGGCGCCCCGGCCCAGGTCGCGAAAACGCTCAAGGCGGTCTTTGTGTTGGGCCGTGCGCTTGGCCGGAGCGGCGCGGCAGAGGAGGCGGAGGCGGTGCTGTCGCTGGCGCCCGAGGTCATGCGCCTGGCCGTGGCAAACTGGACGCTCGCGGATTTTTTCGCGGCCACGGCGTTGATCCAGGCGGCTTCCTTGACCCGCGCCTGCCTGGTGCAGCGCGAACAGCTGGCCTTTGCAGCACGGGGCGTCTGGCGGGATGCGACCTATCGCGACACGGATGGCCGTGAGCTCGACTGCCTGCACTTCCCGC
The DNA here is from genome assembly GCA_038323655.1 of Acetobacterales bacterium. Taxonomy (GTDB): domain Bacteria; phylum Pseudomonadota; class Alphaproteobacteria; order Acetobacterales; family Acetobacteraceae; genus Humitalea. Next base: position 42,007 of record JBBQHE010000002.1, on the reverse strand, counting down.
TCAAGCAGTTTATCGCGGAGCGGCGCATCTGAACCGGCCGATGCAACACCCCGCTGCTCGCGTGACGCCCCGGGGCCGGCGGGCTGTTCAAGCCCGTTCTACAGCCGGGCGCGAACCGGCATTGCCGCGTGGATATGTCGCTTCAGCGCCACCGGCTGGCCCCGGCTGTCGCAGGGCGTAAGGATGCGGCGCGGGATGCCGGACAAGGCGGCGATCGTGCTGCCCTTGGGTTGGCAATAGCCAGAAACAGCGATGCTGGCCTGGCCAGTCCGGCTGTCGAACGACGTCACCCGGCCCCAGTCGCCGGCACGGCCGGTGGCGTAGGGCCCTGTCTCATCGGCCCGCAACATGACCATGTCGCCGGGCTCGTAGGCGGAAACAAAGGCTTCGCCGTTGTCGTCGTAACCGATCTTCACCGTCCTGCCTCCCTGCGCCAGCACAGGGAACAGCATCATCGGTTAGCGGAGGGTAAGCGCCGCCCTGGGTTGCACGGTTTTGACCCCACGGCGACGGGACAGCGGTGTATACGGCCCGCGCCGGGGGAGGCCCCCCTGCAAGCCAGACAAGGATGCCATGCTCCCCGCCTGCCCCGCCCTGGGAGCGTCCCGCCAGTGACGATCCAGACCCTGACCGTCCGCGCCGATGACGCCGACACCCGCCTGGACCGCTGGTTCCGCCGCCATTTCCCGCAGCTGACGCAAGGCGCGTTGCAAAAAATGCTGCGCACCGGCCAGGTACGGGTCGATGGCAAGCGGGCCGAAGCGAATGACCGGCTCGCCGCTGGCATGGTGGTGCGCGTGCCGCCGCTGCCAGAAGGCCAGGCGCCCAAGGCGGCGCCGCGCCCGGTCGATGACCGCGCGGCCAAGGACCTGCAGCGCGTGGTGCTGTATCGCGACGAGCATGTGATCGCGATCGACAAGCCGCACGGCTTGGCGGTGCAGGGCGGGCCCGGCATCACCAAGCACCTCGACGGACTGCTGGACGCGCTGCGTTTCGACGCGGATGAAAAGCCCCGCCTGGTGCACCGGCTGGACCGCGACACTTCGGGCGTGCTGCTGCTGGCCCGCTCCGCCGGGGCGGCGGCGAAACTGGCCGCGGCTTTTTCCGGGCGGGAAGCCGAAAAAACGTACTGGGCCGTGGTTGTCGGCCAGCCGGTGCCGGCTGAAGGCCGCATCGAAATGCCGCTGATGAAGGCCCCCGGCGCGCGCGGCGAACGCATGACCGCGGCCGTGGCCGACCCGGACGAACCCGGCGCCCGCGCGCCGGAGGGCATCCGCGCCGTTACCGACTTCCGCACGCTGGACGTGGTGCGCCACCGCGCCGCCTGGCTGGAACTCAAACCCCTGACCGGCCGCACCCACCAGCTGCGCGTGCATTGCCTGGAGGCCCTGGGGGCGCCGATCCTGGGCGACGGAAAGTACGGCGCCGCGGCGGCGCATATCGAGGGCCTGCCCGGCGCGCTGCACCTGCACGCACGGGCGATCAAGCTGCCGCACCCGATGGGCGGCACGCTGGAGGTCGAGGCCAGCCTGCCGCCGCACATGGTCGAAACCTACGCCTTTTTCGGCTTCGAGGCGCCGCGCGCCCATAAGCCGCGCAGGGCTGGGTAAGCAGCCCAGGCGCCCCATATGCCGGCCATGACGCTGAAGCGCGCGGCCCTGCTGATGCTGGCCCTGCCCGCCCTGGTGCTGGCGGCGGCGGCCGCTTGGGCGCTGCTGGTCTTCGACCCCGACAGCCTGCGACCCAGGCTGGTGGCGGAGGCGGAACGCGCCACCGGCCGCGCCGTCGCGATCACCGGCCCGCTGCGCCTGGGGTTGTTGTCCGTTTCGGCCGAAAGAATCACGGTCGGCAACCTTCCGGGCGGTTCTCGGGCCGAGATGCTGACCCTGCGCCGGGCCACGGCCGCCCTCGACCCCTGGCCGCTGTTCCGTGGCCAGGTTGTGCTGTCCAGCCTGCGGCTTTCGGGGGCCGACGTGCTTTTCGAGAACGCCAATTGGGTCTTCGCCCCCGTGCGCGGGCCGGCCACCGGCGCAGCTTCCGCCCCCCGTCCGCCGCGCGAGCCCAGCCTGCGGCTGGAACGCCTGGTGCTGGAGGACGGCCGCGTGACTTTCGCCGGGCAAACCCTGCTCGTCCCCAGAGTGGTCGTGACCGCCGGGGCCAACGGCGTGCTGGCGCTGGACGGGGAGTTGCGCCTGCGCGAACAGCCGCTGCGCCTGGCCGCGACCGGCGGGACGTTGCCGCAGGTGCTCGGTGACGCGCCATGGCCTTTGGCTGCGACCGTCACGGCCGAGGGCGCCAGCCTGGGCTTCGAGGGCAACGTTGTACGCAATGGCGAGGCGAGCGGCCTTGTATCGCTGCGCCTGGACCGGCTTGCGCGGCTGGCGCCCTGGGTACCGCGCCTGGCCCTGCTGCCGCCGATGGAGGCCATCTTGGTCACCGCAAGACTGGGCGCGGATCGCCGCCTGTCGGACCTGCGCGCCACGATCGACAGCGCGGCACTCGGGGCGGCGCTGCTCGAATCGATCACCCTGACCGCAGCGGGCGCCGCGGCGCCGCTGGCGGGCGAGGGACGGTTGCGGCTTGGCCAGGGCAGCCTGGCCGTGGTCCTGGCCGCGGGCGCGCCGGCGCGGTTTCTGCCCGGCGCCCCCGAGATTGACTGGCCGCTGCGGGTTTCGGCACAAGGCGAGGGGTTGGCGATCAGCGTCGAGTCGGTGTTGCCGGCACAGGGTGGCCAGCCGACCGGCACGGTCTCTCTGCGCGCGGCCGACCTCGGCGCCAGCGGGCGGCGGCTGGGCCTGCCTCTGCCCGGCCTGATCGGGCTGGTCGCCGGCGCACGGCTGGCGCCGGAGGCCGGCGGCTTGCGCATCGCCGGGCTGTCGATCGACAGCGGCCAGGGCGACCTGGCCGGCGATGTCCTGGTGCAGCCTGCCAGCCCGCTGCGAGTCACCGCAGCGCTGACCAGCCGGCACCTGGACCTGGATGCGATGCGCGCCACCCTGGCCGGCCTGTCGGCCCCGGGCCCGGTCCTAGCGCCAACGGCAGCGCCAGCCCCCGCGCCAGTCCCGGCCGCGCCCGCAGCGCCAGTGGTGTCGCCGCCCTTGCCGCGCGCAGCCGCGACTGCGCGGGTCATCCCGGACCTGCCGCTGCCGCTGGCCGCCCTGGCCCGGCTGCCTGTCACCGGCGACATCGCCCTGCGTGGGGCCGAGGTCATTCTGGACAGCGTGACTTACCGCGACCTCGACCTTCGCCTGGCCCTTGCCCCCGGCCAGGCACTGCTGGACCCCCTTGCGATGACCATTCCCGGCGGGCGGCTGGCGCTGCGCGTCGAAGCAACGCCCGCGCGGCTGGCGCTGCGGGTTCGGACCGATGCGCTGGATACCGCCACCTTCGAGACCGCCTATGGCCTGACGCGCCGCCTGTCCGGCGCGCTTGAGATCGACGCCGAACTGGCCGGACCGGGCGCGGATTTGCGGGAATTTCTGGCAGGCGCCACGGGTCACCTGGGATTGGCCATGCTCGGCGGGCAGCTGGAACCCGCCTCCGTCGCGGGGCTGCCGCCGCAGCTTGTGGGGCTTCTGCTCCCGGGCGGGTTGCCTCGTGACGGCGTGGCTTTGCGCTGTTCCGCGCTCTGGTTGCGGGCCGAAGGCGGCGTGGCGACGGTGCAGACCCTGTTGGTCGATGGCGCCCTGGGCCGGATCGGCGGCACGGGCACGATCAACCTGGGGGATGAGGCGCTTGCACTCCGGCTGCTGCCCGACCTGCGGGTCGGGGGCGTCAGTGTGCGCGCGCCGGTCAGCCTGGTTGGCAGCCTGGGCAATCCGCGCATCGGCCAGGTGGATGCGCGCGGGGCGGCGGCGGGTGCGCTCGGGGCGCTGCTTTCGCTGCAACGCACGCCGGACCGACGGCTGTCGGCCCTGGCCCAGGATCTGGGTGCCAATGGCCCGCCCCTCCCCGACTGCGCCCCGGCCCTGACGGCGGCCCGGGCTGGGCGAGAGGGCGCAGTGCCGCCCCCGCGCGAGCCGGACGCCGCGCCCCCCACCACCCCTGGCGATCTGCTGCGCGGACTGTTCGGCCGCTGACGCAAGGGCTAAGCGGCGGCGCATGAAACGCTTCTGGACCGCTGTCGAGAGTCAGCCGGAGGCCGATGGCTTCGCCATTGTGCTGGACGGCAAGCCCCTGCGCCTGCCCGGCGGGACGATGCTGCGGGTGCAGGGCCGCGCCATGGCCGCCGCCGTGGCTGACGAATGGCAGGCGATCGAGGCCGACTTCACCTGGGACCTGTTGCCCCTGACCCGCCTGGTCGGCACGGCGCAGGACCGCATTGCACCGGACCCGGCACCGGTGGTGGCAGCGCTCGCGGCCTATGGCGAGACGGACCTGCTGTGTTACCGCGCCGAGGACCCCCGGTTGGCCGCGCGCCAGGCGACGGCCTGGGACCCGATGCTGGAATGGGTCGCGGAACGTCTTGGCGCCCCGCTGCGCGCGACTGTCGGCGTCATGCCGGTGGCGCAGGATGCCGCGTCCCTCGACGCACTCCGCGCGGTGGTCACGCGGCAAGACGCCTGGGCGCTGGCGGGATTGGGGGTCATGGTGCCGGCCCTGGGCAGCCTGGTGCTGGGCCTGGCCGTGGCCGAGGGGCTGCTGGCCCCAGCCGAGGCCGTGGCCGCCGCCCATGTGGATGAGGTCTTCCAGCAGGAATTCTGGGGCCTGGACGATGACGCCGCGATCCGTGCCGCCGGCGTGTCCAGCGACGTGGCCCTGGCGGCCCGTTTTCTGGTTTTGTCCAGGATGGGGTGATTTCGCAGTTGCGAAATGCCAGCGTCTCTGTCAGATGTTCCGCGTCGGCGGGGTTCATCCCGCCCATGCCGCGCCCATCGCGTGATCGGCCGCCCCGGTGTTTCCAGCTTGGAACACCCAACGGGCACGCCGGGTGGGTCCCTTCTGGTAAGGGTGGCGGCCCATTGCACCGCTGTCGCCCCGCACCACGCCAGGGTTGCCGCATGCGTCCTGCCCCATGGCAGGCCACAGGATTTCCGTGACCGAACCTTTGACTTTCGCTTCCCTCGGCCTGGCCGAACCCCTTATGCGCGCTGTTGCCGATGCTGGCTTTGTCGTGCCCACCCCCATCCAGTCCCAGGCCATTCCGGCCGCCATGTCGGGCCGTGACGTACTGGGCATCGCCCAGACCGGCACCGGCAAGACCGCGGCCTTCGGCCTGCCCGTGCTGCACAGGCTGCTCGCCCAGGGCGGCCGCCCGCCACGTGGTGGCTGCCGTGCGCTGATCCTGTCGCCCACGCGCGAACTGGCCAGCCAGATCGCCGCCGACCTCAAGTCCTACGGCCGCCACACTGGCCTGACCCACGCGGTCGTCTTCGGCGGCGTGCCGGAAGGCCCGCAGCGCCGCGCCATACAGGCCGGTGTCGACATCCTCGTCGCCACCCCCGGGCGCCTGATGGACCACATGGGCCAGGGCACGCTGCGGCTCGACCACGTCACCGTGCTGGTGCTGGACGAAGCCGACCAGATGCTCGACCGCGGTTTTCTGCCCGCGGCCCGCAAGATCGTGGCGCGTGTGCCCGCGGCGCGGCAGACGCTGTTCTTCAGCGCCACCATGCCGACCGAGATCGACCGCCTGGCGGCAGAAATGCTGCGCGAGCCGGTGCGCGTGTCGGTCGCACCCGTCGCCACCACGGCCGAACGGGTGGAGCAGCGCGTCATCCACGTCGGCCGCGACGGCAAGCGCGCCGCTTTGTCAGCCCTGTTGGTCGGTGAGGGTGTCGGCCGCGTGCTGGTGTTCAGCCGCACCAAGCATGGTGCCGACCGCATCGTGAAGCAGCTGGAGCAGGACGGCATTCAGGCCAACGCCATCCACGGCAATCGCAGCCAGAGCCAGCGTGAAAAGGCGCTCGCCGCCTTCAAGCAGGGCTCGGCGCCCGTGCTGGTCGCGACCGACATCGCCGCCCGCGGCATCGACGTGCCGGGGGTGACGCATGTCATCCAGTACGACCTGCCGGAAGTGCCCGAGACCTATGTCCATCGCATCGGCCGCACTGCGCGCGCCGGTGCGTCCGGTGAGGCCGTGGCCCTGGTCAGCCCTGACGACATCTCGCTGCTGAAGGCGATCGAGAAGCTGACCCGCCAGCAGATCCCGGCGTCCGGCGACCTGCCGCTGCCGGGCGCGCCCATCCCCAAGCCCGCGCCGCGCGGCCAAGGCCGGCCGCAGCAGCAGCAGCGTGGCGGGGCCGGGCGTGGTGGTGACCAGCGCCGTGGCGCGGCCCCGGCGCAGCATGCGCCTCGTTCCGCCCCGCAGCATGCGCCGCGTCCAGCCGGCGCCGGCCGTGGCGCGCCAGGTGGGGCGGGGCGTCACGCCTCGGCCTCGGCCCCCCGCGTTGCAGCCGAGGGCCGCAAGGACCGCGGATGGCGTGAAGGCGACTTCCGCGATGCCGGGGGCGAGGGCGGCGAAGTGCCGGCCTTCCTGCGCCGGGGACGCTAACTCTCATTGCAACGCGGCGGCGTGACCGCCGCGTTGCTTGTGTGCAACGCACAAAAGAGTCTCTGGTGATTCGCTTTGGCCGTCCAATATGTTGCATCGCACCATACTGGATTGCTTCACATGCCCGACACCAACCAGCCCGATGAGACCAAGTCGCAGGACCTGCCGACCTTCTCGGCCGATGGTGCTGCCATGACCCCGGTCGTGCCCGGCAAGCCTCGCCAGGCACCGGTCGCAGACAATGCCACCCCGGTCGCGGACAAAACCGACTGATTCTCGGCCGACTGATTCTGGCCAACTGACCCTGGCCGACTGACTCTGGCCCAACTGACCCGCGGCTTGCTGACCCTGGCGCCATTCGCCGCATCCGATACCCTGGCTCCGCCGCAGGCCGCGGCCCGTCTTGGGACATCGCATGACACAACAGGCTTCGCTTCCGGACGTCTGGGCACCACCGATCGGCACCGCGGCCGAACGCGGGCTGTGCACCGACTGCGGGGTTTCCCGCACCGCTGACCCGCGCGCCTGCGGCCGCGCCTGTCAGTTCATCAAGCCCGACTATGCCGCCCTGGAAGCCCGCGTGCATGGCCGCGCGCGCGACCCGGCCCGGCCGGATGAGCTGCATTTCGGGCCGTTTCGGCGCATGGTCCGGGCGTCGCTGACGCCGCCAAAGCCCGATGCGCAATGGACCGGCATCACCACCCGCATCGCCGAGAAACTGCTGGAAGCCGGTGCGGTCGATGCCGTGCTGACCATGGCGCCTGACGCGCAGGACCGCTGGAAGCCCGTGCCCGTTCTGGTGACCAAGGCCAGCGGCATGGCGCAGGTGCGGGGGATGCGCATGGGCTACGCGCCGCTGCTGGCGCTGCTGGAACCGGCCCGTGCCGCCGGGCACCGGCGCATCGCCGTGATCGGGATCCCCTGCCAGGTCTATGCCTTGCGGGCGCTGGAAGCCGAACTCGGCTTTGAGAAGATTTTTGTCATCGGCACGCCCTGCTCCGACAATACGACGACCGCGAATTTCCACACCTTCCTGGCGCTGCTGTCGGATGCGCCGGAGACCATCACCTATCTGGAATTTCGCGCGGACTACTACGTCGAGGTCCGTTTCGCGAACGGCCGCAAGCGCGAAATCCCCTTTCTGCAACTGCCGATTTCCAAACTGCCGGCGGATTTCTTCCCACTGACCTGCCGCACCTGCGTCGACTACACCAACGTGCTGGCGGACATCACCGTGGGCTACATGGCCGGCCAGGGCGAACAGTGGCTGCTGGTCCGCAATGAACGTGGCGAGGAACTTTTGGGGCTGCTGGGCGACGAAGTTCGCCTCTCCGCCCCCGGCAGCGCCGGCAAGCGCGCCGGTGCGGTGAAGGGGTTCCTGGCCAATGTGCAGCGTGCCGCCGGCGGGTTGCCGCTGCGGCGCATGCCCAACTGGGTCCGCCCCATCGTCGGCTGGCTGATGCCGCGCATCGGGCCACGCGGGCTGGAATTCGCGCGTACCCGCGTCGAGATGAAGGCCTGCGAGACGGTCGTGCACCTGCAACGCGAAGAACCCGCCATGGTGAAGAACATGGTCCCGCCGCATGTCTGGGACCTGGTGAAGCCCTATGGGTTGAAGCCGCACGACCGCGCTTGACCGGGGCTGCCGCCGCTTCGCATGCTGCCGCCAAAACAAGGGGGGACTGGCCATGCGAATCTCACGCCGAGGGTTGGCCCTGGCGGGCCTGGCCACTGCCACACCTGTCGCCGCGCAAGAGACCTATCCCGCCCGCCCGATCCGGCTGATCGTCCCCTTCATTCCCGGCAGCGCGCCCGACATCAACGCGCGGCAACTGTCGGACGCCATGGGCAGTCGCCTCGGCCAGCCGCTGGTAATGGAAAATCGCCCCGGCGCCGCGGGCAATATCGGCTTCACCTACGTCGCGCGCCAGGCGCCATCCGATGGCTATACGCTGCTCTGGGCCAGCGGGTCGCTGACGGTGAACCCGCCGCTGTATGGCCGTGTGGACTACGACCCCATGGCCGATTTCACGCCGATCACCCTTGCCTTCGGCATGTCGAACGTTGTCGTCGTGCGGGCCGACAACCCGATCCGCAGCATGGGCGATCTGGTGGCACGGCTGCAGGGCGATCCGAAAACGCCCTATGCCTCGGGTGGCTTCGGCAGTGCGGCGCATCTGACCGTCGCGTTGTTTCTGGCACGCACCGGGACCGAGGCGGAGCACATTCCCTATCGCGGCGCGCCCGATATTGTGAACGCGGTGCGTCAGGGCACGGTGGTCTTTGGCATGCCGCAATTGCAGGTGGCGTTGCCGTTGATCCGCGCGGGGCAGCTGCGGGCGCTGGCCGTCACCTCACCCGACCGAACGGCGCTGTTGCCCGACGTGCCGGCGCTGGCCGAAAGCCTGCCGGGCTTCACCTACATCAGCTGGATGGCGCTGATGGGGCCGGCGCGGCTGCCGGCACCGATCGTGCAGCGCCTGGCTGCGGCCGCCCAGGCGGCGCTGGCCGATCCCGGCTTCCGCAGCCGGGTGACGGGGGATGGCACGGCGATCATCGGCCTCGGCCCTGCCGCCTTCCGCGACTATCTGCCGGGGGATCTGGAACGGGGGCGCGAGGTGGTGCGGATTTCCGGCGCGCGGCTGGAATGATCAACTCCAGGCCGGGGCCACGCCAGGCGGGGGCGAAAAGGGCAGTTCGCCGCGCTTGAGCACGGCCTCCGCCCCGCCATGCGCGGCCAGCAGCGCCGCCTGGCGCGCCTTGGCCCGGGCATCGACCTCGGCCGGGTCGAGCAGCGCGGTCAGCCGCGCTTCCATCGCCGCCAGGACCGCCGCACATGCCGGGTCGGCCGCACGATCCACCAGCTCCTCAGGGTCGCCCTCAAGATCGAAAAGCTGCGGCGGATAGGTGACGTAGCGCACGTATTTCCAGCGCGCATCGCGCAGCATGAAGGCAGCCTGGCGCGAGCCTGAGGCATGGTATTCGGACAGCACCGCCCGCCCTGCGCCACCCCCCCGCACCAGGTCGAACAGCGACATCGCCGACGCCGTCGCCGTATTGGCCGCGGGGTCGGTGACGCCCATCGCGTCCAGCACGGTCGGGAAGACGTCGATCAGGCTCGCCGGCGTCGTCACGACCTTGCCGCGTGGCACATCGGGCCCGGAAAGAATCATCGGGATGCCGACGCTTTCCTCATACATGTTGCTCTTGCCCCAGTGGCCCCGCGCGCCGGCATTGTCGCCATGGTCGGAAAGGTAGAGGACGTTGGTCCCCGCGGCCTGGCCCGTCGCGGCCAGCGTGGCCAGGATCTTGCCGACCTGTTCATCCATGAAGCTGACCAGCCCGTAGTAGCCGGCCAGCATGCGCTTCACATCCGCCGTGTCCCTCACATGGCTGTCGTAGGGCGTCCCGGTGGCCTGGTCGCGCAGGAAGGGATGGTCGGGCCGTTCGTGCGGCGCGTACAGCTTCGGCATCGGGATGAGCGCGGGCGGGTAGGCGAAGAAATGCTCGGGCGGCGCCACCAGCGGGAAATGCGGCGTGACCAGCGACACGAACAGTACCCAGGGCTTGTCCTGGTGCTTCGGGGCTTCCTCATGCAGCCAGATCTGCGCCCGGGCGGCGATGTCGCGGTCGTAGCGGGTGTAGTCGCTTTCACCGGGGCCTGCGGCGGCGGACATTTTCTTCGCCCCCTTGCGGGTCGGCATTGTCTCGTCGCGGATCAGCCCGAGCAGGTCGCCCTTGTGCTCGACGACATGCATCGGGATGTGTTCGGCGGAGAAGCCATGGTCGTCGCCCGGCAAGCCGCGGAAATGCAGCTTGCCGATGGAGTCCACGCGATGGCCGCGTTGGCGGATGGCGTGGTGCCAGGAGGGGATGGTGCCGTCATAGGGCTGGGCGTTGTCCCAATGGCCGATCTCATGCACCTGGCGGCCGGTCGCGAAGGAGGCCCGGGCAGGCACGCAGATCGGGCAGCCGGTGTAGGCGGCGGTAAAGCGGGTCGCGCCGGCGGCCAGGGCATCGAGGTTCGGGGTGCGGACAAAGGGATGGCCCGCGGCGCCGAGCGCCTTGGGGTTGTGTTCGTCCGACATCATGATGAGCAAGTTTCTTGGCGTCATGCGGGCCTCCCATCGTTTGGGCGAAGTTGGCGTGGCTCAAACACACTGGGCCATGCCTCATGCAGCGCCGCATCAAGCGCGGCAATGCTGGCCCCAACGCCGAGATCGGCCAGGCTCGTCACCCCATGCTGGCGGATGCCGCAGGGCACGATGCCGGAAAAATGCGACAGGTCCGGCGCGACATTCACCGCAATGCCGTGCCAGGCCACCCAGCGGGTGATGCGCACGCCGATGGCGGCGATCTTGTCCTCCCGCCCACCGGCGCGCGCGACCCAAAGGCCGATCCGCCCCTCCCGCCGTTCCGCCGCAACCCCGAGGCTAGCCAGGGCCGCAATCACCCAGGCTTCCAGCGCATGGACATAGGCGCGGACGTCGCGCAGGGGGATCGCCCGGCCCTCTCGCGTCAGGTCCAGCATCACATAGGCGGTGCGCTGCCCGGGGCCGTGATAGGTCCATTGGCCGCCCCGCCCGGCCGCGAACACCGGAAACCTGGGGTCCAGCATGCCCTCGGCCGTGGCCGAGGTGCCGGCGGTATAGGTCGGCGGGTGCTCCACCAGCCAGACCAGATCGCCCGCCATGCCGGCGCGGATCGCGGCGACCCGGGCGGTCATCGCGGCCAGCGCCTGGGGGTAGGGAAGCAGACCGGGCGCGGTCAGCCAGCCAGGCCCGGTTGAACCTTCGCCGTTCATCGGCTATGCCCCGCGCCAATGCGGTCGTGGCGGAATGGTAGACGCGCCAGCTTGAGGTGCTGGTAGGGGCAACCCTGTGGAAGTTCGAATCTTCTCGACCGCACCAGTTTCTGACCTCGCGTTGCCTTGACCGCCCCTTCCGCCCATCTTGCGGGCAAGACAGAGGGGACCGGCATGGACGAGGATTTCCGCAAGGCGGCGTTGGATTACCACCGCCTGCCGCGGCCCGGCAAACTGTCGCTCGAACCCACCAAGCGCATGGCGACGCAGCGCGACCTCGGGCTCGCCTATTCCCCCGGTGTCGCCGCCGCCTGCGATGCCATCGTCGCCGACCCGGAAATGGTCTGGGAATTGACCACCCGCGGCAACCTGGTCGCCGTCATCACCAATGGCACGGCGGTGCTCGGCCTGGGTGCCATCGGCGCGCTCGCCGCCAAGCCGGTGATGGAGGGCAAGGCCGTCCTGCTGAAGAAATTCGCGGGCATCGATTCGATCGACCTCGAACTCGAAGAACGCGACCCGCAGAAGTTCATCGAGGCCGTGTCACCGCTGGAGCCGACCTTCGGCGCCATCATCCTGGAAGACATCAAGGCCCCCGAGTGCTTCATCATCGAGGCAGAGTTGCGGTCGCGGATGAAGATTCCCGTCTTCCACGACGACCAGCACGGCACCGCCATCACCGTCGCCGCCGCGATCGTCAACGGGCTTGTGCTGCAGGGCAAGAAACTCTCCGAGGTGAAGGTGGTGAACACCGGCGGTGGGGCCGCGGCGCTGGCTTGCCTCGACCTGTTGCTGTCCATGGGGCTGAAGCGGGAGAACGTGACCGTCTGCGATATCCTGGGCGTGGTCTATGAAGGCCGCACCGAACAGATGGACCCGTGGAAGGCGAAATACGCCCGCGCCACCGACCAGCGCACGCTGGAAGAAGCACTTCCGGGGGCCGACATTTTCCTCGGCCTGTCCGCCCCGCGCGTGTTGAAGCCCGAATGGCTGCATTTGCTGGCGCCCAAGCCCCTGGTGCTGGCGCTGGCCAATCCCGAGCCCGAAATCCTGCCCGAGGCGGTCCGCGCCGCGCGCCCGGATGCCATCGTTGCCACCGGCCGCACGGATTACCCGAACCAGGTCAACAACGTCCTGTGCTTTCCCTTCCTGTTCCGGGGGGCCCTCGATGTGCGCGCGACCACGATCAACCAGGCGATGACCATCGCCGCGGTGGAAGCCATCGCTGGGCTGGCGCGCAAGGAAGCGTCGGAGGCCGTCGCCTCGGCCTATGGCGGCACGGCGCCGGTCTTTGGCCCCGACTACATCATCCCCAAGCCCTTCGACCCGCGGCTGATCCTGGAAGTGGCACCCGCCGTCGCCCGGGCCGCGGCCGCAAGCGGCGTGGCACGCAAGCCGATCGAGGATTTCGTCGCCTATCGCTGCGAGTTGGAGCGCTTCGTCTTCCGTTCCGGCAACCTGATGCGCCCGGTCTTCGAGGCTGCCCGCGCCCGCCCCATGACGGTGGTCTATGCCGAAGGCGAGGACGAGCGGACGCTGCGCGCCGTGCAGACGGTGCTGGATGAGGGCATCGCCGAACCCATCCTGCTCGGGCGGCGGGAGGTGATCGAAAGCCGCGCCCAGGCCATGGGCCTGCGGATGGATTTCTCCGAAAGCGTGCGGATCCTGGATCCCGCCCTGGACCAGGCGGTGTTCGGCCCTCTTGCGAAAATCTATCAGTCCAAGGTTGGGCGCCGCGGCATCCCGCCGGACGCGGCCGAACGCGCCGTCGCGGGCCGGCCCACGGTGGCGGCGGCCTTGCTGCTCGAAACCGGCCAGGCTGATGCGGCGATCTGCGGCGGCACCGGCGAATGGATGCGCCACTGGTACCAGGCGCATGACGTGATCGGCCAGGCGGATGGTGTGTCGCGCGTCTATGCGCTGTCGGCGCTGATCCTGCCGCATGGACACCTGTTCTTCGTGGACACGCATCTGGTGCTGGACCCGACGGCCGAGCAGATCGCCGAGATGACGCTGCTGGCGGCCGAGCAGGTCCGCGCCTTCGGCATCGTGCCCAAGGCGGCGCTGCTGTCGCATTCCAGTTTTGGCGCGAGCCACGCGCCTTCGGCCAAGAAGATGCGGGTAGCGCTGGAACTGATCCGCCATGCCGCCCCCGACCTGGAGGTGGATGGCGAAATGCACGCCGATGCGGCGCTGGTGCCGGCCATCCGCGACAAGGCGGTGCCGGACAGCCGGCTGACGGAGACCGCGAACCTGCTGGTCATGCCGGGGCTGGATGCGGCGAACATCAGCCTGAACCTGCTGAAGGCGGCCAGCGACGGACTGCTGGTGGGTCCGCTGCTGCTGGGCATGCGCAGGCCGATCCATGTGCTGGTGCCGAGCGTGACGGCCCGCGGCATCGCCAACGTCACGGCTTTGGCGGTGGCCCAGGCGGGTCGCTAGCCTGCGTGGTTCAGGCGGAAGACGTTGCCGTCCGGATCTTCGGCGACCACCTGCCAGGCGGCATAGTAGGTCCGGTAGGCGGGCTTCACGATGCGTCCGCCCAAGGCAGGCACGCGCGCCGCCAGGGCGTCGACGGCGGCCTCGTCCTCCAGTTGGAAGGTGGCATAGGCGGTCACGCCGCGGTCCGTCGGCACACGATCCGCCAGGTCCAGGAGTCCATAGGCGGCGGTCGCGTTGAAGCCGAGGGACGCAGCCCCAAGCCGCAGCTCGCGATAGATGGGCGAACGCGCGGCCACCACTTCTTCAAGGCCCAGCAGGTCGCGATAAAAACCCATGAGCGCCTCGGGGTCGGCGCAGAACAGGTTGACGTCGAAGGCGCGCAGGGTCACGCGGCCTTCGCGTAGGTCTTCTGGTACATCTGCTCCAGGTGTTCGCCGGCCGTGCACGGGGTGAAGACCGGCTCGGTGCCCTCCTGCACCGTTCCAGGAACGGCCTCAACGCGTGCATAGAAATTTGGGCTGTAGAAGCAGGGGATGGAGTAGCGGTCGCGCCCGGTCGCATTCGCATTGATCACGCGATGCGGGTTGGAGCGATAGCGGCCATTGGTCCAACGCGGGATCATGTCGCCCAGGTTGACGATGAAGCTGCCAGGCACCGGCACGGCGGGAAGCCAGGCACCATCGGCGGCCTGCACCTGCAAGCCACCGATGTCGTCCTGTGCCAGCAGTGTGATCGCCCCCCAATCCGTATGCGCCCCGGCACCGAAGACATCGGCCCCGGCGGCGGGTGGATGGGGCGGATACCGCACCATGCGCAGCGTCAGCATGGGGTCGGCCATGAAGCCATCGAAATAGGTGGGCGCCAGGTCCAGCGACCGCGCCAGGTAGCGCATCAGGCGTTCAGCCAGAGCCTGCACGGCGGCGGTATAGGCTTCGGTCTGCGCCTGCAGCCCCGGCAGGCCTTGCGGCCATTGATTCGGGCCGTAACCGTTGAGACGCGCCTGCACATACGGGTGATCCGCACCGTAATGCAGGCCGGAATAGAAGCTTTCCTTGGCATCGGGCTTGGCTGCTGCATCCAGCGTCTGGGCGCCCAGCCCCTCCCAACCCCGGCGGGCGCTGGAGTTGAACAGGGAGACAGCCTGCTTGTCGGCCTCCGGCAGGGCGAACAGACGCGCCGCCCAGGCGAATTGCGCGGCGACAAGGTCAGCCGGCACGCCGTGGTCGAGGACGTAAAAGAAGCCATGCGCCATGCAGGCGGCGCGGATCGCGGCGGAGACCTCGGCCTCGGGCGCTGCCAGGCTGATCAGGGGGATGTCCACGCTCAGCCCCCCGCGCCGCGCAAGGCACGTTCGGCGGGCGGCGGCAGGAAGCCATCGGTGAAGATATCCGCCGGCGCCAGGCTGCCCGTCAGGTTGAATGCCAGCAGCGTCTCGTCGATGGTGGCCTGGAGCCGCGCGGGTGTCGCGGCACCCCAGCCGTTGGCGCGCGTGTCGGCGGTGACCATGCTGCCCGTTGTCATCATGCGCAGGCGCGCCGTCTCCAGCGCCTCGTCCGCCAGGGCTTCGCGCGCCTTGACCGCACGCCCGCCTGCCACCGGGTCGGCGATGCAGTCGAGCCAGCCGCGCGTGGTCGCGCGCACAAAACCAGCAAGCGCGCGGGGCTGGTCGGTTGCCAGACGCGGATTGACCACAATCCCGTTGCCGTAGCCGCGCAGCCCGTAGTCAGAATAGATGAAGCTTCGCATGGCATCGAGCGGCACGCCCGCGGCCGAAAGGTTGATCAACCCGGTGAAGTAGAAGAAGGCCACGGCGTCGACTTCGCCCCGAATGAACAGCTGGTTGCCGAGCGCCGGGTCAACCGATTGCCATTGCACGCTGTCAGGGCTGAACCCCTGGGCGCGGGCAAAAATCGGGAACAAGGTACGCGAGGCATTGAAGGGCTGGCCGACGATCTTCTTGCCCACGAAATCCCGGGGCGCGCGGATCGGCGAATCGGCCTTGACGATCAGCGCATTGGGATTGCTGTCGTATTGGATCGCGGCGGCCACCAACCGCCGGCCCGGATTGGCGAGATTGTGCTGGATCAGCGAGGCCATGTCCGCCGAGGCACCATCATAGGCGCCACCGGCCACCTGGTTGATGGCGCCCGACGACCCGTTGCCGGTGTCGATCACGACCTCCAGGCCCTCGGCCCGGTAATAGCCACGCTCGGCCGCCAGCAGGAAGCCAGCGGCGGAGGCCTCCACCCGCCAGCCGAGGTTGAAGCGGAAGCGCATGGTCTGGGCACCAAGCCCGCCCGCTGCGATCAGGGCGGGCGCGGCCAGCAGCAGGGAACGTCGGTGGGTGAGCATCGCAAAACCTCGATCGTTAGCAACACTAGACGCTGCAATTCCCATGCCATCAGCGACCGTTGATCGGGCGGCCTTCCGCACCTTCGCCCGTGCACCGGGGCAGACTATGCTGCCCGACAGGAAGGCACCCGGCACAAGGGTTGCCGGATGTCCCGGCAACCGAGCGAAGCGCTGGCGCATGCCGCACGGCGCGACTGGCGCATGTCACTCGGTGCCCCCATATCCGACGCATGGCCGGGCCCCCCGCCAAACGCACCGACCCCGCCGTCGCCGCCTTCCTGGCCAAGGTCGCCACCCTGCCCGCCGTGCGCACCGCCGGCGCGCCGGGGCGGCTGATCTTCGCCCTGGACGCCACCGCCAGCCGCCAGCCCAGTTGGGACCAGGCCTGCCACCTGCAGGCCGGCATGTTCCATGCGGCGGCGGAAGTCGGCAGCCTGGCTGTCTCACTCTGCTACTTCCGCGGCTTCATGGAATTCGCCGGCACGCCCTTCCTGACGGATGCGGCGGAAATGACCCGGCGCATGACCGGCGTGCGCTGCCTAGGCGGCCAGACGCAGATTTTGCGGGTGCTGAAGCATGCGCTGGCGGAAACCACCAAGACGCGCGTCAACGCCCTGGTCTTCGTCGGCGACGCGGTGGAAGAGGATGTGGACGCGCTGTGCCACGCTGCCGGCGAGTTGGGCCTGCGCGGCACGCCGGTCTTTGTCTTTCACGAAGGTGGTCACCCGATCGCGGCCAACGCCTTTCGTCAGATCGCCAAGGTTTCAGGGGGCGCCTATGCGCCCTTCGACACGGCCAGCGCCGAGGCCCTGCGCGACCTGTTGCGTGCCGTTGCGGTCTTCGCCGCTGGCGGCCGGCGGGCGCTGACGGCACTGAAGGGGCCGGCGGCCGCGCGGATCGCCGGGCAGTTGCCGGCGCCGGCGCGCTGATGGCCTGGCTGGCGATTGGCGGGCTCGGGCTGATCGCCGGTTTGCTCTTGCTGCGCGGCTTCGCAACCGCTTCGGTTGCCTCGGTCCGCAAGGCCGGGGCCTGGCTTCTGGGGTTGCTGGGGCTGGTGGTGGCCGCGCTACTGATCATCACCGGGCGCGCGGGCCAGGCCTTTGGCACGCTGGTCTTCTTCGGGCCCCTTGTCTGGCGATGGTGGCAGTCCTGGCAGCAGGCCCGCACCTTTTCGCGCGGCGGGCGGCCCAACGCCGGGGGGGCCAGCGCGGTTGAAACCGCGACCTTGTCCATGAACCTGGATCACGACACCGGCTTGATGACCGGCGGCGTGAAGCGCGGCGCGCTGGCAGGCCAGGGCCTGGCCGACCTGGCGCTGCCCGACCTGCTGGCGCTGATCGCGGATTGCCAGGTGAATGACCCCGAAAGCGTGCCGCTGCTGGAAGCCTGGGCCGACCGCGCCTTTCCCGACTGGCGTGACCAGGCCCCGCCACAGCGCCCGTCCGGCGGCCCGATGGACCGCGCCGAGGCGCTGGCGATCCTCGGCCTTTCCGACCCCGCGACGCCCGAGCAGATCAAGGCGGCGCACCGCCGACTGATGGCCCAGGCCCACCCGGACCGCGGCGGCAGCGACTGGCTGGCCGCCAGGATCAACCAGGCGCGCGACATTCTGGACGGAGGTTAAGCCCCCGCCTTGCCGGTTGGGGGGACGGCGTGCGACTGGTTTCCGACCAGTGCCTAACGGAGGCCGCCGCCGTGACGATCAAGCCGCTCAGGAAAGCCGTCTTCCCCGTGGCGGGCCTTGGCACGCGCTTCCTGCCCGCCACCAAGCAGATGGCCAAGGAAATGCTGCCGGTCGTGGACAAGCCGCTGATCCAGTACGCGGTGGAAGAAGCCCGCGCCGCCGGGATCGAGGAATTCTGCTTCGTCACCGGCCGCGGCAAGACCATGCTGGTCGATCAGTTCGATGTCGCCTACGAGCTGGAACGCGTCCTGACCGAGCGTGGCAAGACCAGGGAACTGGCGATGCTGCATGACCAGGCGCTGCCGCCGGGCTCCATCATCTCGACACGGCAGCAATCGGCCCTCGGCCTCGGCCATGCCATCTGGTGCGCGCGGTCCTTCATCGGCGACGAACCCTTCGCCATCCTGCTGCCCGATGACCTGATGCAATGCGACCTGTCGTGCATGAAGCAACTGGCCGATGCCTATTACGCCACCGGCGGGAATGTCGTGGCGGTGGAGGAAGTGCCCATGGCGCGTGTCTCCTCCTATGGCGTCATCGATCCCGGTGCGACCCGGGGCAATCTGGTCGAGGTCAAGGGCCTGGTTGAGAAGCCGCCGATCGAGAAGGCACCTTCCAACCTGACCGTGATCGGCCGCTACGTGCTGATGCCCGAGGTGATCGCGCACCTGGCCAAGATGGAGCGTGGCGCGGGCAACGAGATCCAGCTCACGGACAGCATGGCCAAGCTGATCGGCACGCAGCCCTTCCACGGCCTGCTGTACGAAGGCCGGCGCTTCGATTGCGGCGACAAGATCGGCTACCTGGAGGCGCAAATCGCTTTCGCGCTGAAGCGGCCGGAAATGGCGGATGCGGTGAAGACCTTCCTGAAGACCTACATCTGAGATGCGTATCTGCATGATTGGGGCCGGCTATGTCGGCCTCGTTTCCGGTGCCTGCTTCGCCGAATTCGGCGTCGATGTGACGGTTGTGGATACGGATGCCGGCAAGATCGACGCGCTGCGCGCCGGCATCATGCCGATCTACGAACCGGGTCTCGACAAGCTGGTGACGGAAAACGTCGCCGATGGGCGGCTGGTCTTCACCACCGATGTCGCCACCGCGATGCGCGGGGCGGAGGCTGTGTTCCTGGCCGTCGGTACACCGTCGCGGCGCGGCGACGGCCACGCCGACCTCACCTATGTCTTCGCCGCGGCCGAACAGGTGGCGCGCGTGGCCGAGGCGCCCTTCATCCTGGTGACCAAATCGACCGTGCCGGTCGGCACGGGGGCGAAGATCAAGGCGGTGGTGCGCGCGGCCCGGCCGGACCTCGCCATCGAAGTCGCCTCCAACCCCGAGTTCCTGCGCGAAGGCAATGCGATCGGCGATTTCATGCGCCCCGATCGCGTTGTCATCGGCGCCGACAGTGAACGCGCCTTCCAGGTATTGCGGCGGCTCTACCGGCCGCTTTACCTGATCGAGACGCCGATGGTGCAGACCGGGATCGAAACGGCAGAGTTGATCAAATACGCCGCCAACGCCTTTCTCGCGACCAAGATCACCTTCATCAACGAAGTCGCCGACCTGTGCGAAAAAGTCGGCGCCGATGTGCATGACGTGGCGCGCGGCATGGGCCTCGATGGCCGCATCGGGCGCAAGTTCCTGCATCCCGGGCCGGGTTACGGTGGTTCCTGTTTCCCCAAGGACACGCTGGCCATGGCGCGCACGGCGCAGGATGCGGGCTCCCCCCTGCGCCTGGTCGAGGCGACGATCGCCGTCAACGACGCGCGCAAGGATGCGATGGCCGACCGCATCATCGCAGCGATGGGGGGCGATGTTGTCGGTCAGCGCATCGCCGTGCTGGGGCTGACCTTCAAGCCCGAGACGGACGACATGCGCGACGCGCCCTCGCTCGCCATTCTGCCGCGGCTGGTGGCGGCGGGAGCCGAGGTCGTCGCCTACGACCCCCAACCTGGCCATGCGCGCCAGGCCCTGCCCGCTGCCGTCACCTATGCCGACACGGCGATGGAGGCGATGCGCGGGGCCGATGCGCTGGTGCTGCTGACGGAATGGAACGAGTTCCGCTCGCTCCCCGCGACCCGGCTGAAAGCCGCGATGCGCGGCGACGTGGTCTGTGACCTGCGCAATGTGTGGGACCCCGTGGCGATGCGCGAAGCCGGGTTCCGCTACTCCTCCATCGGACGTCCCTGAAAGAGCCCAAGGCATGACCAGCTTTCGCCATGAATTCCACCCGACATCCCTGCGCGAGTACGACATTCGCGGCATCGTCGGCAAAACCCTTTCGGCTGAGGATGCCTTCGCCATCGGCCGCGTCTTCGGTACGATCGTGGCGCGCAACGGCGGCCGGCATGTGGTGACAGGGCGCGACGGGCGGCTGTCGTCGCCCATGCTGGAAGCGGCGCTGATCGACGGGCTGATGGCCAGCGGCATCAAGGTGACCAGCGTCGGCTGCGGCCCGACGCCGATGCTCTACTACGCGTCCTATGCGCTGGAGGCCGATGGTGCGGCGATGATCACCGGCAGCCACAACCCGCCCGACTACAACGGCTGCAAGATGATGCTGGGCAAGAAGCCCTTTTTCGGCGCGCAGATCCAGGCCCTCGGCCGCATGGCCGCGGCGGGCGACGTGGTGGCGTCGGAGCATCCCGGCAACCAGGGCAGCGTCGATCTGCGCGACGACTACATCCGCCGGATGCTGAAGGACTACGACGGCGGGGACCGCAAGCTGACCGTGGTCTGGGATCCGGGCAATGGCTCGGGTGCCGAGATCACCCGGCAGATGGTACAGCACCTGCCGGGCACGCATATCGTCATCAATGGCGAGATCGACGGCAATTTCCCGAACCATCATCCGGACCCCACGGTGCTGAAGAACCTGGAGCAGATGATCGCGAAGGTGCGGGAAACCGGCGCTGACCTCGGGATCGCATTCGACGGTGACGCCGACCGCATCGGCATCGTCGACAATGAAGGTGTGATGTTCTTCGGCGACCAGTTGCTGGTGGTGCTGGCGCGCGACGTGCTGCGCGAGAACCCCGGTGCCACGATCATCGCCGATGTGAAGGCCAGCCAGTTGCTGTTCGACGAAGTGGCCAAGGCCGGCGGCTCACCGATGATGTGGAAGACCGGGCATTCGCTGATCAAGGCGAAAATGGCCGAAACCGGCGCACCGCTCGCCGGCGAAATGTCGGGCCACGTCTTCTTCGCCGACAAGTGGTACGGCTTCGACGATGGCCCGTATTCGGCGATCCGCCTGCTCGGTATCGTAGCCCGCATGAAGGAGAAATTGTCCGACGTGCGGCATGCCTTTCCGGTCCTGCTGAACACGCCGGAACTGCGCTTCAACTGCCCCGACGAACGCAAGTTCGAGGTCGTGGCGGAAGTCAAGCAGCGGCTGGCTGAGGCAGGTGCCCGGGTCAACGCGGTCGACGGCGTGCGCGTGCTGTCCGACGACGGCTGGTGGCTGCTGCGTGCGTCCAACACCCAGGCAGTGCTGGTGGCCCGTGCCGAGGCGTCGTCCGAGGCAGGGCTGGAACGACTGAAGGCGCAGATCGCCGCACAGGTCATTGCCAGCGGCCTGACCGCACCGGATTTTTCGGGCGAGAACGCCGGACACTAAAAAATGGGGCACTGAATGCCGCGGCCGCTGTTCCTGTACGGCACGCTGTTGGATCCGGCGGTGCTGGCCAGGTTCGGCGGCAGGCGACGCGACGCTGAGCCAGGCTGGGCCATCGGGCAGCGGCGCGTCGCGTTTCGCGCCACGGCCTTTCCCACGCTGCTGCCCGGGCCTGGCCGCGTTGCCGGCCTGGTGCTTCGCCCGGCACCGGCCGTCCTGGCCCGGCTTTCGGCTTACGAAGGTCCCTGCTACCGACTGCACCCGCTGCGGATCGTGACCCGCCGCGGACCGCTCTGGGCGCGCGCCTGGCTCGTGCCGCGCCGAATGGCCGATCCGGCCCGACCCTGGCCATGATCCTGCACGGGCACCGGATCACGCTGGCACCGCTGGCCGAGGCCGACCGCCCGGCCTTTGCCGCGATGAACGCCGACCCCGATGTGATGCGCCATTTCGCAGCCCCCCTTAACCGGGCGGAGAGCGATGCCTTCCAGGACTGGATCGCACGGCATTTTGCCGAGCACGGTTTTGGTTTCTGGGGTGTGCGCGACCGCCGGACAGGCATGCTGGCCGGGCTTTGCGGCCTGGCGCACATCCCCTGGGCCGCGCCCTTCACGCCCGCGGTCGAGATCGGTTGGCGCCTGCTGCCTGCCTTTCAGCGACAGGGGCTTGCCGAGGAGGCAGCGCGGCTTGCGCTGTCGGCAGGCTTCGGTCTGCTCGGCCTGCCGGAAGTCCTGGCTTTCACCGTGCCTGACAACCACCGCTCGCTCGCCCTCATGGCCCGGCTGGGCATGGCACCGGCGGGCGGCTTCGACCATCCGCGCCTGCCCCAGGGCCATCTATTGCGTCCCCATTTGCTGTTCCGGCTGACCAGGACCGTCTGGTTGGGGCAGCGCCTGCCGCCGCCTTGACCCGGCCGGACGGGGACCACAGAACAGCCGGCGAACCCGGAGCGAATGACCGCATGACCGAAGGGCCCCGCGCCGAACCTGCCTCCTTCGCCCTCCTGGACCGACTTTGGGCCGAACATGGCGCCGAGCAGGAATGGGTCTTCACGTCGCACATGATGCGCCATGGCGATCTGTTCATCGCCCTGTCGCTGATGGAAGCCTTCCGCCGGGAACACGCCGAAGGCCGACCGATCCGGCTCATCACGGTGACCCGTGGCCAGGCTGCCGTCGCCGCGATGTTCATGCATGTGCTCGACAGCGTGCACATCGCGACCCCCCTGGCCGGCCCGCCAGTCGAGCATGTGATGGCCTGGAACACCTTGCGCGGGCGCTTCGACTTCGCGCCGGGCAGGATGCTGCTGCTGCAACCCTGGGTTCTGGCGCAGGCACCGCTTCGGTTGCAGACGCTGGTCGATGGCGGCCGCCTCTCCTACACCGAAGTCATGCGGAGCGTGTTGCGCCTGCCAGCCTGCGCCGCCACCGTCCCGCCACCGGTCGGGCGCGACGATCGCGCCGCGGCCCTGGCGTTGTTGCGCGACAGCGGGCTGGTCCCTGGGCGGACGCTGGTGTTGTTCCCCTATGCGCAATCCTTCGTGATGGACTGGTCCGCAACGCTCGGCCTGGTCGCTGTCGAAGCGCGGGCCGAGGGGTGGCAGGTCGTGACGTCCTGCGCCGGGAAGGAGGTTCCACTGCCCGGCACCGCGGCCGTGGACGTGCCCTTCCCGCTGCTACGCCCGTTCTGTGAGGCGGCTGGCCACGCCGTGTCGGTGCGCAGCGGCATCAGCGATATCCTGGCCCAGACAGCCTGCCGGCATGTCGCGCTCTACAGTCGCCCCCGGCTGCTCGACATCTGGGGCCTGCAGGGCATGGGCCTTGGCGGCACCACCGCCGAAATGCACGCGGGGGACCCGCGCATGACGCCGACCGAGACCGCGGCGCAGATCTGGACGCTGCTGACCGAGCCTGATGAGGGCGCACAGTCGGTGTTCTGCCCGGCGGAGGTCGGGAATGCACTTCGGCTGTTGGCAGCGCACGGGCCGAGCGGGGGCGCGACCCGCGCGCTTTCTCGGGCGGGGGCGCATGTGGCGCTGAGCCGCGGCATCGCCTATCCCGGCGTCGCGCTGACCGAGGGCTGGATTCAGGAAGACTGGGGGGTCTGGAGCTTTGGCAACCGGGCCAGCCTCTGGCTGAGCGTACCGGAAAAGGCCAGGCGGGTCCGCTTCCTGGGCCACGCCGCCGTCAGTGAAGGGCTTCCCGACCTGCATGTGGCCGTGACCCTGGGCCGGATGCGCCACCCGCTGACCCTGCGTTGGCCGACGCAGGATCCGTTCATCGACCTGCCGCTGCCCTTCGGCTTGAAGCCCGGCCTGCCCGTGCCGGTTGGCATCGAGATCCGCAACCCGCAAAGTCCGGCGCTGCTGACCGAGGGTGCGAACCTCGACGGACGTCCGCTGGGGCTGGCGCTGCGCGGGGTCGGTTACGCCTGACCGGCGCGGTCAGGCGGCGCGCACCGCGGCCAGGAAGCTTGCCGAGCGGGACTTGAGCGTTGCCGCCGAGGCGATCAGCGAATCCGAGGCCGTCAGCAGGGTCTCGGCCGATCCCCCGGTTGCCTCCGCGGCTTCACGCACGCCTTCGATGCGGGTCGCGACTGTTGCGGTGCCTTCGGCGAGCTGGGCGGCGCTGCGGGCGATGTCGCGGGTTGCCTCACCCTGCTGCTCCACAGCCGCGGCGATGGCCGTAGCGATTTCATTCGTGCGCTCGACGGTGGTGCCGATGCCGCGGATCGCCGTCACCGCGGTGGTGGTGACCTGCTGCATCGCGGCGATCTGGGCGCCGATCTCCTCGGTTGCGCGGGCGGTCTGGGCGGCGAGGCCCTTGACCTCGCTGGCGACCACGGCGAAGCCCTTGCCGGCGTCCCCGGCGCGGGCCGCCTCGATCGTCGCGTTCAGCGCCAGCAGGTTGGTCTGGCCGGCGATGGTGCTGATCAGTTTCACAACATCGCCGATCTTGCCGGCGCTTTCCGCCAGGCCGCGCACCGTCTCGTCGGTCGCGCGCACCTCGGCCACGGCCTGGCCGGCGATGTTCGCAGCATCGCCCACCTGGCGGGTGATCTCCGCGACACTGACCGCCATTTCCTCGGCGGCAGCGGCGACGGCCTGCACGTCACTCAACGCCCGGCCAGACGCTTCGGCGACCAGCCCCGCTTCCCGCCCGCTGTTGGCCGCGGCTTCCCGCAGGCCACGTGCGGCGGACTGTGCCGCCTGGGCCTCAGCCGCCACGGTTTCCACGACATGTGCGACCTCGCCCTCAAAGCTGTCGGCCAGGCGGGCCTGCTCGGTCGCCAGCGTCCAGGCCAGCATCGGCCCGACATAGCCGCCCTTGGAGTCGGTGATGGCGGAGATCGACAGGTCCAGCACCTCGGCCCCCAGCGACAGCCGCATGCGCACGGGCAGCCCGGCGGGGCTGGCCATCGCAGCGTGGTGCTTGCCCAGTTCGGCGTGCACGGCTTCGATCGGCTGGCCCTTCAGCGCCGCAGCCGGGCAGGGCAGCAGGTGTTCCACCCGCGCCAGCAGCCCCAGGCTCTCGGCATTCATCGCCAGGATGCGGAAACCATCGCGCGGGTCGAGCATCATGACGCCCACCGGCAGTTGTTCCAGCATCTGCCCGCGGGCGAAGGCGTCGGCGGCCGTGTGGCGAAGGCTTTCCAGGGCCAGGGCCGTGGCGCCAATCTCATCCCCCCGACCGGTATCGGGCACGGGCCCGGCTGTTTCGCCCGCAGCGATGCGCCGCGTGGCCGCCGCCAGCCGCGCCAGCGGCGCGCCGATGGATCGCCCAATGAGGAAGGAGGACAGCAGCAGCAGCACCGCGATGGCACCGCCCATGATCAGCGTGGTGCCCCCCGTGCGGTCCAGGCTTTCGGCCATGGTGGTGCGGCTCGCCGCGGCCGCCTCGTCGGTCGCTTGCGCGGTGCGCGACAGCGCATCGTCGAAGCGCCGCAATGCGGGCTGGGTCTGCTCCTGCCGGAGGGTCACGATGGCCTGGCCGGAGGTGATCACCGCCTCTGCTGCTTCGGCGATGGTGGTGGCGGCGGCGGCCAGCCGCTGCACATCCTGCTCCAGGCGCGCTTCCGTCAGCATCGATATCAGCCCGCGCAGATGCACCCGCTGCTGCGCTGCACCCCGCCGAACACGGCGCAGTTGCTCGGCGTCGCCGGTGACCATGTAGCGCTGTACGCCCAGGCGAACGTCGTTCACGGCCGAGTGGAACGCCATCAACCGTTGCCGCGCGTCATCGGCCAGGGGGCTTTCTCGCAGCTCGAAATCCATGCCGTTGGAGACGGCTTCGAAGACCTGGTCGTAATCCGAACCGCGCGGAAACAGCCGGGCATCGCGGGCGGCGAGCAGGCGCTGCTTCGCCTCCGTCTCGGCGGTCACCGCGGCCTTGATGGCGTCGATCGCCGGTAACGCCCCTGCCAGGCCCTCGCGGATCGGCCCGGCCGCCAGCCCGGCCACGCCCGAGGCGACGGCCGCCCGCGTCTGTTCCAGCAACGTGCCCATTTCCCCGGCAAGACGCGTGACGCCCTCGGCGGTCTGTTCAGCCGCGATGTCCCGCGCCAGCAGGGGAATGGCAGCCGCACGGGCACGGGCACGGTCCACCATATCCACGGTTTCCGCCGCCCGCCCGAGGGTCGCCTGTTGCGTGCCGAGCCGTTCCACCTCCCCGTGCACCAGGAAGATCAGGCCACCGAGCAGGCTGAGCGTGACGCTCGCCGACAGGGCAAGCTTGCGGCCAACGGCCAGATTGTCGAGCAAGCGCATGAAAGCCATCCTGGGTTGCGAGCCCAGACGATAAGCCCGGGCGCTTTAAGCCCCGGTGAATCGCATGTGTTATTCGCCCATGCCGAGCAGCGCGCCACGCCGCCGGGCCGACTGCAACTGCCCCATGAAGACCGCGGCCATGACCACCAGCCACGCCGCATTCAGCATCGCCGCCGTGGCCAGTTCGCCCCAGGCGATGCGCCCTTCCAGCAGCGCCGCGCGCATGCCCTCGAACACATGGCTGGCAGGGATCAGCCAAGCGACCTCCCGCATCCCCACAGGCAGGATCGAAACGGGGTAGAACACGGCGGCGAAGGGCGTCAGCCCGAACAGCACCGACCAGGCCAGGGCCTCGGCGCCGGCGCCATACCGCAGGATCAGCGCGGTGACGCCCAGCGCCACGGCCCAGCCCATGGCGACCAGCAGCACGAAGAACGCGATCACCACGGGTCCCATGGCGAACAGCCCAAAGCCATAGAGCAGCGACGCCAGGCCCACGGCCGGCAGCACGCCGACCAACATGCGCGCGACACTCATCACCATCAGCCCGGCCAGCAATTCCCAGGGGCGCAGGGGGCTCACGAAGATGTGGCCGAGGTTGCGCGACCAGATTTCCTCCAGGAAGGATATGGCAAAGCCCATCTGGCTGCGCAGCGCGACCTCCCACAGCAGCACGCCGCCCAACAGCATCCCCGCCGCGACCGAGCCCAGATTGCCCTGCACACCCGCAAGGTAAGCGGTCACGAAGCCCCAGACGATCATCTGCAAGGTCGGCCAGTAGGCCAGTTCGAGCACGCGCGGCCAGGACCGCCGGTAGAGCGACAGATGCCGGTACACCAGCCCCCAGATGCGGCGTGCCGAAAGCATCACGCGGCGACCCTGCGGTCACGTGCGATGTCGAGAAACACCTGCTCCAGATCGTCGCGGCCGTATTTTGCCAGCAGGTCGGCGGGGCTGGCGCTGTCCACCACCCGCCCCTGCTTCAGCATCAGCACATGGCCGCACAGGCGCTCCACTTCGGCCATGTTGTGACTGGCCAGCAGGATCGCGGCGCCGGTTTCGGCACGATAGGCCTCCAGCAGCGACCGCACCCAGTCGCCGGTGTCGGGGTCCAGGCTCGCGGTCGGTTCGTCCAGCAGCAGCAGGTCGGGCGTGTTGATCAGCGACTTGGCCAAGGCCACGCGAGTCTTCTGGCCCGCCGACAGCGCGCCCGAGGCACGGTCGATGAAATCCCCCATCTGGAAACGCTCGACCAGGTCGGCGATGCGTCGCCGGACCTGCGGCACGCCGTACAGATGCCCATACACGGTCAGGTTTTCCCGCACCGTCAGCCGATGCGGCAGGGCGATGTAGGGGGACGAAAAATTTGCCCGGGCGAGCGCGGCGAAGCGATCGGTCGCCATGTCGTGCCCCAGCACGGAAACCCGGCCGGAGGACGGGATCAACAATCCCAGCAGCATGGAAATGGTCGTGGTCTTGCCCGCGCCATTGCCGCCCAACAGGCCCCATATGGCGCCCCGTGGCATGGCGAAAGTCAGGCCATCGACCGCAGGCGGGCCTTGGTCGTCGTAGCGCTTGGTCAGCGCCTCACACAGGATCGCGTCGGTCATGGTCGCCATATGCAGGCGGCAAGGCTGCCCGCCAAGCCATGCGCTGGCCGGGCGAGGCAAACCGCCGTAACAGCGTGGCATGACCGGCACACGCTTCTTCCTGATCCGCCACGCACTGGTGGAACCCTCAGCCCGCCTGGTCCTGTATGGCGACATGGATGTACCGCTCTGCGGCCTGGCCCTGGCCGCCGATGCCGAGGCCTATCGCTGGCTGGCGGACCGGCTGCCGGCCGAAGCCAGTTGGTACACCTCCCCGCTGTCACGAACCCATGCCACGGCGGTGGCCATCTTCGCGGCCGGCCTGCCGCCCCGGCCACTGACCCAGGAAGACCATTTTCGGGAACAGACCCTGGGGGAATGGCAGGGGCTGACACATGAAGATGCCGCCCGGCGCATGCTCCACCCGGCGCATCCCTTCTGGCCGCATGGCGCCGACGAACGCCCGCCGGGCGGCGAGAGTCTCGCCGATGTCACGCGGCGCGTCGGCGCCCTGATGGAGCGGCTGGCCGAAGCCCACCCTGACCAGGACGTGGTGATCGTGGCGCATGGCGGCAGCATCCGCGGCGCCATCGCCCATGCGACCGGCATCACCGCGCACCAGGTGCTGCAGTTTTCCATTCGCAACCTGTCGCTGACCCGGCTGGAAAAGCGCGGGCAGGACTGGCGCGTCTGGGCGGTGAACGAGGAAAGCCGCCTGGCGTCGAGCGTCTGAACCGGCAGGGCTACACCCCGGCGCGCGCCGCCTGCCCGGCAAAGAAGCCACGCATGGCGGCATAGGTTTCGTCCGGGCATTCCTCTTGCAGGTAATGGCCCGAAGGGACCGACGTCGCGCCCTGGATATTGCTGGCGTAGCGCGACCAGATGGCCGCCGCATCGTGGTTTCGCCCGACGCCTCCCTTGGCGCCCCATAGAATGAAGGCCGGACAGTCGACCTGCCGCCCGGCATCGAAGTCCACCGTATCCATCGTAAGGTCCACGCCGAAGGTCGCGCGGTAATCCTCGCACATCGCATGGATGGTGCCTGGGTTCTTGATGCAGCGGATATATTCGGCCAAGGCCGCCGGGTCGAAGAAGCTCGTGCCCTGGTCGGTCTTGGACAATTTGCGGCGAATGAAGAACTCGGGGTCGGCGCCCATCAGGGTTTCCGGAAGGGGGCTGGGCTGGATCATGAAGAACCAGTGCCAGGAGAAGGTCCCCCATTGCCGCGTCACGTTGTTCAGCAGGTGGTGCTGCGGCAGCATGTCCAGGAAGGCGGCGCTGAGCATCTTCTCCGGATGGTCCAGGCACATGCGGTGCAGCACCCGCGCACCACGGTCGTGGCCCGCGGCATGGAAGCGGTCGAAGCCCAGGGCCGCCATGACCTCCACATTGTCCTCGGCCATGGCGCGGAAGGAATAGGCCGCGTGATCCGCCCCGCCGGGAGGCTTGGAACTGTCGCCATAGCCACGCAGGTCGGGGCAGACGACCGTGAACTCTTCGGCCAGGCGCGGCGCCACCTTGTGCCAGGACAGATGGGTGAAGGGGTTGCCGTGCATCAGCAAGAGCGGCGGGCCGCTGCCGCCATGGGCGGTGACGATCGAGGCACCCTTGGTCTCGATGACCGTTTTCTTGAAGCCTTCGAGCATGCGCCCTGCCTTTCTGCGTTTCCTGTCACCGGGATAGGCTGGCCGGAAATAATCGTCAATCGTTGACGATTTGCTGTTTCGCCACTACGCCCGACCCATGGCCACCACCCCCGACGCCTTGCGCGCCCGGCGCGAAACATCGCTTGCCACGATCCTCCGCCAGGAGATCGAGCGCATGATCGAGGCCGGCGAACTGAACCCGGGCGACTGGGTGAATGAGGCGCTGGTGGCGACACGCCTGGGCGTCAGCCGTGGCCCGGTGCGCGAGGCCTGTCGTGGCCTGGAACAGGCGGGGCTGCTGCGCGTCGTGGTGAACCGCGGCGCCTTCGTGCGGGACATCGGGCGGGAGGAAGCGGCCGAACTGTACGACCTGCGCGCCGCCCTTTTTGCCCTGGCCGCACGAACGCTGGCACCAAGGCTGACGGCAGCAGGGGTGGCCGCCCTGCACGACCATGTGACCGCCATGGACAGCGCCGCTGCCGCCCAGGATCTGGAGGCCTACTACGCCGCCAACCTGGCCTTTCACCGCGGCATCGTGGACCAGGCCGGCAATCGCCGCCTGGCCGAGGCCTATGGCCGCCTGGTGCGCGAGTTGCACCTGTTCCGCCGCCGCGCCCTGGTCACGGCCGGTCGCATGGCGGGCTCAAACCAGGAGCACAAGGCGATCCTGGCAGCGCTTGAGGCCGGGGACGCCGCGACCGCCGCCCGTCTGACCGAAAGCCACGTCCTGCAGGCCAAGGCCCGGCTGATGGACGAGCCCCCTAGTGATACGGGGCGAAAGCCTGGGCCGGGCTGAGTGCTGCCTCCCCCGGTCGCAGACACAGCCCCAGCAGCAGCCGCGCCTTGGCCGGCGACAGGATACCGGCCGGCACCAGGCCGCGGCCGATCAGGTCGATCTCGCCTCCAGCATAGCCATAGGTCTGGGTAAAGACCGGCCCGGTATGGCTGCGTGAGGCAAGCACGACAGGCATCTGCGCCGCCAGATCGCCCACCGCCGCCGCGGCCCCCGCCGGCACATGCCCCGCCCCCATGCCCGCGATCACCGCGCCGTGGTACCCAAGCCCAGGCAAGGCCGCGAGCAGACGCCCGTCCTCACCCATCGGCCAGGACACCAGCGCCACGGGTTCCGGCGGGCCGGCCAGGGCCGAAAGCGTCGGCAGCCGCGCGACCTGGGCAAACATCCGCACGCGGTTTTCGGCCACCAGGCCGATCGGCCCCGCCAAGGGCGAACAGAACGCCGAGGTCAGCGCCGTACGACCCTTCTGCACGAAGCGCGCGGCATGGATCTGGTCGTTCAGCACGACCAGCGTGCCGAGGGCGTGGGCGGCGGGGCTGGCCGCGACCTGCGCCGCCGCCAGCAGGTTGGCCGGGCCGTCAGCGCCCGGCGCCTCCGCCCCCCTCATCGCGCCGGTGACCACCACAGGCCGGTCGCCGCGGACCAGCAGGTCCAGCAGGAAGGCCGATTCCTCGATCGTGTCGGTGCCCTGGATGACCACCGCGCCGTCGATGCCGGTGGCGAAGGCCTCCTCGATCTGGCGCGCCACGGCGACCAGGTGCATCGGTTCCAACGACGGGCTGGGCAGGCGGAGCAGGGAATGCGCCTCGATCGAGGCCACCCCCGCCAGGGCGGGGACCGAGGCCACGAGTTCGGCGGCCCCAAGCGTGGGTGTGATGCCACCTGTCGCCGCCGGCATCATGGTGATGGTGCCGCCGAGCGACAGGAACAGCAGGCGCGGCAGGCTCATGGTGCTGCATCCTCAAAGGCCGCGACCGACAGCGAATACATCACAATGCCGGTCGCGATGGCGGTGGGCGGCACGCCGAAGCTCGCCACCAGGCCGCTGAGCGGCACCGGCTGCGAGGCGACGTTGAACGACATCACCGCCTGGGCGATGGCGATCATCGGCACCCAGGGGTTCCGTTCCTCAAGGCTCGTCGTGCTGCTCATGGATCAGGGTCTTTCGGGGCGGGAGGCGAAGAGGTCCTGCGATCGCTGTTCGGGTCGTTCGGATCACCCGTCGCGGCGGGCCTGGGCGCGCGTGCCGGCTTGCGACACGCTGCCAATTCGCCCCGGGTTGATGGTCATGCGCGGCTTGCGGTGCCCCACCGGCCGCATGCCGCCACCTGCCGTTGGCCCGGCATCGGGCCGGGCCAGCGCCTCCAGCCCAGGGACATGGCTGCGAACCACTTGGGCAATTTCGGCTTCGGCCAACGCCCGCCGTTCGAAGGCGAATTCGACACCGGTCTGGTCTCTCGCTTGGTTTTCGTCTTCGATCAGGGCGGCAAGTGCCCGGCGTGGCAAGCCCGCGGGAAAGGGCACACGGTCGGGCCAGGGCAAGCCTCTTGCCGTCGCCAGGCGACAGGCGGACACTCGAGAGCAACAACGAACGAAACTCCGCGCCATGCCCCGATCCGCCAGCCCTGGCGTCCGACCGCCCATGTCGCCCGGACCGGCTTTGTTGCCCAACCCCATCCCAGCAGGAGGTAGCGAGACCATGCGCTTGCCCTTGAGTCTTTCCGGCCTGGCGCTCTGCGCCATGGCATTCGCAGCCCAGGCCCAGCCCTTACCGGGCGATGCGGTGCAGCCGGTTTCGACCGGCACGCTGCGCAACCTGTGCAGCACGCCCACGACCGACCCCAATGCGGCGATCGCGGTCGGCTTCTGCCGCGGCTTCATGATCGGCGTTGGGCAATACCATGCCGGCATCTCGGGGCCTGGCGGGGCGCGGCCGATCTTCTGCCTGCCCAACCCGACCCCGACGCTGGAAACGGTCCAGGCGGATTTCGTCGCCTGGGCCGCGGGCAATCCGCAATATGCGGTCGAGAAAGCGGTGGATGGCCTGATGCGCTTCGCCGCAGCCGCCTATCCCTGCCCGACCCCTCCCCCGGCGCCGCCCGCGGCCCGCCGCCCCGCCAACCGTTGAACGGGAGAATTTCGCGATGCGACGTCTTTTGCTGATCCCCGCCGCCCTGGCCCTGTCCCTCGGCGGCTGTGCCGAAATGAGCCCGACGACCCAGCGCGTCGGCGGCGGTGCCGCCTTGGGCGCGCTGGGCGGGGCCGCCATCGGCTCCTTTTCCGGCAATGCCGGCATGGGCGCGCTGATCGGCGCCGGTGCGGGTGCGGCCGGTGGCTTCCTGTGGGACCAGAATGTCCGCGGGCGGCAGAACGCCTACCAGCAGGGCTTCCAGTCCGGCCAGTCCTCTCGCTGAGTGGCCGGCTGCTGCCGCTACCCAATGCCCCACGGCAAGCCCCACAGATACCAGCCCGCGAGGAAAATGGTCCACATCGCGCCGAGCACGATGACATAGGGCAGCATCAGCACAATGACCGTGCCGACGCCCACGTCCTTTTGATACGTGACCGCGAAGGTCACGATCATCGCGAATTAGGCGCTGAGCGGCGTGACCGCATTCATCTGCGAATCACCCAGGCGATAGGCTGCGAGGACTGCCTCCGGCTGTATCAGCAACGGCACGAAGACCGGCGCAAAGATCGCTCATTTCGCGATGGCGGCAGTCATGATCAGGTCGATGCCGAAGACTGCGATGACGAAGCCGATCGCTGGTGCGGCGCTGGCGGTTTCGCCTTTCATCGTTCTGCTATCGGTCTTCTTCTTCGGCTTCCTCTGGGGCATCGCCGGCGCCTTCACCGGCATTCCCATCGTCGTCGCCGTCCTGACCGCCTTCGACGCGCATCCCTCCACGCGCTGGGTCGCGGTGCTGCTCTCGGCCAGGTCCGGTTGAGGTCAGTCCGCCGTAGCACCCGAGGCGCGGATCACCGGCGTCCATTTCGCCGTCTCGGCGCGGATGAAGGCCATGGCATCGGCGCTGCTGCCTGGCACAGCCTCGATCTGCCGCTGATTCAGGGCGGCCACCAGCTCGGGATCGGAAAGCGCCGCCGTCGCCGCCTGGTTCAGTGCGGCCAAGACCGGCGCCGGCAGGTTTTTGGGCGCCATCAACGCCGACCAGTCGGACATGTCGAAGCCGGGCAGCCCGTTCTCGGCAATGGTCGGCACATCCGGCAGCAGGCGGGAGCGTTCCGCCGTCGGCACCGCCAGCAGGCGCAGCCGCTCGCCCTGCGGCCGCGCGCCGGAGGCCGGGGTGAAGGCAAAGTCGATCTTGCCCGAAATCAGGTCGGTGATTAGCGGCGCCCCGCCCCGATACGGCACGTGGATGTTCCGCAGGCCGGCCATCAGGTTCAACTGCTCGCCCGCCAGATGCCCGGCCCCACCGACGCCGGAGGAACCGAAGGTCAGCGGATTCGCCCGTGCGGCCGCGATCAGCGCCGCCACATCGCGCCAGGGCTTTTCCGCCGGCACCGCCAGCACGTTCAGGATCATCGCGACCCGGGTGATCGCCACGAGGTCATTCTGCGGATCGAAAGCCAGGTTGGCGTAGAGCGTCGGGTTGATCGCCAGCCCGCCGATCGTGCCCATCAGCAGCGTATGCCCATCGGCCGGCGCACGCACCACGAACTCCGTCGCGATATTGCCACCGGCACCGGCACGGTTTTCCACGATCACCGGCTGGCCCAGCGACGTCTGCATCTTGGGCGCCAGCAGCCGTGCGGCAATGTCGGTCGTGCCGCCCGGCGGGAAGCCCACGATGAAGCGGATCGGGCGGTTGGGAAAACCGCTCTGGGCCAGGGCAGGGGCCGCCAACAGCGTGGTGGCCAGCAGCGCGCGGCGATGGATCATCCGGTCTTGTTCCCCAGCACGGCATCACGCACCCAGCCTGCGACAGCGCAGGCCTCGGCATCCGCCTCCGCGAAGCCTGCAAGCTGCACGCCAAGCGGCAGGCCGCCGTCCTGCAACAGCGGCAGGGCGAAGGCGGGGGCGCCCATCAGTGTCCAGGGCAGGGGGTAGTTGCGCGACCCGGTATAGCCATGGTCGGCGATGGCGGGGCCGCTGGAACACAGCAGCAGGAAACCATCGGCGCGGCCGACGAAATCCGCCAGCAACGCGCGCAGCCGGGTGCGGTCGGCCAGGGCGCGGGCGTAGTCGTCGGCTGTCATCCGCGCCGCGCGCTCCAGCAGGTCATGGATGCGCTGCCCCACCTGGTCGGCGCCGCGGTCGCGATAGGCCAGCAGCGGCCAGCGCGCCTCCCAGGCCAGCAGGTCGGTCGCGAAATCGCCGATGCCGCGCAACGCGGCTTCCAGCGCCGCCGTGGCGGGGTCGTTGTCCTTGTCCAGTACGCGCACCCCGGTCGCTGCGATGCGGGCCACAGCGGCCTCGAAGCCCGCCTGGGATGGCGCGGGCGTCTCGGCCCAGCCCAGCGTGTCCAGTCGCACCAGAGTCGTGGGCTTGCGCGGCGCGGGGGCTTCGGCGGGGCCTTGCAGCCCCAGGTGGGGCGGCGTGCCACCCACATGGCGGGCGATGGCCATGGACCCCGCCCAGACATCCTCCAGACTGGCCCCGATTACGCCCAGATGGTCCAGGGTCGGCGCCAGCGGCGCCAACCCGCCGACATGCAGCGCGCCATGCGTCGGCTTCAGCGCATAGGCGCCGCAGTACCCGGCGGGGCGGATGGTGGAGGCATGGGTCTGCGTGCCGAGCCCCAGGCTGGCCATCCCCGCCCCCACCGCCGCGGCCGAACCGCTGGACGAACCGCCCGGCGTGCGCGTGGTGTCGTAGGGGTTGCGCGTCGGCCCGGAATTGGCACAGGCGAATTCCGTCGTCACCGTCTTGCCCAGCACGAAGGCGCCCGCTGCCCGCAGCCCGAGCACGCTGGCCGCATCGCGCCGCGCGTTCCAGCCCGTGTAGATCGGACTGTTCATCTGCGTCGGCAGAGACGCCGTTTCGATCATATCCTTCACCACCACGGGCATGCCGTCGATCGGCGACAGCGGCGCCCCTGCGCGCCAGCGTGCCGTCGCGGCATCGGCCGCGGCACGCGCGCCGGCCAGGTCCATGGTGACGAAGGCCGCGACGTAGGGCTCAGCGCCTTCGATGGTCGCGATGACCTGTTCCAGATAGTCGCGCGGCGACGAAGACCCGGCGCGGAACGCAGCGCCCAGCGGCACGAAGGGCCTGGCCAGCGGCTTTGCCGGATCATGGGCGATGCGGCGCTGCGGGGCGTCGGCGGCGAGCGGTTGGACGGGAAGGACGGTCACGCGATGCTCCGCTTCAGGAAAGGCGCGATGCGACCGGCGCGGCCGGCGCTTGTCAATCGCCGCGCGGCTGGCACGAATGTCGCTAGTTCCGGGCAAAGCGAAGGGACCTTGATCTTGCGAAGCCTCATCCTCGCCCTCGGCCTGCTGCTGTCCTTCGGCGCCGTGGCACAGCCCGCCTTGCGCGTGGCGGTGGAGGCAGAGATCACCTCGGTCGATCCGCATTTCCACAACCTGGCGCCGAACAAGGCGGTCGCCGCCCATTTCTTCGACGCGCTGATTCTGCAGGACGAGCAGCAGCGACTGCGCCCCGGCCTGGCCGTGTCCTGGGGCGCGGTCGACGACACCACCTGGGAGTTCAAGCTGCGCGAGGGCGTCGCCTGGCACGACGGCAGCCCCTTCACCGCCGATGACGTGGCCTTCACCATCGCCCGCGCGCCCAGCGTGCCGAACAGCCCGTCGTCCTTCGGCCTTTATATCCGCCAGATCACGGCGACCGAGGTGGTCGATCCGCAGACCATCCGCTTCCGCACCGCGACGCCCTTTCCATTGATGCCGATCTACCTCAGCACCTTCGGCATCGTCTCCCGCAAGCATGGCGAGGGGGCGACCACCGCCGACTACAACAGCGGCCGCGCCATGGTCGGCACGGGGCCGTATCGCTTTGTCTCCTGGGCGCAGGGCGACCGCATCGTGATGGAACGCAACCCAGTCTATTGGGGGGGTGTGCAGCCCTGGGGCACGGTGACCATGCGCTTCATGCGCAATGGCACGACCCGCGTCGCGGCGTTGCTGTCGGGCGATGTCGACATGATCGACGCGCTGCCGACGTCCGACATCGCGCGCGTCGAACGCGAGCCGCGGCTGCAGGTCACGCGCACCGTGTCGAACCGCAACATGTATGTCTTCGTCGATCACCTCGACCGCGTCTCGCCCTTTGTCGCCGACCGCGCCGGGCGGCCGCTGACGACAAATCCGTTCCGCGATCTGCGGGTGCGCCAGGCTGTCAGCCTCGCCATCAACCGCGATGCGCTGGTGGCCCGCGTGATGGATGGCGCGGGCGAACCCACGGGTCAGGTCATGCCGCGCGGCTGGTTCGGCTGGACGCCCGGCCTGCCGCCCCCGCCGCAGGACATCGACGCTGCGCGCCGCCTGCTGGCCGAGGCCGGTTTCCCCAATGGCTTCAACCTGACGATCCATTGTTCCAACAACCGCTACGTCAACGACGAACGCATCTGCCAGGCGCTGGGCCAGATGTTTTCGCGCGTCGGCATCGCGACCACGGTGCAGGCGCTGCCCTTCGCCACCTGGATCACCGCGGCCAGTCGCCAGGACTACAGCATGCTTTTTGGTGGCTGGGGCATCGATACGGCGGAACCCTCCTCGCCGCTCGGCTCGCTGCTCGCGACCTTTGACCGCGCCACGGGGCAGGGTGCCTCCAACCGCTCGCGCTATTCCAATCCGGCGCTTGACCGGCTGGTGGCGCAGGGACTGGCCACGCTGGATGACGCGGCGCGGCAGCGCATCTTCATCGCGGCGACGGAGCTTGGGATGCGCGACCTCGGCCTCGTGCCGCTGTATCACCAGGTCAATCTCTGGGGCGTTCGCCGTGGCCTGACACATGTCGCCCGCGCCGATGAATGGACCCTGGCGATGAGCGTGCAGCCCACGCCGTGACCGGCCCGCGCGACCTGGTCGGCTATGGCGGCAAGCCACCGCTTGTGCGCTGGCCGGGCAATGCCGCGGTCGCGGTGTCCTTCGTCGTGAATTTCGAGGAAGGTTCCGAGTTCTCTGTCACCGACGGCGATTCCCAGAATGAGGCGATCTACGAGGTGCGTCATCGCCTTGATGGGCCGGACCCCTGCATCGACAGCCATTTCGGCTACGGCACCCGCGCCGGCTGGTGGCGGATCATGGATCTGTTCGACAGTTTCGGCGTGAAGGTCACGGTCAGCACCTGCGGCCGCGCCGCTGAACGTTCGCCGCAACTGGTCCGCGATGCGGTGGGCCGGGGGCATGAAATCTCTGCCCACGGCTGGCGCTGGGAAAGCCATGCGGGGATGGAGGAAGCCGCCGAGCGCGCGGTCATCGCGCGCACCATCGCTGCGATCACCGACGCCGCGGGCACGCGCCCGGTCGGCTGGCATACGCGCTCCGCCTCCTCCCCCAACACGCGCCGGCTGCTGGTGGAGGACGGCGGCTTTCTCTACGACAGCGATGCCTATGACGACGACCTGCCATATGTCGCCAGCATCGCAGGGCAGCGCCATCTGATCCTGCCCTATGCCTTCGATACCAACGACATGCAGTTCTGGAACGAGTCCCGCTTCAACGGCGCGGATTTCGCGGCCTATTGCAACGGCGCCTTCGACTGGTTGCAGCGCGAGGGACAGGCGCGGCCAAGAATGCTTTCGATCGGCCTGCATCTGCGCATGATCGGGCGGCCGGGGCGGATCGGGGCGCTGGAGGCCATCCTGCGCCACATCACCGTAAGCGGCGCCGCCTGGATCGCGCCCCGGCGCGATATCGCCCGCCACTGGCTGGCCGCTCAGCGCTGACCCGCGGCCCCCTGCCCGGCCAACCGCCCGAAGACCGCGCCGGCCATCAGCCCCGACCCGGCCGGGTAGTTGAACCAGAACAGCCCGCCCGCCGCCTCGCCAGCGGCGAAAAGCCCCGGGATCGGCCGCAGCTCCTGGTCCATCACCTGGGCCTGGTCGTTGATGCGCAGGCCGCCGAAGGTGAAGGAAATGCCGCAGCCGACCTGATAGGCTTCGAAGGGCGGGGCCTCGATCGCATTGGCCCAGTTGCTTTTCGGGATCGCCAGGCCTGTGGTCCCGCGCCCATCTTTTGCGTGGGGCACGAAGGGAATGTCGCGGCGGATGGCGGCGTTGAAGTCTGCGACCTCGTTCAGAAACGCCGCCGCATCGACGCCTTCCAACTTGGCGGCCAATTCCGGCAGCGTGTCGGCACGCACCCGGCTGACACGCTTGATGCGATATTCGTCGCGCAGCAGCGGCGTGGTCGTCGCGTCGAAAACCTGCCAGGCGAAGCCGCCGGGTTGGCCCAGGATGATGCGACCATACCTGGCATAGGTGAACAGCCGCAGGTCGGCGCCTTCATCCACGAAACGCCGCCCGGTCGCATTCACCATGATGCCGAGCGGATAGGAATGCTTCTGGAAGGCGTCGCCCACATCCAGGTCACCGAACTCGGGCGCGCCAAAATCCCAGCCCACGGCATGGCAGCCGGACCAGTGGCCGGCACTGGCCGCGCCCACCTCCAGCGCCATGCGGATGCCGTCGCCGGTGTTGAAGCGGCTGCCACGCACCCGCGCCAGTTCCCAGCCGGGGCCGAGATAGCGCGCCCGCTGTTCGGGGTCAGCCTGAAACCCGCCCGAGGCGATGACCACCGCATCGGCGCGGATTTCCTCCATCCGCTCTGGCCCGCGCGCCACCACGCCATGGACCGCGAAACCATCATGCAGCAGCCGCACTGCCCGGGTGCCGTGGCGGATCGGGATGCCGCGGCGGGCGCAGGCGGCGCGCCCAGCCTCCACCAACCCCGGCCCGCCGCCCCAGGCCTCCAGCACCAGCCCGCCCCAGAAGCGCGTGGTGTCGCCTTCGCGAAAGGACTGCCGGCCCCAGATCGGCAGGAAGCGCACGCCGTGGCCGGCCAGCCAGGCCATGGTGTCGTAGGAGCGGGAGACCAGCGCATCGCAGAGTGCCGGATCGGTTCGGTCCATGGTGACACGCGCCATGTCGGCGAAGAACGCCTGTTCGTCGTAGCGGCCGAAATCGGTGCGCGCGGCTTCCTCTGGCGTCAGGTCCGGCACCAGCGCGCGCACGGCCGCACTGTCGGGATAGGCGAAGCGGATCGTGCCGCCGGCGAAGCGCGAATTGCCGCCGTGCTCGGCCTCCGGCGCGCGTTCCAGCACGGTGACGGCGCAGCCGGCCTGCCGTGCTGCGATGGCGGCGCAGAGCGCGGCATTGCCCGCGCCCACGACGACCACATGCCGTGTCACGCGCGCAGGCGTGCCGCGGGGGGCGCGGCGCGCAACCGGCGCACGACGTTGGTTGCCAGCCGCGCATTGTGGCTGCGCATGGCGTCGAAGGCCGCGGCCGCATCGGCGCGCAGGATGGCGGCCAGGATGGCGGCATGCTCGGCATGGGCCTTGGACAGACGCACCACGCCTTCATCCTGCGCCTGGCGCAACGGCGACAGGCGGGCCCGCAGGCTGCGGGTGGCCTCGGCGATGGTGCGATTGCGCGCGCCGTCGCAGATCGCACCATGGAACTCGGCGTTCAGGCCGAGGTAGGCCGGCAGATCCTGCGCCGCCACCACCGCCTCCATCTGTTCGTGCAGCGCTGCCAGGGCCTGCTTTTCCACGGCCGTCATGCGCTGCGCGGCCAGGCGGGCGCAGAGGCCTTCCAACTCGCATTCCGCATCCAGCAGGTCAGCCACGTCCTCGGCGCTGATGCGCGCGACCTCCGCCCCGCGGCGGGCGCCCAGCGTCACCAGGCCGCGGGCGGCGAGATCGCGCAGCGCCTCGCGCACGGGGGTGCGGGAGGCGAGGTAGCGGGTCGCCAGCGCCTGTTCTTCCAGACGCTCACCCGGCAGCAGGTGGCCGGCGACGATGTCCTCGGCCAGGGCGCGGACGATGCGCGCGGTGGCCGTCTCGGGCTCGGTCAAGCCTCGGCCGGCTCGGCCGGGACGACCTCCTTTACCGCGCCGCGCCAGCCGCTTTCGGTGGCGTCGAAGACGATGCCATCGGGGGTGCGGTACTTCACCTCGTAGAAGACGTTGGGGTCCTTTTCCTTGCGCCCGGTCAGGTAGGAACCGCCCGCGGCCTTCACCGCCGCATCGGTCTGTTCCAGATTGTCCACCCACATACCGAAATGAATGAGCCCGGTGTAGCCCGGCTGGTCCTCGAACCCCGGCACCGGTTCATCGCCGAAGTTCAGCAGCGCGACATTGATGACGCCATCGGTGAGATAGACGCCGCGCATGGCGCGGCCGGCGCGCTGGAAGCCGAGCGCATCCTCGAAGAACTTGGCGCTGGCTTCGGGGTCGCGCACAGAAAGGGCGATGTGGCGCATCTTCGACATGGGTTTTCTCCTGCCTTCATCGGCGATGCTCGCAGATCGCTGTGCACACAACAAGCAGCTTGTATGCCAGCGTCGTTGCATGCACCCTGCTCTGGGGAATGCCGGCCGGCCATCACGATAGGAGCGGATGATGCTGGGACGACGTTGTTTGGGCCTCGCCCTCACGGCCCCGATGGTGGCGCGGGCGCAGAATCGCAATATCAGCGTGGTGGTGCCCTATGCCCCCGGCGGCATCACCGATGCGCTGGCGCGGCTGTCGGCGGAATGGCTGACGATGCGCTTGGGCCGTTCGTTCACGGTGGAAAACCAGGGCGGCGCTGCAGGCGCCATCGCGGCCTCCCGCGTCGCACGGCTGCGCGCAGGCAGCGACACGCTGCTGTTCACCAATGTCAGCACGCTGTGCATCACGCCTTTCGTGCAGCGCACCGACTACCTGCCGGACAGTTTCGATCCGATCTCCATCGTCGGCACCAGTCCGTTCTTCCTGATCGCCGGGCCACGGCTGGCGGTGCAGACCGTGCCGGCATTGATCGCGGCCGCGCGCGCCGCCCCCGGGCGCCTGTCCTATGCCTCGGCGGGCAATACCTCGCTGACGCATCTGGCGACGGCGCTGGTGGCGGCCCGCGCCGGCATCGAGGTAACCCACGTGGCCTATCGCGGCGCCGGGCCCGCCTTTGCCGACCTGTTGGCCGGCACGGTGGATTTCATGACCGCGACGCCCGCCGAACTGGCCCCGCATATCGGTGGCGGGGTGGTGAAGGTCCTGGCCATCACGGCGCCCACGCCGTCGCCGCGCTTCCCGGGCATTCCGGCCATTTCTGAAACTCTGCCCGGTGTCTCGGTGGTCACCTGGAACGGCTATGTCGCGCCGCGCGGCACCGGGCCGCTGGTGGAGGAGGTCTCGCAGGCGCTGCGCGCCGCTGCGCGAGATCCTGCTTTTGTCGCCCGCCTCGACCGGCTTGGCACCGACCCGGTGGACCACAGCCCGGAGCAATTCGCCCAGCGCATCGCCGCCGATACGACGATGTGGAAGGGCCTGGTCGAAAACCTCGGCTTGCAGGGATGAGCCGCGTCCTGATCGTCGGCGCGGGCCCCGTCGGCATGATCGCGGCCCTCGCGCTGCGCCAGCGCGGCGTCGCGGTGACTGTGCTCGAAGCGGAAGCGGCACCGGTCAAGGACCAGCGCGCGGCGTCCCTGCATCCCACCACGCTGGAGATGCTGGACCGGTTGGGCGTGCTGCCG
Organism: Acetobacterales bacterium; assembly: GCA_038323655.1. Taxonomy (GTDB): domain Bacteria; phylum Pseudomonadota; class Alphaproteobacteria; order Acetobacterales; family Acetobacteraceae; genus Humitalea. Next base: position 160 of record JBBQHE010000002.1, on the reverse strand, counting down.
CTGATCCAGCCGAAGGGGTTGGTCAGCCATGCGTTCCAGTTCCACGATCGCGTCTCGGGCCAGGTCGTCGCGGGCTTCGACCTGCGCTGGCTGGCCGATGAACTCGCCCATCCCTTCGTGCTGCAATACGAACAGTACAAGCTGACCGCCGACATCGCCG
>JBBQHE010000001.1:0-70609 GCA_038323655.1 Acetobacterales bacterium | reverse complement strand
GCGCCGTGTCGCGGCGGGGGTGCTGCTGGGTTTTCTGGGCCTGGCCGGGGTGTTGGGGGCGACCGCCGATGAACCTGGCGGGGCAGGATTTGCCCTGCTGCCGGGCCAGGCGGCGCCCGCGTCGCTGCCGAGCAACGTTGCGCTGCAAGGGGTGCTGACCTTGCAGCCCTATCCGTTGCTGCACCTGGCCCCCGATGCGGTGCATCCGCGCGGGCGGGCCGTGCTGCTGGCAGGCGATGGCAAGACCGGCCTTGCGGGCGACCTCGCCCCGCTCGCCGGCCGGCTGGTTTCGGTCGAAGGCTATGTCGTGCAGCGCGGCACCATCGCCATGGTGGCGACCGGCGCGGCGCCGATGCCGGTGGCGGGGCCGGCGCCGGCGCCCGTCGTCGAGGACCTGGGCCGCTGGCGCATCGCGGGCGAAATCTGCGACGGCAAATGCGCCGCCGGTGCGATGCGCCCAGGGACGGGGCTGGCGCATCGCGCCTGCGCCACGCTATGCCTGCAGGGCGCCATTCCCGCGGTCTTCGTCGCCAACGCCCCCGTCGCCGGCAGTGCCTTCCTGCTGCTGGCCGATGCGCAAGGGGCTGCAGGCTTCGCTGCGTTCCGCGATCTGATCGGGCTGCGGGTGGTCCTGGAAGGCCGGGTGGAGCGGCGCGGCGACATGCTGGTCTTCCTGGCCGATCTCGACGGCGCGCGCCTGCCGTGATGCGCGCCGTGGTGATGACCGGGACCGTGCTGCTGGCCTGCTGGCCGGCCTTTGAGGCGGGGGGCTGGCTCGCGGGCTGGTTGGGCCTCGCTGTGCTGGACCTGCCGATCCGCGCGGCGGCCGTATTGCTGGTGCTGGCGGTGGCCGAGGCCTGCGGCGGCTAGCCCAGGCCGCATCGGTCCTGGCAGGGCCGTCGGTCATGGCGACGGCGTGAACGACAGGCAGCGGTGCCCCGCTGCCGGTCAGCACCCGGTCGACGCGCCAGTCACCTGACGCGCCTCCGGCGAAATGGACAAGGAGAGGCGCAGGCATGCCCTCACGGCGTCATGCCATGCCCCGCCGTGCCAGCGTCAGCGCGCGGGCATCGCCGCCCGGGCGCGGGCGACCATCGCCATCATCGCCGCCGGCACGTAGATCGTGCTGGCATTCTCTCCCGAGCCGATGATCAGCGGAACGAAGCCCTCGCGCGGCTGCTGGGAGAAGATCATGTCCAGGTGCATGACATCGATGTTCATGCCGGAATTGGACGAGACCATGACCCGCCCGCCACCGACGAGGTTTCCCTGGCCCATGGGGCCGTATTCGACCATGACGTTTTCTCCGCTCCCGGTAATGCGCGGGTAGCTCTGGGCCTGTGCCCCCTGGGCAACGAAGCCGAGGGCGAGGGCGGCAACAATGGTCAGTCGCCACAACAACATAAGACGGTCTCCGATTGGTGGCCGGGCACGCAACATGCCCAGCCGGTTGGCAGTATCCGCGGGGCCGGCCGCAGCCGGCCAATCCGCAGAGCGTATGGAGTCGATGCGCTTGCGGCATCGCCCCCGGTCACGCCGCGACGGCGAAGGCCGTGCGGCGCATGCTGTCCATGAAGCTGGCAAGCGGTGAGGACCACCGCCGGCCGGACACGGTCACGAGGCAGATCCGGCGGGCGATCGGTGCGCCATCTATCGGCCGCAGCACCAGCCCCGGCAGCACCGCGCTGAACTCGGGCAGGAAGCAGACGCCCATGCCGGTCGCTACCAGGCTCTGGATCCAGTCTTCGCGTTCGCTGCGGCAGGCATTCAACAGCCGGGCGCCGGCTGCCTGCAGGTGCTCGCGCAGGATGTCGCGGTGCTCGCAGTTCACGCGGGAGAGGTAGGTCTGCCCATCCATGTCGCGCATGGACACCGAACGTCGCGCGGCGAAGGGGTGACGCGGGCCGCAGGCGACGGCATAGGCCTCCTCGTACAGTGGTTCGGCCTTCAGCCGCTCATTCGCATGATCCGGCGCGATCATCAGCGCGGCGTCGAGGTCGCCCAGCAGCAGCATCTCCGCCAGCCGGTCAGGCGTCGCGTCATATAGCGTAAGGTCGATGCCCGGCTGGTCGGCGCGGAAATTGTGCAGGAAGCCGCTGAAGCGCTGCGGCCCGATCGAGCACATGATGCCGAGCCGGAGATCGGCGCCCTGCAGTCGCAGGTGCAGCGCCGCCTGGCGACGCACCGACAGGCTGCGCATCACGATATCCTCGATCCGTGGCGCGAGGTCGCGGCCGAGCGCGGTCAGGTGCGTGCGCCCCCGTTCGCGCGCGAACAGCGGCGCGCCGACCTCGCGTTCCAGCTTCTGGATGCCGCGCGTCAGCGTCGGTTGCGTGACAGAGCACTGTTCCGCCGCCTTGGTGAAGTTCAGCGCGCGACACATCGCGATGAAGTAAGTCATTTCGCGAAGTTCCATGGGCGGGGCCTCATCTTTGCGGCGACCAGGGGCACGCCGCGGGTTCTATCATGGTTTCGATGCGAGCGACCGCATGGTTCCGCTGTGCGGATAAAAATTCCACGGCCGCTGCGGCGAGCCTCGGCGCGGACGGTGCCGAGGACGCGGCCGGGCGCCACCGGGTCCGGGCAGCCGGCGGTGTCCTCGATGCAACGCCAGGTGGCGCGGGATCCGCGCGCTGCCTCCACCGCCTTGCCGGCGGGCGAGATGGCGGTGTTGCGGGGCAGCGGTCAGACCCCGCGGTCGGACAGGCCCGGATGCGTGTCAGGCCGCCGTCCCGATGGCCGGTGGAACAGCCGCACCGCCGCGATCGGCAGGTCGTTGCTGCTGGCGCTGCGCTGACGCATCAGCCCTGCCGCGCGGAGAGCCCAAGTCTCGTGGCCGGAACGGCGGAACCACTGGCCGCAGTCGTCGCGTCAATCATGCGCGAAGCGTAGGACGATCCGGTCACCCTGCCAGGCCCAGACCCCCCGATCAGCCGATCGTCCCGTTCCCGCGTCCATGTGTGCGCCAGGCAGGCCTCGATCGCCGGGCCGCCTTGCAGGAACCAGGCACGGTTCCGCCACCGGCTGTCCTCGGTCCAGGTCAGCGCGACGCGGGCGGGTTCCCGGCTGTTCCAGGCGTCTTCGGCAAGCTGCGCCGTCTCTGCCCCGGCCTGGGCGTCAAAAGGCGGCGGCTCGCCTCGTTCCTTTGGGCCAGGGCTGATCAACCGAGCCCGGCGGCGATGATGCTGCCGTCCGTGCCCTGGAGCAGCACCGCCAGGCGCTCGCCCGCCGGCCGCGCCACCTGCAACGGCAAAGCCGCGCCCTGCCAGCGCCCGGCGAGGACGACGCTGCGCACGACCTGGACCTGCGCCAGCCTGCGCCCGCCGTTCTCCCCGCCGCGCACCGGCGTCACGTGGCGGGCGTCATGCCCGAACAGCCAGACGGCGCCTTCCCCCACGCCGGCGCCGACCTGCACGATGGCGTGTTCGCCATGGATGGTGACGCTGACGGCGGGGCCGGCGGTCAGCCGCGCGGCCTCCGCCTGGATCGCCGCCAGCACCGCCGCGCGGTTTGAGCCGATGACGTCGCGCCGGCCCTGGACCACCATCTGCGGCGTGTAGATCTGGCCCGCGCCCATCGCGCCGCGCGGCAGGGTCGCGGCGTAGCGGCGCTGGCGCTGGGTCGCCTCGGGCAGGGAGAAGGGGTCCCGCCACCCCAGGCGATCCCAGTAGGTGACGTGGAAGGACAGCGCCAGCACATCGGGCCGGTCGCGCACCAGCCCCGCCAGAACATCATCCGCCGGCGGGCAGGAGGAGCAGGACTGCGAGGTGAAAAGCTCGACCACCACCGGGGCGGCGGCGGCACCCGCCATGATGGGCACGGCAAGGGCGGGCAGGGTGATCAGCGCGCGTCGATGCATGGCCTGTGACCTCCGATGGTGCGGGCGTGCGCCCGCTGCCGATCCCTTCTTCGCCGCCGCTGCCCGAATGGTTAGCCCTGGCCCGGCTTGCCGCCCGTCGCGCCGGTCGCGACACTGGGTGGCATCGGCCCGGGGGGAATACGAGGATGGATTTGGATATCGCCACGCGCTGCGCCCTGGTGACGGGGGCCAGCAGCGGCATCGGCCGCGCCGTGGCCCGGGCGCTGGCGATGGAGGGCGTGCGGGTCGCCGGCGCCGCACGCCGCCTGGCGCTGGTGCAGCAACTGGCCGAGGAAGTCGCCGCCGCCGGCGGGGCTGCGATCACCCCGGTCGCGATCGACCTGATGGAAGCGGATTCCGCGCAGCGCCTGGTCGATGCCGCGACCGCGGACCTCGGGCGGATCGACATCCTGGTCAATGCCGCGGGCGGCAGCCGGCCGCTGGCCCTGGACGCGCCGCGCGCCGCCTGGGAGGAAGGGATGGAGCTGAATTTTCATCGACTGCGCGAACTGACCCATGCGGTGCTACCGGGGATGCGCGCACGCGGCTGGGGCCGCATCGTGAACATCACCGGCACGTCCGAACCGCGGATCATCAACGCCGCCTTCGCCGCCAAGGCCGCGGCGCATGTCTGGGCCAAGGGCCTGTCGCGCGACATCGCGGCCGATGGCGTCACCATCAACAGTCTCCAGCCCGGGCGCATACGCAGCGAGCAGATCGCGCGGCGTTACCCCACGCCCGAAGCCGAACAGGCCTTCGCCGATGCCGAAATCCCCGCCGGGCGCTTTGGCGATCCTGCGGAGATTGCCGATGTTTGCGTCTTCCTCGCATCGGCCCGCGCGGGCTATGTCACCGGTACGGTCATCCCCGTCGATGGCGGCATGAGCCGCTTCGCGTTCTGACCCGGGAGGAAACAATGCAAACGCACCACCTGCCAGATGGCGGGCTGCCACGCCGTGGGCTGATCGCGGCCGGGCTTTTGGCACCCCTGGCCGCTCCCTTTATCGCCCGCGCCCAAGGCACCTGGCCCGACAAGCCGATCCGCTTCATCGTGCCCTTCGCCCCGGGCGGCACCACCGACATCATGGCCCGCGTGCTGGCGCCGAAGCTTTCGGCCGCGCTCGGCGTCTCGGTGGTGGTGGAAAACCGCGGCGGCGCCGGCGGCACCGTGGGGCAGGAGATCGTGGCCCGTGCGGCACCCGATGGCTACACCCTGCTGCAGGGGCATATCGGCACGCTGGGGGTGAACCCCGCCCTGTACACCCGGCTGAACTTCGACCCGATCAACGGCTTCGCGCCGATTTCCATGCAGGCGCTGGTGCCCAATGTGCTGGCGGTGAACCCGGGTGTGCCGGCGCAGAACCTGCAGCAGCTTCTGGCACTGGCCCGTGCCAAGCCGGGCGACCTTTCCTACGGCTCGGCCGGCAATGGCAGTGCTGCACATGTCGCCGCCGCAGCGCTGGCCTTCCAGACCGGGGTGGAATTCACCCATGTGCCCTATCGCGGCACGGGCCCGATGATGAACGACCTTATTTCGGGCGCCATCAACTTCACCATGAGCGGCGGCACCGCGGTGATGCCGCTGGTGCGCGACGGAAGGCTGCGGGCGCTCGGGGTTTCCTCCGCGCAACGTATGCGCGCCTATCCGGACCTGCCGACCATCGCCGAACAGGGTGTGCCGGGCTTCGAGGCGACGCAATGGTATTGCGTGGTCACCACCGCCGGCGTGCCGGCCCCCATCATCGCCCGGCTGAACGCGGAAGTGCACAAGGCGATGGGCGACCCCGAGGTGCAGGCGCGCTTCGCGGCCGAAGGCGCGGAGGCAGCGCCCGATACGCCCGAACAGCTCGGCGCCTTCATCCGCGCCGAGGCGGTGCGCTGGGGCGATGTGGTGCGGCGCACCGGCATGCGCGCCGACTGAAGCCGAAGGGAAGGTGGCGATGACCAGCCTGCTGCGTCGCAGCATGCTTTCGGCCGGGCTGGCGACGCCGCTGCTGGCCCAGTCTCAGGCCCAGTCTCAGGCCCAGTCTCAGGTCACGGCCGTCGCGGCCGGGCTGCAAGTGACGCCTGTCGGCATCTGGGACGCGGATCGGCTGAACCGGATCCTGCGCGAGGACACGCCAAGATTCTTCGGCGTGGATGTCGCCTATACCCCTGCGCGCCAGGGCGTGCGGCTGTATCGCGTCACCTACCCCTCGGTCATCCCGGAGCGCGGCAACCAGGCGACGGTCGCAACCGGCCTGCTGGCGGTGCCCGAAGGGGCGACGGGCGCGCTGCCCATGGTCTCGTACCAGCACGGCACGGTGTACGGAAAACAGCAGGTACCGTCCTTCGCCGAGCAGTCGCCGGAAACGCAGTTGATGATCGCGCAGTTCGCGGGGCAGGGGTATCTGCTGATCGGCGCGGATTACTTCGGCCTGGGCGGCTCGGCCGAGCCCGAGGGCTACATGGTCAAGGGCAGCCACCAGCAGGCGACGCATGACATGCTGGCCGCCAGCCGCGCGGTGCTGGCGCCGATGGGCCTATCCGTCAGCCGGCTGCACATCGGCGGCTGGTCGCAAGGCGGCTTCGTCACCATGGCCTTGCTGGAGACGCTGGAACGGGCCGGCATCGCCGTGGCCAGCGCCGCCACGGCCAGCGCGCCGGTCGACGTCTTTGTCGCGCTGAACGGCTTCCTGAACTTTCCCCGGCCCAATGACGCCGGCTGGGTGAATTCGCTGTTCGTCCTCTCGGTGTTTTCCTACGAGCACTATTACGCGCAGCCTGGGCTGGCGCGGGCGCTGTTGACCGATGCGGCCTTCGATGCTGCACACCGGCTGTATCGGAGGGACCCCGTGACGGCGGCCGAGATTCCCGACGACCTTCGGCGACTGATCCGCCCGGCGTTCTTTGATTCCGCGTTTTTCGCGGCTTCGGCCTATGGCCGCCTGGTGGCCTTGCAGCAGGCCTATCGCTGGGTGATCCGCACGCGGGTCCGCAACTACTTCGGTGAAGCCGATGAAGTGATCAGCATTGGCCTCGGACAACTGGCGCAGACCTGGCAGCGCGCGATGGGGGCGGGCAACCCGCAGGTGACGGCCATTTCGACCGGCCCAACCTCCCACCGCGGCACCTTTGCGACCGCGGTGCCGCAGTGGAAGACCTGGTTCGACGCCGGCTGACGCGGCCGTTCAGCCGGCCAGCCAGTCCAGCAGCACGCGGTTGAAGGCCTCGGGCTGTTCCACATTGGGCAGGTGCAGCGCATCGGCGATGGCATGGAACCGGCCATCCGGCACCAGGGCTGCGATGCGCCGGCCCTCGCTTGGTGGCACGGCGTGGTCGTGCTCGCCGCAGACGACGCTGACGGGGCAGGCCAGCCCGGGCAGGCGCTGCACGAAGGAGAAGGCGCTGATCGCCTGGACACAGCCGAGATAGCCGTCGGGATCGGTCGCGGCGATGGTCGCCAGTATCTGCGCCGCGCGCGCGGGGTGCCTGGCACGCCATGCCTCGCTCAGCCATCGATCGAGCGTGCCCTGCGCGATGGGGGCGACGGACCCGGCTGCACGGACGGCGGCCATGCGCGGCCCCCAGATGGTCGCCGCCTGGGGGAGGGATTCGGGCAGCGCGTCGCAGATCATCAGCGACCGCACCAGCCCCGGGTGATCCAGCGCCAGGGATTGGCCGCTCATCCCGCCGAGCGACAGGCCGACGTAATCGACCGGCCCGCGCCCCAGCCAGCCCAGCAGGGCCGCCATGTCGCCTGCCAGGTCCTGCATGCGATAGGCGCCGTGGGTCGCCGCGCTGCCGCCGTGGCCGCGCAGGTCGATGCGCAGCACCGCATATCCGGCATCGAGCAGGGCCGGCACCTGTTCGGCCCACATGCCGCTGTCGGCGGCCAGCGCATGCACCAGGCAGACGGTGCGGGGGCACGCGGGCGAGAGCAGGTCAAAGGCGATGCGCCGCCTGTCATGGATCATCAGCATGTCAGTCGATCGACACGTTGATCATGCGCACGATGTCGCGCCAGCTTGCGACCTCGTTCGCCACGAAAGCGTTGACCTGTTCGACCGACCCGCCGATCGGGTCGAAGCCGGCGGCGGCCAGGCGCTGCTGGAAGGCGGGCTGGGCCATGGCGCGGGTGACGTCGGCGTTGACGCGGGCCAGGATCGGCGCCGGCACCGCGGCGGGGAAGAACACGGCCACCCAGGCGACATCGATGATGGGCGGGAAACCCGCCTCGGCCACCGTCGGCACATCCGGCGTCGCGGCGTTGCGCCCGGCCGCTGTGACGGCCAGGCCCCGGGCGAGACCCTGCTGGACCTGGGTCACCGCGCTCGGCAGCGATGTCGCCACCATGTCGATGTTTCCCGCCAGCAGGGCCAGCATGGCCGGACCGGCGCCGGTATAGGGAATGTGCTGCGCATCCACGCCGCCGGCGCGCTTGAACAGCAACTCGGCGGAAAGATGCGCCGCGACCCCGACGCCCGCGGTGCCGTAATTCAGCGGCCGCCGGCGGCCGAGCGCGACAAGGTCGGCCAGCGTTCGCGCCGGGCTGTCGGCGCGGACAACAAAAATATTCGGCGTGCCGGCGACGACGGCGGCGGTGGCAAAATCTTCGGGCCGGTAGCCCGGGTTGCGCGACAGGCTGGGGTTGATCGCAAAGGCGCCGGTGGTGATGAGCGCCGTGTAGCCATCGGGTGCTGCGCGGGCAATCAACTGTGCGGCCACATTGCCGCCGGCGCCGCCCCGGTTCTCGACGATGACGGTCTGGCGCCAGGCCTCGGTCATGCTTTCGGCCAGTTGCCGGCCGATGATGTCGGCGAAGCCACCGGGGGCGAAGGCGACGACGAAGCGGACGGGGCGTTCGGGCCAGGTGCCCTGAGCCTGGGCGACCATGGGCAGGGCCAGGCTGGCGCCAAGCAGCGTGCGGCGGGTTGTCAGGGTCGTGTCCTCCGGTTGGCAGGGCTCTTGCAGTGGATGGCCCCCGGCAGCAAGCAGCCTATCCCGCCGGGCGGATGCAGGCGGCGACCGCCGCCATGAAATGCGCGACCGGCGGTGTTGCCAGGTCCGGGTCTTTTGCCGCCTCGTCAAAGCGCCGCAGCGTCACTGCGGCCTGGGCAAAGCCCCCGGCCTGGAAGGCCCTGCATTCCTCGGCCGACATGGGCCCGCCCTGCAGCGACAGGCTCAGCACGCTGTCCGGCGCCAGGCGCGCGAAATAGCCGGGTTCCATCGTGCAGAGATATCTCTTGGCCGCCACATGCAGACGCACGGGTTCGGTCACGTCTGCGCCGAACCACTGCGCCAGGTAGGCATGGCCCAGCGCCTCATGCTGGTCGTCCACGCCCGCGGCGGCGGGGTTTTCGCCCAGGTCGTGCACCATGTGGCCGATGTCATGCAGCAGTGCGGCCGCGACCAGGGACGCCGCGCAGCCAGCCTGCTCGGCGGCAAGCGCGGCCTGCAGCGCGTGCTGCTTCTGCGTCACGTCATGCAGGCCATAGGCACCGTCGGCGCGGTGCTCCAGCAGATGCGCGATCTCATCCAGCCGCGGGTCCATCAGCCGGCCTCCGCCGTGATGCCGGCGCTGCGGATCAGCCCGGCCCATTTCAGCACCTCGGCACGGACGAAATCGGCGAAGGCGATGGGCGGCATGGTTTCGACCTGGAAGCCCACGGCGGTCAACCGCGTGCGGATCGCGGCGTCGGCCAGGGCCGCCACCGTTGCCTCATACAGCCACTGCACGATCGGGGCTGGCGTGGCCGGCGGGGCGAACAAGCCGAACCAGGCATCGGGGGCGACCTCGGCGACGCCGGCCTCCGCGAGCGTCGGCACATCGGGCAGTTCGGCAAAGCGCGTGGTGCCGCCGACCGCCAGCGCGCGCAGCCGTCCATCCAGCACCAGCGCCGAGACGGAGGCCCAGGTCGCCAACGAGAACTCCACCACCCCCGCGGTCAGGTCGGCCGCGGCCGGCGCCGCACCACGATAGGGCACGGCGGTAGTGTCCATGCCCAGCGCCCGCGACAGGTTGGCCGCCCCGATATGTGCCGCCGAGCCATGGCTGGACACGGCGTAGGACAGCCCTCCCGGCCGGCGCTTGGCATAGGCGACCAGCCCCGCCAGGTCCCGCGCCGGGCTGTTCGCCGGAACGACCAGCGCATGCGGTACGCGAGCCAACAGCGATACCGCCGAAAATCCTCCGGCGTCATAAGGCAGGTTCGGGATCAGCGCCGCATTGGTCGCATGCGTCTGGTTGTTGCCGACGATCAGCGTATGGCCATCGGGGGGTGCGCGAAACACCTCATGGCTGCCGATCGCACCACCGCCGCCGGGGCGGTTTTCCACCACCACCTGGGCCGACAGCGGCGGCTCGGCCCATTTCGCGGCCAGGCCTCGGGCCAGGATGTCGGTCGTGCCACCCGGCGGGAAGGGCGAGACCAAGCGGATCGGCCGGGCGGGATAGGTCTGCGCGGCGGCCGGCACAGCGGCCAGCAGGGGCAGGGCAAGCAGGGGGCGGCGGTGCAACATCCGCGTACTCAATCCGCTGCCGATGCGGCTTGCAAGAACCCTGGCGCCACGCCCTGCCCACGCAGCAGCGTGTCGGCGGCGGCACGCGCGCCCTCGGCGCCGAGGGCGGGCGCGGCAAATCGCTGGAACTTTTCCAAGCTATCCTCGCGCGGCATGGGTTCGGTGATGCGGCTCGGGGCCTCCAGCACCCGGCCGCCTGCCTCGGTCAGCACCAGCCGGGCGCCACGGCCGGGCAGGGTGGGGTCCTCGTGCAAGGTGACCAGGGCTTCCAGCCGGCGCATGTCGGGGTCGGCCAGGGCGGCGTCGGTATAGCCAGCGGGGCCAAGGTCGCCCTGCACAAGCGCCGCCGCGATCGCCCAGGAGAGGCTGAACTGCGCCTGGATCGCGGTTCTGGGCGCGCGGTTGCCGGCGTAGCGTAGGGCCTCGGGATAGGTATGCAGGGCGATGGCCGTGACCGGCGCGTCCAGTTCGTCACGCATGGCAACGGCGGCCGAGGCGCCGTAATGCGCGTGGCGCACCCCGGCGTAGGCCTTGGTATAGGCCTCGGCCAGCAGCCAGGTGCCCGGTGGGGTCATGCTGGCGGGGTCCTCCAACCCCAGCGCCAGGGCGCGGGTGATGTCGAAGCCCTCGGCGGGCGCGTCCATCCCCGCGCTGGCCGCGGCGGCCGCCATCTGGCCGAGCAGCACGGCATGGGCAGCGTAGGAATTGCGCCCGTCCATGCCGGCGGCGATCGGGGCATAGAGGCTGAAGGGGATTTGGCAGGCGACCAGGCGCATCGCCCGACCTGCGGCGCCGACGTCGCTGCCCGCCAGGCGCGCGGCGGTGACGGCGGCACCCAGGCTGTGCCAAGTGCCGTCCACATGCATCCCCGGGCGCAGGCGAAAAACCTCGCCGGCGCGGGCTGCGACCTCATAGCCCGTGGCGAAGGCTGCGACCGCCTCGGCCACCTCGGTGCCCTGCGCGATGCCGACCAGCGCGAGCGGCGCGGTCGCAAGCCCCGGGCGGCCATGGGCGCGGGCCAGGCCCTCATTCGCCTCGTCCCAGCACATGGCGAGCGCCAGCACCGCCCCCGCCGCGGCGGGGGCCAGCCCCGGGCAGCCGGGCAAAGTGACTGCGCCCGGCATGGTGGCGGCCATCGCCTTGGCAAAGCCGCGCGGACGCGGATGCCCCAGCCCCGCCAGCGCGCACCCCAGGCTGTCCAGCAGTAGAATCCGCGCCTGGTCGGGCGGCGGCGTGACCCAGGCCCAGTCGAGCGCGATCATTCCGCCCGGGCCCCGGTCGTGCGGATGATCTCCGCCCAGACCGCCCGTTCGGCGGCAATCGCTGTTGTGAGGCTCGCGCGCGTGCCGGCAAAAACATCGACCTGGCGCTCGGCCAGCACCGCCGCCCAGGCAGGATCGGCCAGCGCCGCCTGCACCGCGGCCTCGGCCATGGGCGCGGCCGTTTGGGCGAAGACTCCGTACCAGGGCGTGGCATCGAACCCCGCCACCGTCTCGGCCACCGCCGGCACATCGGGCAGGAAGCGCGACCTTTCCGCCGAGGACACGGCCACCGCCCGTAACGCCCCGGCCCGCACCTGTGGCAGCGAGGTGCCGAGCGCATCGAAGGCGCAATCCAGCGTGCCCGACACCAAATCGGTTAGCATGGGCGCCGAGCCGCGATAGGGCACATGCGTCATCGGCACCCCCGCGCGCGAGGCCAGCAGCGCCATCGACAGATGGGTGAAGGACCCGACGCCATTGGAGCCATAGGACAGCCCGCCAGGCTTCTGCCGCGCCAGCGCCAGCAGGTCCGCAAGGCCCCAGCCGGGCAGCACCCGGGGCGAGGCGACCAGCAGGTTCGGCTGCCGCCCCAGCATGCCCAGCGGCACGAAGTCGGCCACGGGATCATAGGGCAGGCGGGCATAGAGCGACCCGTTCAGCGCGATGATCCCCTGGGTCGCGACCAGCAGGCTCGTGCCGTCGGGAGTGGCGCGGGCGATCGCCTCGGCCGCGATGTTGCCACCGCCTCCGGCGCGGTTTTCCACCACCACCGGCAGGCCGAGTTGCGCTGTCAGCAGCGGCCCGAAGGCGCGCGCCAGGATGTCGGTCAGGCCGCCCGGAGCAAAAGGCAGCACGAGGCGCATCGGCCGGTCGGGCCGCCAGGCTGGGTCGCGGGGCGCAGTCTGGGCCCCGGCCGTTGCCGGCAAGCCCAGCGCCAAGGCCGTGCGACGTCCGAAATGAAGGGTCATGGAACAGTTCCCGTGTCAGGCGATCAAGGCTGCATCCTTGGCCGGTTGCGGCGCAGCGCCTAGTCTGGCGCGCGATGGAAAAACCGCCCAGCAACATTCCCGAATACACCGTGGGCGAACTCTCGGGCGCGGTGAAGCGCACGATCGAGGGCGCCTTTGGTCGCGTGCGCGTTCGTGGGGAGGTGACGGAGGCCAAAGCCTATGGCCCGACCCGGTTTTATTTCTCGCTGAAAGATTCGGACGGCTCGGGAAAAATCCGCTGCGTGATCTGGTCCTGGTCCGCCGGCCGATCCGGGCTGAAGCCGGAGAACGGCACCGAGGTCATCGCCTCGGGCAAGCTGACCACCTACCCCGACCAGTCCAACTACCAGTTGACGGTGGACCGGCTGGATTACGCCGGCGAGGGCGCGCTGCTGGCGGCCATCGAGAAACTGCGCGCGCGGCTGTTGGCCGAGGGGATCTTCGACGCCGACCGCAAGCGCGCCTTGCCGCGCCTGCCGCGCATCATCGGCGTGGTCAGCAGCGAAAAAGGCGCGGTGATCCAGGACATCATCACCACGGTCCAGCGTCGGTTTGCGCGCCGGATCCTGCTCTGGCCGGTGCCGGTGCAGGGGGAGGGGGCGGCCGCGCGGATCGCCGCCGCCATCGCCGGCTTCAACCGCATGGACCCAGCGCCCGATGTGATCATCGTGGCGCGCGGCGGCGGCAGCCTGGAAGACCTGATGGCCTTCAACGACGAGGCCGTGGTTCGCGCGGCGGCCGCCAGCCGCATCCCGCTGATCAGCGCCGTGGGGCATGAGACGGATACCACGCTGATCGACTTCGCCGCCGACCAGCGCGCGCCGACGCCGACCGCGGCCGCCGAAATGGCGGTGCCCGCGCGGCTCGACCTGCTGGCCGCCCTGCGGCAGACCGAGGCGCGTCTGCAGGCGGCAGGCACGACCCGCGTCGAGCGGGCGCGGATGCGGCTGGACCGCGCCGCGCGTGCCCTGCCCGACCTGCCGGGGCGGGTGCAGGCTGCCCGGCAGCGGCTGGATGATCTTTCGGCGCGCCTGGCCCGGGCGCCGGCCGCCGGCATTGCCGCCAAGCGCGCCGCCCTGTCCGCCATCGGGCAACGCCTGCCGCATCCGCGAGAGGGCATCGCCGCCCGCAGCGCGGCCTTGGCCATGCAGCGCCAGCGCCACGCGGCCGCGATGCGGCGGCTGCTCGACCAGCGGCGGGCGAGGCTCGACCGCATCCCCGCCGCCCAACCCCGCCTGGCGGGGGTGCTGCGCGAGGCCGCGATGCGGCTGGAAGGCTTGTCCGCGCGGCTGGCAGCGGCGTCCTATACCGCGGTTCTGGCGCGTGGATTTGCGCTGGTGCGCGATGCCGCGGGCGCACCGATTGGCAGCGCCGCCGCGGTGGCGCCGGGCGCTGCGCTGACGCTGGTCTTCGTCGATGGGCAAGCCGCTGTCACCGCCGACGGCGAAGCGCCGGCGACCGTGCGCGGGCGGGGCCGGCCAAGGCCGCCACAGCCGGTTCTGCTGTGATGCATCGCCGCGCCGTGCTGGCCACACCCGTATTGCTGACCACGGGCCGGGTCCAGGCCGTCACGCTGCCGCCGGCCGGGCTGACCCAGGGCGGGCTGGTGGTGGCGCGGGTGCCGCCCGGCAGCCGCGTCACGCTGGATAGCCGCGGCCTGCGCGTGACCCCGGCGGGTGACATCGTCTTCGGCTTCGGCCGTGACGCCCCGCCACAGGCGATGCTGACCGTGACGCCGCCCGGCGGCCGCAGCGAAAGCCAGGCCCTGGCCGTTGCCCGGCGCGTCTGGGATGTCCAGGCGATCTCGGGCCTGCCCCCCGCCCAGGTCACGCCCGATGCCGCGGCGCTGGCGCGTATCGGGCGGGAACGGGAGCGCCTGGCCCAGGCCCGCGCCGCCGAAGGTGCCGGCACCGGGTTCCTCGAAGGCCCGGCCTGGCCGGCGCAGGGCCGCATCAGCGGCATCTTCGGCAGCCAGCGCGTGCTGAACGGCCAGCCCCGCCAGCCGCACTTCGGCCTGGATGTGGCCGCCCCGGTCGGCACGCCGGTCCTGGCGGCGATGGGCGGCCGGGTCACGCTGGCCGATGATTTCCTGTTCTTCGGCCGACTGCTGGTGCTGGACCACGGCCATGGGGTGAACACGCTCTATGCGCATCTGTCGGCACAGGACGTGGCTGAGGGCACGGTCGTCGCCCGCGGCCAGCGCCTCGGGGCCATTGGCATGACCGGGCGGGTGACGGGTCCACACCTGCATTTCTCGCTGTCCTGGTTCCAGACCTGGCTCGACCCGCAGGCCGTGCTGCCGCCGCGGTGATTGCAGACATCACCGCGGTGCTTTCGTTCCAGCGCCGCATGCGGGTTATTGATCCCGCGGCGGACGACCTTCGCCCGGCCGCGGAAGCCACCGCGCGATTAACCCGCCCTTCACCTGGGTCTCGGATAGTCGCACCATGTCGCACATACAGACACTGATCCCGCCCGATGCGCCGCCGGCGAGCCCCGCCGCCCTCCCCGCCATCGCCCTCTTCGCCGACGACCACGCGGCGGCCGAGGGGCTGCTGCTCTCGGGCGCCACGCTGCTGCGCACCGCTGGTCCCGGCGTGCTGCTGCTGGTGGCCGAGGAAGGGCTGACCAACCGCCTTTACGAAGCCGGCGCCCTGCTGGTCTTCACCTGACCCCGGCGGTCAGCCGAACCAGACCAGCAGCCCGCCCGAGACCGTGCTGACCAGCAGAATCGCCGGCCGTAGCCGCGGCCCCGTCAGCCAGGCCCGCGCCGGCCGGGCCAGGAGCACGCCCAGCGCGAGGCCCGGCAGCAGCATCAGCGTCAGCCAGCCCTCGGCCGCACCGAAGCGCCCGGCAATGGCGGCGACCGGCACGATCATCGCGTAGGCGATCAACCAGAACAGCCCGAGCACCCCGCGCACCGCCTGGGCCGGCAGGTGTGCCACCGCGAGCGCCATCAGCGGCCCGTGCACGCCGGAAAACCCGCCCATGGCGCCCGAGATGAAACCCGCCGCGAACAGCATGGGCGGCACCGGGCGCAGCCGCGGCACGGTCACGGCCAGCAGCACCGCGAGCAGGATCACCACGCCAAAGCCGCGCCGGCTGGCCATCTGCGGCGCAACCGCCGCCAGCCCCATGCCCAGCGCCGTGCCGACCGCCAGCCCCGCCACGGCCCAGGGCAGGATACCGCGGGGCACCGCGCGCACATCCGCCCGCCACTGCCCGAACATCAGCACCGCGCCCACCGCCAGCAGCGGCCCGGGCACGAAGCGTGGGTCCAGCGCCACCAGCGGCGGCACCGCCACCATCGACAGGCCGAGCCCCGCCGCCAGCTGCACCACCACCGCCGCCGCCATGGCGGCCGTGGCGATCAGCCATTCAACGAACAGCGGTTCCGCCGACCGTCAGCCCATCCATGCGCATCGTCGGCTGGCCCACGCCGACCGGCACGCCCTGGCCATTCTTGCCGCAGGTGCCGACGCCGGCATCCAGCGCCATGTCATGCCCGACCATGGACACCTTGGTCAGCGCCGAAGGCCCGTCGCCGATCAGCGTCGCCCCCTTCACCGGGGCGCCGATGCGGCCGTCCTGGATCAGATAGGCTTCCGAGGCGCTGAAGACGAATTTGCCGGAGGTGATATCGACCTGGCCGCCGCCGAAGTTCACGGCGTACAGGCCGTTCTTCACCGAGGCGATGATCTCGGCCGGGTCATGCTGGCCGTTCATCATCACGGTGTTGGTCATGCGCGGCATCGGGATATGGGCGTGGCTCTGCCGCCGGCCGTTGCCGGTCGGCGCCACACCCATCAGCCGCGCATTCTGCCGGTCCTGGATGAAGCCGGTCAGGATGCCGTCCTCGATCATCACCGTGCGGCCGGAGGGCGTGCCTTCGTCATCCACCGTCAGGCTGCCGCGCCGGTCGGGAAGGGTGCCGTCATCGACCACGGTCACACCCGGGGCTGCGATGCGCTGGCCCAGAAGCCCCGCAAAGGCCGAGGTCTTCTTGCGGTTGAAGTCACCCTCCAGCCCATGGCCGATGGCTTCGTGCAGCAGAATGCCGGGCCAGCCCGAACCCAGCACCACGGTCATCTCGCCGGCGGGCGCCGGCACGGCGTCGAGGTTCAGCACCGCCTGGCGCAGCGCCTCGTCCACCGCCGCCCGCCAGATCTCGGGCGTGGTGACGCGGGCATAGGTGAAGCGGCCGCCGGTGCCGTAGGACCCCGTTTCCCGTCGCCCGTTCTGTTCCACCACGACCGACACGTTCAGCCGCACCAGCGGCCGCAGGTCCGCGACCTCCGAATCGGTGCGGATGATGCGCACGGCCTGCCATTCGCCCATCAGGCTGGCCATGACCTGCGTGACGCGGGAATCGCGCCCGCGGGCATAGGCGTCGATTTCGGCGAGCAGCGCCGCCTTGGCCGGGAAATCCATCGCGGAGAGCGGATTGGCCGGGTCGTACAGCCGCGCATTGGTCGCCCGCGGCCCGACCGCCACGGCACCCGCCTGGCCGGGGCGCGCGGCGCGCACGGTTTCGGCGGCGCGGGCGAGGGCCGCTTCGCTGATCTGCCCGGCATGGGCATAGGCCGCCGTTTCGCCCGACACGCCACGCAGGCCGAAGCCGCGGGTGGTGTCGAAGGACGCGCTGCGGATACGGCCGTCTTCCAGCGCGGTGCCCTCGCTCTGCCGGTATTCCAGGAAGAGTTCGCCATCCTCCTGCCCCTCCAGCGCGTCGCGGGTCAGGCGGCGGGCGGCCTCGGGGTCCATCTCGGCGAAGAACAACCGGTCGGTCGCGGCGATTGCATCACTCATGGGGTGTCACTCATGGGGGATCACGCAGGGGGTATCGGTCATGGCGGGTGTCTCCTCCGCGACCAGGCGGTCGGCGGGAATGGTGAGCGTGGCGGTGGTGCCGCGCCCCTGTTCGCTGGCCAGCGTCAATTCGAAGCCCATCGCCCGCGCCAGGGTCCGGGCCAGGTGCAACCCGAGCCCCGAGCCACCATAGCGCCGCGACAGCGACGCTTCCAGTTGCACGAAGGGTTCGAAGGCGCGGTCGATGTCCTCGGTGGCGATGCCGATGCCGGTGTCGGTCACGGCGATGAGCAGTCCGCCTGTCGCGATCCGCGCGGCGATGTGGACCGAACCGTCCTTCTCGGTGAACTTCACCGCGTTGGTCACTAGGTTGATCATCACCTGGCGCAGCCGCTTTTCGTCGGCGAAGACCCGCGGCAGGCAATCGTCGATCTCGACCGAAAGCGTGATTCCGGCCTCGTCGGCCTGGGCCCGCATGACCCGGGCGACGCCGGCCACGACCGACGGCAGGTCCAGCGACTGCATGTTGGTCGCCATGCCGCTGCCCTCGGCGCGGGCGACGTCCAGGATGTCGTCGATCAGCGACAGCAGGTGGCGCCCGGCCTCGTTGATCGCGCGCGAAAACTCCGCCGTGTCGCCGGGCTGGGCGGTGCCGCTGCGCGCCTGGGCCAGCAGCGCGTCGGAAAAGCCGATCACGGCATTCAGGGGCGTGCGGAGTTCATGCGTCATGGTGGTCAGGAAACGCGACTTGGCGCGGTTGGCTTCCTCGGCCGCGTCCTTGGCGCGTTCCAGTTCGGCCATCACGCGGCGTTCCTGGGTGACGTCGGTGAAGGTGCGGACAAAGCCGCCCTCGGGCGTCGGGTCGGTGGTGATCTCCAGCAGCGTGCCGTCCGGCCGCTGGCGGGTGTAGGAATCGGCGCCGAAGGTCTTGGTTCGTGCCTGGACGAAGACCTGGGTCGCCACCGGCGCGCCGAATTCGCCGCGCGCCGCCTGCTTCTGGCGCACTTCTTCGATCCGGATGCCGGGCGGGAAATCGGCCAGCGTTAGGCCGCAGAACTTTGCCGCCAGCTCGTTCGCCGCGATCAGCCGGCCCTCGGCGTCGAACAGCGTCACGCCATGGCGAATGTTGGCCAGCATCACCTGGTGGCGGGCCGCCTGGACGCGGGTTTCCTCCTGCGCCCGGGCGAGGTCCGTGACATCGGTGACCACCGACAGGTGCCCGCCGTCCGGCAGCCGCGCCATGCGGATCACCAGCATCGTGCCGTTGGGCCGGCGGCGGACCCAATCCGCCTGGCCCTGGCCCAGGAAGGCCCAGCGCTGTCGGCGCACCTCCTCGATCGTGGTGTCGGGGTATTCGCCGGCGGCGAAGCGGCGTTCGATCATGCCATCGAGCGATTCGCCGACCGACGGCGCGGCGTCACCGAGCAGCCGACGATAGGCGTCGTTCACCATGCTGACCCGCTTGTCCGGGCCGAAGACGCAGACGCCATGCGGCAGGGTCGCGAGCACGCCATCGAGCAGCGCGGCGCGGCGGCTGGCATCATCCTCGGCGCGCTTCAGGTCGGTCAGGTCATCGACCTCCAGCACGAAGCCGCCATCGGCGGTCGGCGTGGAGCGGGTGCGCAGCACCTGGCCGGTCGGCCTTTCGCGCACCATCAGCTGCGGGATGCTGCGGTCGAGCTGCAGCCGCGAGCGGACGAAATCCGCCCGCTCGGCATTGGCGTATTCGCTGCGCTCGATCAGCACGGCGTAGATCTCTTCAAGCGTCATGCCGGCCCGCAGCATCCCCGGCGAGGCGCCGATGAGCGACTCATAGGCGGCGTTGAACAGCGCGATGCGCCGGTCCTGGGCAAAGACCGCAACGCCGCCGTGCAGGCGTTCCAGTACGCCCTGCACCTGGCGGGCGACGCCGAGCGCCTGCGCCTCGCCCCGCGCGAAGGCGGTGACGTCGGTCGCCAGGCTGACGAAGCCGCCCTCGGCCATCGGCATGCTGATCAGGTCGAAGACCCGACCATCGGTCGCGCGCCCGATCCGGCGCAGGGCTGCGCTTCGGTCGAGTCGCAGCACCGCTTCCAGCCGCGCCTCGGGGTCGCCCGGGCCGTAGAGGCCACGATAGGCGAGCATGCGTGTGGTGTCGCGCAGGGTACTGCCGATCGGCAGGTCGCGGCGCTCCAGGCCGGCCTGCGCCAGCAACCCGTCTGAGGCGAAGACCAGGCGCAGGTCGCGGTCATAGACCGCGATGGCGGCCGGCAGGGCGCTCAACACATCCATCGTGATCGCGGCCGCGATCACCGCCCCAGGGGTCCGCGCCGTAGGCCATGGATGGCGCAGAGCGCGGCCGCCAGCACCGCCACGGCCGTCGCCTGGTGCAGCGTGCCGAGGCCGACCGGCACGACATGCAGCAAGGTCGCCACGCCCAACACGTATTGCAGCAGCACCGTGCCGCCCAGGGCCAGGACAGCGAGGCGGGCAAAGCCCGGCGGCAGCAGCCGCAGGGCCGCGATGCCCGCGCCGAGGGCGAGCAGACCGGCGAGTGTCGCCAGGACCCGGTGATGGAACTGCACGGTGGCAATGTCCGTCATTACGCTGTACCAGCCTGCGGCCAGATAGCCCGGCGGCACAAGCCTGCCGTCCATCAGCGGCCAGGTGTTGAAATCAAAGCCAGCCCGCAGCCCGGCGACGAAGCCGCCGGCCAGCATGGTCAGCACCGCAAGCCCTGCCGCGGAATGCACGAGGCGGCGCAGGCGGGCCGCACCCGCCGGCGGCTCGGCCTGCGGCCGCAGCAGGCCAAGCGCGGTCCAGAGCACGCAGGAGAACAGCACCAGCGCCAGGCCGAGGTGCAGCACGAGCCGATAGGGCGAGACGGTGGTGCGATCGGCGTCAAAGCCGCTGGCGACCATGAACCAGCCGATCGCGCCCTGCAGCCCGCCAAGCGCCAGCAGCCCGAGCAGCCGCAGCAACAGCCCCGCCGGCAGGCGCCCGCGCAGCCAGAACACCGCCAGCGGGACGGCGAAGGCGAGGCCGATCAGCCGCCCCCAAAAGCGATGCGCCCATTCCAGCCAGAAGATCTGCTTGAAACCCTCGATCCCGAAGCCGGCGTTGACCAGGGCATACTGGGGCACGGTGCGATACAGCTCGTAGAGCCGCATCCATTCCGCGTCCGACAGTGGCGGCAGGGTGCCCGACAGCGGCGCCCATTCCATGATCGACAGGCCCGAACCGGTCAGTCGCGTGGCGCCGCCGAGGGCGACCATGACCCATATCAGGCCGCAGACGGTCAGCAGCCAATAGGCCACGGCCCGGCTGTCTCGCGGCGCGGGGCGTGTGGGGGGCAGGTCGGCAGCGCCGAGGGTCGCATCGAATGGCATGGCAGACGACAATATAGGGACGGTTTCGCCGCCCGCCCAAGGATCGGCTGACGTGCGCCGTACGCAGGGCCCGCGGGCGGGCGGCTTGCCGCCCTTGGCCCCCGCCTGCTACCGCCCCGCACGTACCCCTTGACGAAAAGCCGCCGCCCCGTGACCGACCAGCCGACCCAGCCGCTCGTGTCGGTCGTGATCCCGATGAAGAACGAGGCGACCAACGCCGGCCCGCTGCTGGCCGAGATTGCCGCCGCCCTGGCGCAGACCCCGCACGAGGTGATCTGCGTCGATGACGGCGGCACCGATGGCACTGACCAGGTCCTGGCCGGGTCGGCCGCGGCCGACCCGCGCGTGCGCGCCTTCCGCCACGCCGCCAGCTGCGGCCAGTCGGCGGCGATCGTGACCGGCGTTCGGGCGGCGCGGGGCACATGGATCGCGACCCTGGACGGCGACGGGCAGAACGACCCGGCCGACATCCCCCGCCTGCTGGCCCGCGCCATGACCGAGGGCGGGGCGGTTATGGTCGCCGGGCGCCGGGTGAACCGGCGCGATACCCGCATGAAGCGCGTCACCAGCCGGCTGGCCAACGGCTTCCGGGCGTGGCTGCTGGGGGACGCCACGCCTGATAGCGGCTGCGGGCTGAAGGTGTTTTCGCGCACCCTGTTCCTGGAGATGCCGGCCTTCGACCACATGCACCGCTACCTGCCCGCGCTGGCGCTGCGCGCCGGGGCCCGGGTGGTCAGCGAACCGGTGAACCACCGCCCGCGGCTGCGCGGGGTCAGCAACTACGGCACGCTCGATCGGCTGCTAGTGGCCTTCATGGATCTGGTCGGGGTGATCTGGCTGCAGCGCCGCTGGCGCCGCCCGGTTGCGAGCCCCTTGGTTGCGAGCCCCTTGGTTGTGAGCCCCATGGTCGCGAGCCCCCTGGTCGCAATGTCCGTGGTTGCCAACGCGGCGGTGGCCAGCCCGCCGGAGACGCGTGCAGTGCCCCCGGCGCCATGACCGACCGCGGCCGGTCGATCGCCAAGCTGCTGCTGCTTGCGGCCGGCCTGGCAGCCGGGGGCTGGCTGCTGCGGACGCTCGGCGTCGCCCCCGGCACGGCCTGGGCCGACCAGTACCTGACCGGCGGCGGGCTTGGCGCCGAAGTCGTGTTCGTCGCCGTGGCAGCGCTGGCGACCGCGGTCGGCGTGCCGCGCCAGGCGGTCGCCTTCGTCGGCGGCTATGCCTTCGGCGCCTTGCTCGGCAGTCTCCTGGGCCTGGCGGGCCAGGTGGTGGGGGCTGCGGCGGCCTTCGGCTGGGCGCGACTCGTGGCGCGCGGTTGGGCCGAAAGGCGCCTGGCCGGTCGCTTCGGGCCGCGAATCCGCCCGCTGCTCGACACGCTGGTGCAGAACCCCTTCGGCACCACGCTGGCGCTGCGGCTGCTGCCGGTCGGCAACAACCTGGCGCTGAACCTGCTGGCCGGCATGGCGGGCATCGCGGCCGGGCCGTTCCTTGCGGCCTCGGCGCTCGGCTACCTGCCGCAGACGGTGGTGTTCGCCTTGCTGGGCAAGGGCGTGCGGGTCGACGGCGCCTGGCAAGTGGGGCTGGCCGCAGGGCTGTTCATCGTGGCAGCGGGCATCGGGCTGTGGCTGCTGCGCCGGCATCGCGCCGGGCGGGCGATGGAAGGCTGAGGCGACATCGGGCTGGGCCAGCCGAAGGCCGCGCCTGTCGTCAGCCGAACCGATCGAGAGCAGACCCTACTCCGGCGCGATCCGGAACCGCACCCGGCGCGCGCAAAAGTCCGACAGCGACGCGGGCAGCAGGTCCAGCAGCCGCAGCCCGGCGGCCAGGTGCCAGGGGAAGGCCAGCCGCGCCCGCCCCCGCACAATCGCCGCATGGCAGCGGTCGGCGGCGGGGTCCAAGCCCATGGCCCCCGGCTGGCCGCCCAGGAAGCGGCGGCTCATGTCGCTTTCAAAAAAGCCGGGGCAGAGCACCGTCACCCGCACCCCGCGGGGGCCGAGCCGGGCCCGCAAGGCCTCCCCATAGGCCCGCAAGCCCGCCTTGCTGGCGCAATAGGCCGGGATATCGGGCAGGCCGCGGAAGCCCGCGATCGAGGCGACCAGCGCGATGCGCCCGCCCGCCGCCATGCCGGGCCAAAGCGGTTCAACCAGGTTCAGCGCCCCCTGAAGGTTCACGCCGACCTGGCGGGTGGCGCTGTCCAGCCCCTCCGGCGCACCGTCGGGGCGCGTGCCGCCGGAGACCCCCGCATTGGCAATGGCGCAATCGATCGGGGCCAGCGCCTGCCAGGCCGCCAGCACCGCGCCCATCCCTGCCGCATCCCGCACATCCAACACCGCGACCGAGACCACGGCCCCCCGGGTGGCACAGGCCGCGGCCGTGGCGGCGAGGCCCTCGGCCGAACGCGCGATCAGCCCCAGCCGCACCCCGGGGCCGGCGAAGCGCTGCGCCAGCGCGGCCCCGAGCCCGCGCGAGGCGCCGGTGATCACGACATGGCCGATCACGTCAGCCCCCGCCATCCGGCCACCAGCCGGGTCAAGAACCCTTGCAGGCCGCGATGCAACGTCCAGCGCGGCGCCCGCCACAGGGCCGCGTCATCCAGCCGGTCGAGCAGGATCTCGGGCCCGCAGGGTAGCCCCGTCGCGGGGTCCACGTAGCGCGGATAGAGGATCAGCATCCCGGCCACGAGTTCGTCCAGTGTCAGGCGGCGGGTGCGGCGGGGGATCGGGTCGCGGTCCTCGGTCAGGCCCCAGCCGGCATAGGCGGGCTGGCCCCAGCAGGTGACGGGCACGCCACGCAGCAGCGCCTCGAAGCCCGACAGCGAGCAGATCGTATGCAGCGCGTCGATCTTCGGCAGCAGGTCGGGCAGCGGGGTCGCTGTGACCACGGCGTCCGCGAGACCGCGCAGGTCGGCCGCGGCGATCCGCCCGTGGCGAAAGCCGGCGACCAGGTCCGGATGTGGCTTGTACAGCACAAAGGCGCCGGGTTCGGCCGCCCGCACCGCCCGCAGCAGGTCGAGGTTGCGCCGCACCTTCCCGGTGACGGCCCGCATCGAGGCATCGTCCTCGACCTGGCCTGTCACCAGCAGGATGCGCCGGCCATCGGGCAGGGGGGGTAGCGGGGCGCCGGGCGGGTTGTACTTGCTGATGCGGCGGTCGGTGATGGTCGCCCGCAAACGGGCCGCCCGGGCGTGCAGGGGCGGGGGGAACTCTGCCACAGCCAGCAGGGCCTCAAGATCGGAGGGCCGGGCCGCGTCGTAATGCACCCCCCGCCCGTCCAGGCACCAGGACGCGCCGGGTTGGAACCGGGCGCCGAGGCCCCGGCCGCGGACAAAGCCGTCCTCGATTCGCAGCAGCGGCACCTCGGCCTCGGCCGCCGCTGCGGGCAGGGCGGCCGGCATGGCGCTGGCCCAGGCGGCGAGCGTGCCGCGGTCGCGCTTCGCGCGCTTCAAGGCGGCCCCGGGGGCGGCCCGGAAGGCGGGCAACCCGCGCGAGGACGCCAGCAGCGGCGCGATTGCCGCCCGCTTCCACACCGCGATGCCGGTGACCGCGGCGATACGGCGATTCTGCGCCTCGATCGCCCGCCATTGGCCGAGCAGGGCCAGCCCCGCTTCGGCGGTGATCGGCGTGCCGTGGAACGGGCAGGTCCAGGCGGTGGCGGCCAGGGCCGCAGCCCAGATGGCGGCGCTGTCCTGGGGCAGGCCGTCGATACGCAGCGGCAGCCCTGCGGCCCCGGCCAGCGCCGCCATGGGGTCGGGTGGGTCGCGGGCTGGGCCGGCCAGGTGCACCACTGCCGCGGAATCGAGCAGCGTCCAGGCTGCCAGCCGGTGCGGCAGGATGTGCGCGCCAGGCCAGGCGGCCAGCAGCGGCCGCGCGCGGGGCGCCGCCGACGGGTGTGGCAGCACCAGCACCGGTCGATCTGCGGCCTCGGCCAGGGCCGCGGCCATGACCCGGGCCATCGCATTGCGATCGGCCGGCGTTGGCTGGCGGGGGCATGGGTCCAGCACCAGCACGGCCCGGTCTGTCGGCGGGGCCGTGCTGAGCGCCGCCGGTCCAGGATCGGCCAGCCCCGCAGGCCCGCCCAGGCGTTGGCGGCGGACAATCCGGCCCAGGTGCAGAGCTGTCTCGGCCGGGACGACGCCCGCCGCCGGGGCCCAGGCACCGACCGTACCCGTCGCCTTGCCGAACCGGTGCGCCGGCCACAGCGGCGGTAGGCCTGTGCGCGACGGCGAAGGCGTTGGCCCGGGGCTCGCCGGCCGGGTGTCTCGGCGGGTAGACGTCATCGGCAGCGGCTAGCATGGTTGCCCAGGCGGCGGCAGTGCTGCCGCGACCGATGGCGCCTGCGCATTCGGCTCACAAGCGCGTTTCCCGACGCGTGTTTTTTGCGGTGCGGGAGAATTTGCGGTATGAGGCGCCCATGAACGGCCCCGCGAAGACCTGGACCACCACTCTGCGCGCGCCCGCCGTCGGTCGATCGGCGCTGGCGGCGGGACTGTTGTTGCTGGCCGGCTGCGCTGGCCTGTCCGGGCAGTCGAGCGTCGAGGCTTCGGCCGTGCCGGCGGCGCCGATGGATGCCGTCGCCGCCTTTGCCGCCCGGGCAGTGCCAGGCGACCAGGACCGGGTCGTGCTGTCCACCGGCCAGACCGGCATGGTGCGGCTTGCCCGCGCCTGGAACGCCGCCAGCGGGCGGCAATGCCGCGAAGTGCAATTGGCCGACGGGCGGCAGGTGTTGTCACGGATCTATTGCCAGGATGGCGCGCGCTGGGTGGCGACCCGGCCGCTGCTGCTTGGCTCCCAGCCGCTGCTGGCATCGACCGCGGCCCCGCCGCCCCAGGTGCCCTTGGTCGGCGACCCGGCGCCAGTCCGCCGCGCGGCCGCGCCCCCGGCGACACGGCCGGCCGCCCGGCGCGCCACCCCGGCCGCGCCGCGTTCATGAGCGACATCGTCGCCACGCGCTTCGAACGACGTCGCGGCCTGGCGGCGATGCTGGTGGTGCGCGAGCGTGTGATCGGCGCGCTGATCATGCGCGAACTGCAGACCCGCTTCGGCCGCAGCAACTTCGGCTTCATCTGGCTGTTCATGGAACCGCTGATGCTGGGCAGCATGGTCGGCGGCATCCATCTGGTCAGCGGCGGCGATCACGACATGGCGGGCGCGCCGGGCGTGTCGATGCTGTTCTTCTTCGTGATCGGCTACATCCCCTTCTTTCTGTTCCGCGCGATCGTCAGCCGCGCCACGACGGCGGTCCACGCCAACCTGTCGTTGCTGTATCATCGCGACATCACGCTGCAGGACATCATCGTCTCGCGCAATCTGCTGGAGTTCTTCGCGGTCGCCGGTGTGCTGGTGGCCATGCTGGCGGTGGGCGGCTGGATCACCGGCAGCGTGACGCAAAGCCCGCTGAAGGTGGTGCTGGCGATCGTCCTGATGTTCTTCCTGGCGCACGGGCTGTCAATGTTCATCGCCGGCGCCACCGCCCTGTTCGACATCGTGGACCGCATCGTGCACCCCTTGACCTACATCATGATGCCGCTGTCGGGTGCCTTCTTCATGGTCGACACGCTGCCGCCCGACTGGCAGGCGATCGCGCTGCTGAGCCCCCTCGTGAACATCAACGAATTGCTGCGCGACGGGCAGTTCGGCCTATTGATCAAGTCGCACTACGACATCGCCTATGTTCTGCAATGGATACTCGGCGTCAATTTCCTCGGGCTGATGATGCTGCGGGTCGCCCGGCCCCGGCTGCACATGTACTGATGGTGGCGCTGCATGCTCCGGCTCGAAAATGTGTGGAAGGCGCACCCGGTGCGCAGCGGCATGCGGGACGTGCTGAAGGGCATCAACCTGGAGATCGAGCGCGGCGACGCGCTCGGCATCCTCGGACGCAACGGGGCCGGCAAATCCACCTTGCTGCGCCTTCTGGGCGGCGTGGACACGCCGACGCGCGGGCGCATCACCCGCGACATGACCGTCTCCTGGCCGCTCGGCTTCGGGATCGGCGTGCAGGCCACCATGACGGGGGCGGACAACGCCCGCTTCATTGCCAGGCTCTATGGCCTCGGCATCCAGGAAACCCTGGCCAAGGTCGAGGAATTCGCCGAACTCGGGCCGTATTTCCACGAACCGGCCCGCAACTATTCCTCCGGCATGATGGGGCGGCTGCTGCTTGGCCTGTCATTCGCGATGGAGTTCGAGTGCTACCTGGTGGACGAGGTCGTCGGTGCCGGCGATTCACGCTTTACGGAAAAATGCATCCAGGCCTTCGAGGACCGGCGGGAACGCGCGGCCCTGGTCATGGTCACCCACAGCATGGAACTGGTGAAGCAATACTGCCGCCGGGCCGCCGTGCTGCAAGACGGAAAGCTGAGGTTCTACGATGACCTCGATGAAGCTATCGCCGCCTATTACGTCAGCTGACGAAGATAGGGCCGGGCAGACACCGGTGCGGCCGATGCCGCGCCGACCATCGCCGTTGGTGACATTCGTCCGCCGGCGCCTGGGGCTGACGGTGTTCGTGCTGCTGCCCATGCTGATTTCGGCGCTGTACCTGTATGGCTTCGCGGCCCCGCAGTACCTGTCGGAAAGCAAATTCCAGGTGCGCGGGCGGATCGCCATGCCGTCGTTCAGCGCCGGTGGTGGTGCCGGCGGCGGGCTCGGCGCCATGCTCGGCGGCGGCAGCAGCGTGGCATCGATGCCGACCGAGGCCCTGGCGGTGCGCGACTTCCTGATGTCGCACGACGCCGTCCGCAGCCTGATCGACAGCCCCCAGGTCGTCGACATTTGGCGCCGGCCGGAAGCCGATGCGCTGGCCCGGCTGTGGGGCGAACAGCCCAGCATGGAATGGCTGCAGTGGTACTTCGGCACCATGGTCTCCGTCGCCTCCGACCAGACCACCGGCATCACCTCGATCCGCGTGCGCAGTTTCCGCCCCGAGGATTCGCGCGCGCTGAACACCGCCATGCTGGCGCTGGCCGAAGGCATGGTGAACCGGCTTTCGGAACGGGTGCGGGAGGACAGCCTGCAGGTTGCGCGGCAGGAGGTGCAGGTCGCCGAACGCCGGGTCGCGGTCGCGCGCGATGCGCTGCTCGCCTTCCGCGAACGCGAACGCTCGCTCGACCCCGCGGCGTCGGCCCAGGCGGCCATGGTCTCGCTCGCGACGCTGGAACAGGCCCTGCTGGTCAGCCGGGCCGAGTTCCAGGAAAAATCCGCCTTCATGCGGCGCGATAACCCGCTGCTCGCATCGCTGCGCAACAGGATCAGCGCGCTGGAGACGCAGATCGCCGAGGAACGGCGCCGCACCACGGCGGGTGACCTGGCCCTGCCGCAGCAGATCGCGGGCTATGAGCGACTGATCATGGAACGCGAATTCGCCGACCGGCAGCTCGCCTCGGCCACCGCGTCGCTGGAAAGCGCGCGGGTTGAGGCCGACCGGCAGCAGATTTTCCTCGCCCGGGTGGTGCAGCCCAACCTGGCCGAATACCCGCTCTATCCACGCGCGGCCTATATCTTGGTCTCCATGGGCGCGGTGCTGCTGGTGCTGTATGGGATCGGCTGGTTGATCTACGCCGGGGTTCGGGAACATGCGTCTTGATGCTTTTGCGACGGGGCGTGTTCGCGTGATCGGTGCCCGCTTTTCCATCACAGCGATGATGGCGCTGCTGCTGGCCCTGCCTGCCGCCGCGCAGACCCAGCCGCCGCAGGCCCAGCAGCAGCAGCAGGGCACGGGTGGCTTCGGCCAAGGCTTCCCGGCGTTGCCGGGCGGCGCTTCGGCCGGTGCACCGGCAGCATCCGGGGTGGGTGGGCAAAGCTTCGGCAACCTGCCCGGCTTCGGCGGCGCCGGCAGCGCGGCCCAGGCGCCGGTCATGCCCAACCTGCTGTCGGGCACCGACCGTCCGACCGTGCGCCAGGGCTCATCGACGGAGGCCGAGGGCGGTGCCACAGCCGTCGCCCCGCTCGGTGAGGTGGACCGCCGCGCCGGCCCGCCGACCGCGGTCTTCGGCGCGTCGCTGTTCACGCGCCCCGTCACCACATCGTCGGACGCGCCGAACCCGGCCTATGTGCTGACGCCGGGCGACCGCGTCAGCATCCGCATCTGGGGTGCTGCCGAGGCCGAGATCACGACCTTCGTCGACCCCGACGGCAATATCTTCATCCCCACCATCGGCCCGGTCGCGGTCGGCGGCACCCGCGCGGGTGACCTGCAACGCGTGGTCGAACAGCAGGTGCAGCGCATCTACACCCAGTCGGTGAACGTTTATGCCGTCCTGGTCAGCGTGAACCGGATCGGCGTCTTCGTCACTGGCATGGTGCGAGCGCCCGGCCGGCATATCGGCCAGGCGTCCGATTCGGTGCTCGACTTCCTGTCGCGCGCCGGCGGCGTCGATCCCTCCCGCGGGTCGTTCCGCGATGTCGAACTGCGCCGCAACAACGGTCAGTCAATTCGCATCGACCTCTACGCCTTCCTCACCCGCGGGCAGCTGCCGCAGGTGCGCCTGCAGGAGGGCGACACCATCATCGTCTCGCGCCAGCGCGCGCTGGTCAGCGTCGATGGCGCCATCCGCAACAATTATCTGTTCGAGATGGCCGGCCGCACCATGCCGGGGCGCGAACTGATCGATCTCGCAGGGCCCTTGCCGGCGGCGACGAACGTGCTGGTGCGTGGCATCCGCAACAGCCAGCCCTGGGCGCGCTACGCCACGCTGGGCGAACTCGGCAATCTGCAACTGCAGGACCAGGACGCCATCACCTTCATCGCCGACGTGCCCGTGCCGACGGTGCGCGTGTCGATCGAAGGCAGCCGCATCGGCCCCTCAGTGCTGATCGCCGATCGCGACATCACGCTGTGCCAGCTGCTCGACCATGTCGCGGTCAACCCGACCTTGGCCAATACCGGCGCGGTCTTCCTGCTGCGGCCGCGCCTGGCCGCGGCGCAGTTACGCTCGATCAACGAGGCCCTGGACCGGCTGGAGCGCCAGCTGTTCACCGCCATCTCCGCCACCACCGGCGTCGCGGAAATCCGCGCGTCGGAGGCGCAGCTCGTCTCGCAATGGATCTCCCGCGGCCGGCGCATCCAGCCCGAGGGACGGCTTGTCGTCTCCCGCGGTGGGCGCTGCACCGATACCCGCCTGGAAGACGGCGACACCATCGTCATCCCCGACCGCGTCGATACGGTGATGGTGTCGGGCGAGGTCGGCGCGCCGCAGGCGGTGGTCTGGCGCAGCAGCCTGCGTATCCCGGACTACATCCAGGCGGCCGGCGGCTATGGGCTGCGTGCCGATGAATCCCGCGCCATCATCCGCCGCGCCAGCGGTGAGGTGGAGCTGGAACCCACCACGGGCCCGGCGCCGGGGGATGAGGTGATCGTGCTGCCCCGGCTTGACCCGAAGAACTTCCAGATCGCCCGTGACTTCCTGAACCTGATCTACCAGACGGCGCTTTCGGCCAGGGTATTTCAGAACTGAACAGCGGCGGCGCAGCGCGGGTCGCACTTCAGGCCCCGCTGCGCAGATCGCCCGGCCCAGACTTCAGTGCCCAGACTTCAGTGCCCAGGCTTCACTGCTCAGGCTTCATTGCTCAGGGCCAGGCTTTCCGTGGTGTCGGTCGATGCCAGCGTCATTTGCGTGAACAAGTCGGCCTCCAGCAGCGCGATCCGGGCCTCGGCCTCCTCGCCCGACAACAGCGTGACGGCAACGACCCCCACGCCGACTTGGCGCTCGTTGTCGATGGCCGTTGCCGTCTCGCTCTGCAGCCGCAGCAGCATGGGGCCGGCGCCTGGTGGCACGCACAGGGTTGCGCTGCACAGGCCGCCGCCCGGCAGCCGCAGCCGGCTCCAGGCGCCGTCCGCATCGCTGCGATCGACCCTTGCCTCGACGGCGCCGCCCTCGCCCGGCGGCACCCGCAATTCCAGTCGCAGCGTCATCTCCCGCGGTGTCGCGGTCTCGGCGACGCCCAGGCGAAGCAGGGCCAGGCCCGGCTCGGTCCAGCACCCCCAGTCCTCGGCGGCATGCCAGCCGCCGCCGTGGCGCGCCTGCACGGCCATCATCTGCTCGGCGGCCGAGGTTCGTGGCCCGGGCAGGCCAAGCGCCAGGCGCTGGCCGAAGGGCAGGGTCGGCGCCTTGCGCAGGGTGCTGCGCGCGGTGGTGCTCAGCCGCGTCGCCTCGGTCAGCAGGTCGCGCGCCACGTCACCCCAGTCGCGCCATGGCGGTGCGGCGGCGATCCGGGCCCGGGCATCGGCCAGCAGGCCCGGGTCGCGCATCAACCCGCCGAGGCACGCCACCAACGCCGCCTCGTCGCCGGGTGGCACGGTGATGGCCAGGCCCCGGGCGGCATCGCGCAGACCGGGCAGGTCCGGGATCACGATGGGCGTGCCCAGGGACAGGGCCTCGGTCACCGGCAGGCCCCAGCCTTCGTGCCGTGAATGATAAAGGGCGAACCGGGCGCGGCCCAGCAGCGCTGCCACCAGCGCATCGTCGGCGTCGGTCAGCACCATCACGTGGCGGGCCAGCACCGGGTCGTCGCGCAACGCCGCCAACGTCGCCTCCGCGCCCTCCGCCAGCCGCCCGGCACAGACCAGCCGCGGCGTGGCCTCGCCCAGTTCGGCCGCCAGGCGCTTCCAGGCAGCGAAGACGAAGGGATGGTCCTTGCGTGCTTCCAGCGAGCCGACCCAGGCGACAAAGGGCCGGGGATCGGTCAGGACCGGGTGGTCGGGACTGGGTGCCGGCCAGTCGGGCCGGGCGTCGAAAGGCACCACGGCGGTGGGCAGGCTGGCGAGGCGCGCCACGTCATCGCCGGTCACCTGGCTTGCGACGATGACCCCGTCGGCATGCTGGGCCAGCCCGGCGAACCAACCGGTAAAGGCCTGGGCGAGGCCCGGTGGCGCATCCTCCGGGTACAGGATCGGCCCCATGTCGTGCACCACCGCCACATGGCGCAGCCCGACGGTGGAGCGCGCCGCGGCGATCGGCTGGAAATAGCCGGGCAGGGCCCAGGCGCTGCCCAGGGTCAGCAGGATCTGTCCCTTGGAGAAGACCAGGGCGGGGCTGTCCAGCAGCGCATCGATAGCCGCGCGCATTGCCTGGAAGTCCGGGCCCTCGGCGTCACCGGGCGCACGCATCAGCCCGTGCAGGCGGCGGAACCAGAAGTCGGGCACCGGCCGGAACCCGCTCGACCCGGGCCGGGTCGCGACCAGTGCGGCGTCCAGCCCCTCATTCAGCACGGCCGCGGCGATGCCCAATTGCACCCGCTGGATGCCCGAGGGCTGCCGCCGTGTGCGCGCCCATTCGAACAGGTCGCTGATATCCAGCAGGACGGCCGCGGAGGCGTGCGTAGCGCCGCTGGGCGCCACGCCCTGCTGTTGCAGTGCCGCCAGTTCGCGCCACGGTGCGGTCGCCGTGGGGTCCAGTTCGGCGGCACGCCGATAGGACAGGGCCGCCTCGTCGGCCTGGCCCAGCAACTTCAGCGCATGGCCGATCTGCAGATGGATGTCGGGGTCGTTGGGCTGCATCGCCTCGGCCTGGCGATAGACGCCGAGTGCGCGGGCCGGTTCGCCGCTTTCCTTCAGCATGTGTCCGTATTGCACGGTGATGCCCCGGTCATCCGGGCGGTGCGCCAGGTAGCTGGCATAGACCGCCGCCGCTTCCGCCCAGGCCCGTTCGTCGCGCAGCGCATTGCCGCGCACATAGAGCACGCGGACCGGGTCGGTCTCCGCGCCGGCAACCTTGCTGCGCACCTTGTCCAGCCAGCCCATGCCACGATCCCCACGCCACCCGCGGTCGGTTATCGCCAATCCCGCCGCCCCCGGCTACATCCCCAGGGCGGCCGCGGCGCGGCGCGCGTGCGAAAAGGAAGCCCGGTGAACAGCCTTGTTGCCCTGGATGGCTACAACCTGGCGATGGAGCAGGGCACGGGGGTTGCGACCTATGCGCGCAATCTGTCGTTCCGCCTCGGTGCTCTGGGGGCCGAGGTGGCGGTGCTCTACGGCAAGCGCAGCAGCATGAGCCGCAATGCGCTGCTGCGCGAAGTCACCTTCTTCGATGCCGAGCGCCCGCTGCCGAAGATGCTGGCGCGGACGATCGGCGATGCGGGGCGCATCGCGCTGGCCAGCACCGGCGTGCATGCGACGACGATCCCGGTCACCGGCCACGTCATCACCACGACCGATGCGCACACGCTGCCCTTCGCCAACCACATCTGGAACCGCGCCGATCTTTTCCGGCTGGCGATCAACCATTTCAAATGGACCGGGCGGCGCCTGCGCGTGCGCCTGCCGGGCAACCCGGCCGTGGTGCACTGGACCTATCCGCTGCCGATCATGGTTCCCGGTGCCAAGAACATCTACACGCTGCACGACCTGGTGCCGCTGCGCCTGCCCTACACCACGCTCGACAACAAGCGGCACTACTACCGGGTCTGCCGGCTGCTGGCCAAGCACGCCGACCATATCGTGACAGTCAGCGACTGTTCGGCGCGGGACATCGTGTCGTTGCTCGGCGCCGATCCGGCGCGGGTCACCAATACCTACCAGTCGGTCGAACTGCCGTCCGAGATCGCCCGCGCGCCGGCCGCCGCCGTGCTTCAGGATCTGCGCGCGGCCTTCGGGCTCGACCCTGGCGGCTACTTCCTGTTCTTCGGCGCGATCGAGCCGAAGAAGAACGTGGACCGCATCATCGAGGCGTTTCTCGCCAGCGGCAGCACCCGGCGCCTCGTGATCGTCGGCAAGGACGCCTGGGCCGGCCAGGGGGCGGGGCCGGGCACGCGGCGCGCGGCGCGGCTATTGCCCGAGGCCAAGGCCGACTGGCTGCTGGGCGGCCCCGACCCCGGCGCGGGGCGGATCCTGCGGATGGACTACGCGCCCTTCCGCCTGCTGGTCAGCCTGATCCGCGGCGCCCGTGGGGTTCTGTTCCCCTCGCTCTACGAAGGCTTCGGCCTGCCGGCGCTGGAGGCGATGCAGTTGGGCACGCCGGTGCTGACCACCACCGAATCCTCGCTGCCCGAGGTCGTGGGCCAGGCCGCGCTGATGGTCGACCCCTATGACGTGCGCGCCATCGCCAATGGCATCGCGGCACTCGACGCCGATGACACGCTCTGCGGCGCGCTGTCCGAGGCCGGGCCGCGCCAGGCAGCACTTTTCGGCGCGGGGCCGATCGAGGCGCGGCTGGCTGGTCTCTACGCCCGGCTCGGGGTGCGCTTCGACGGCTGACCCTATTCCGCGCGGATGCCGCCCTCGCGGATGATCGGCGTCCAGCGCGCGACCTCGCTCTGGATGAAGGCGGCGAACGCGGCCGGCGTGCCGCCGATCACCCGCCCCGCCTGGTTGCGGAAGATAGTCTCGGCGACATCCGGCATGGCCACGATCCGGCCGAAGACCTCGTTGATCCGCGCGACCAGGGCCGGGTCCATGCCGGCGGGGCCGGCGATGCCGTGCCAGACGTTGCAGTCAAAGCCCGGTATGGTGGCGCTGACCGGGGGGATGCCGGGCAGGGCAGGGGTGCCCGCCGGCGTGCTGATCGCCAGCGCCGTCGCGTTGCCCGCGCGGATCATCTGCAGGCCGGACGACACGGTCGGGAAGCCGAACTGCGCATCGCCGCGCACCAGCGCGGTCACCATCTCGGCACCCGAGCGATAGGGCACGTGCACCATCTGCACGCCGGCCTGCTTCAACAGCAGCGCCATGAACAGGTGGCTGCCATTGCCATTGCCGGCCGAGGAATAAGTGAAAGCATCGGGCCGCGCCCGGGCCTGTGCGATCATGTCCGCGATATCGCGAACTGGCACGCCGGGGTTCTTCATCACCACCCCTGGCAGCGCGACCAGTTGGATGATCGGCGTGAAGGCGGTCGGCGGGTCATAGGGCAGGGTCGGGATCAGCTCCTTGCCGATCGCATTGGCGCCGACGTCGGTCATCATGATGGTCAGGCCGTCCGGCCGCTGCCCGGCGACATAGGCCCCACCCACCGTGCCGCCGGCACCGGGGCGGTTTTCCACCACCAGCGTCTGGCCCGCGACCTCCTGGAATTTCTGGGCGACCGTGCGTGAGAGGGTGTCGATCGCCCCACCCGGGCCGAAGGGCACCACGAGCCGGATCGGCCGGTCGGGCCAGGTCAATTGGGCGCGGGCGAGGCCCGGGATCAGCAGCGGTGCGGCCAAGGCGGCGCGACGGGTCAGCATGTTCGTCTCTCCCTTTTCTTGCCGCGGGAGGTGACACCGCCACGCGCCGCGCGCAAGCATCGCGGCCATGACCTGGTCCATCGTCGCCCATGACCCTGCCTCCGGCGCCTTCGCGGTCGCCGTCACCACCGCCAATCTCGCGGTCGGGGCGTCGTGTCCCTTCGTCCGGGCGGGGGTCGGGGCGGTTTGCACGCAGTCGATCAGCAACCGCTACCTCGGCCCCGCGGTGCTGGACGGCATGGCGCGCGGCCTGACGCCGCAGCAGGCGATCGACGGGGCGCTTGCGACCGACGAAGGCCGCGGCATCCGCCAGATCCATGCGGTGGACCGGCACGGCCGCAGCGCGGCCTGGACCGGGCCGAACTGCGTCGGCTGGGCCGGCGACCAGCCGGGGCAGGGGGTGTCCTTCGCCGGCAACATGCTGGCGGGCGATAAGGTCCTGCCCGCGACCATCGCCGCCTGGGACCCGGCGCTGCCGCTGCCGGAGCGCATGATGCAGGCGCTGCAGGCGGGCCAGGCCGCGGGCGGCGACCGGCGCGGGCGCCAGTCGGCGGCGATGGTGCTGACCACCACTGAGGATTTTCCCGACCTGGACCTGCGGGTCGATGACCATGCCGCCCCGCTGGACGAACTGGCGCGCCTTGTCGGCCTGTGGCGGAGCCATCGCGAACCTGGCCTCGGCCGTTCGCCGCGCCGGGCTGATCCGGCCGGGCTGACCAACCTTGATGCGATCGAGACCGACTGGGCCGCCCGGGGGCTGGACCTGCGGTTCAGGCGGTAGCCGGCACCCAGGCCGCGGGCCGCTTTTCCCGGAAGGCGGCGATGCCTTCCCTTGATTCAGTGCCGGTGGCGCAGCGGCTGAAGGCCATCGCCCCGGCCTCGGCATAGCCGGGCGGCGAGACCGGCCCCAGGGCCGCCAGCAGCCGCTTGGTCTCGGTCAGCGCCCCCGGCGCGCCTTGCAGGACATGGCCGATGCAAGCGGCGACCGCGGCATCCAGATCGGCCGCGACGTCATGCACCAGGCCCACGGCCAGGGCCTCGGCCGCGGTCAGTGTGCGGCCCTCCAGCACCATCCGCGTCGTGGCAGCGCGGCCCATGCGCCGGTCCATCCAGGGCAGGATCTGCGCCGGCACCAGGCCGCGGCGCACTTCCGGGGCTGCGAAACGGGCCGAAGGCGCGGCGATGGCGATATCGGCGCCGCAGACAAAGCCGAGCCCGCCGGCATGGGCCGCGCCCTCGATCCGCGCGATCACCACCTGCGGCAGGGCGGCAATGGCGGCGAAGCGTTCGCCGGTGCGGCGGTTGCGGGCCAGTTGCGCGGCAAGGCGGGTCTCGGCGTCACCCGTGGCTTCGCCGACCTCCACCAGATCCAGCCCCGCGCAAAAATGCCCACCCGCTCCGGTCAGCACCAGCACCCGGGCCGAGGTGTCGGTCGCCAGCGTCGCCAGCAGGTCATCGAGCCGCGCCACCAGGGCCGCGTTCATCGCATTGCGACGTTCGGGCCGGTTCAGCGTGGCGGTAACGACGCCGCCGATCCGGCTGACCAGGATCTCGCTCACGCCGCGAGCCCCAGGATTTCGCGCGCCTGGGCCGGGGTGGCGACGCTGCTGCCGAGGGCCTCGATGATGGTGACGGC
The DNA here is from genome assembly GCA_038323655.1 of Acetobacterales bacterium. GTDB lineage: Bacteria > Pseudomonadota > Alphaproteobacteria > Acetobacterales > Acetobacteraceae > Humitalea. Next base: position 34,029 of record JBBQHE010000001.1, on the reverse strand, counting down.
GCGGACGACCAGCGGCGCGTTGCCTGGGGCAAGTTCGCCCTTGGACATATACAGATTGTCCTCCAGCCCGACGCGCACATGCCCGCCCAGGATCACCGCCTGGGCCACCATCGGGAATTGCTGGCGGCTGATGCCGAAGCCGGACCAGAGCGCGCCCTTCGGCAGAACATCCAGAAGCGCGATCATGGCGCGGGTGTCGGCCGGCGCCCCCCAGGGGATGCCGGTGCAGAGCTGGAACCAGGGCGTGCCCGCGAAGCAGCCGCGCTCGGCCATGTGCTTGGCCAGCCAGGCATGGCCGAGGTCAAAAACCTCCAGTTCCGGCTTCACCCCGGCGTCGCGGATCATCGCCGCCATGCGCTCCAGGTGGTCGGGCACGTTCACGAAGGCGTGGCGGCCGAAGTTCATGGTCGCGACATCCAGCGAGCATATGTCCGGCTTCAATTCCAGCACATGGGCCACCCGGTCCTCCGGTGTCGCCATGCTGCTGCCGCGCCCGGTCCGGGACGGGTCTTCGTCATTCGGCACGTAGCGCGCGCCGGCGCCGGTGGTGAGGTTGATCAGCACATCGCTGCGGGCGGCGCGGATGCGGGCCACGACCTCGCGGTAGAGGGCCAGATCGCGCGACGGCTTGCCGGTCGCGGGGTCGCGGACGTGGATATGCACGATGGCGGCCCCGGCGGCGCGGGCGGCCAGCGCCTCGGTCGCGATCTGTTCGGGGGTAATGGGCACATGCGGGCTGGCGGCGGTGCTGTCTGCACCGCCGGTCAGGGCGGCGGTGATGATGACGGGGCGGCTCATGGGTTTCCTCGCATTTACCGGGAAGCCTGCGGCCGCGGGCCGTGCGGCGCAAGGGATTGGCGCCGGGCCTGGCCTGGGCCAAACCGCCCCCTCTGCACGGGAGACTTCGCATGACCATTCGCCTCGGCATCGTCGGTTTCGGCATCATGGGCCAGCGCCTGGCGGGATTTGTCGCAGCACACGACCCGGCGGTGCTGCGGCTTTGCGGCGTATGGGACCCCAACCCTGCTGTGGCCGAGCCCCTGGCCCGCATCGCCCCGGGCGTGCCGCTGCTGGCCGATGCTGCCGCCGTCATCGCAGCCTGCGACTGCCTTTACATCGCAAGCCCGCCGGCGGCGCATATCCCGCTGGCGCGGGCGGCCATCGCCGCGGGGCGCGCGGTGTTCCTGGAAAAGCCCCTGGCGTCGGATGTGCCGGCGGCGCGGGACTTCGTCGCCTGGGCAAAGGGTGCGCGGGCCGCGGTGAACTTTCCCATGGCCTCATCGCCGGCCGTGGCGCAGTTGCGCGCCTGGCGGGCGGGCATCGGTGCCGCACGGTCGCTGTCGATCCAGGCCGCCTTCGCTACCTGGCCGCGCGGCTGGCAGCGCGACGCCGCATCCTGGCTGACGCAGGCGGCCGAGGGCGGTTTCACCCGCGAAGTGCTGTCGCACTTCCTGTTCTTGACCCTGCGCGAACTCGGGCCTCTGGCACTGATCTCCGCCCGCGCGACCTATCCGGTGCCGGGCCTGGCGGAGACGGCACTTGCCGCCAGCCTGACCGCGGGCAGCGTGCCGGTGGCGATCTCGGCCGGGGTGGGAATAACAGAGGCCGACGACCACAACCTCTGGACGCTGGAAGGCGAGGGGGGCGCGATCCGGCTGCGCGACTGGAGCATCGCCGAACGGCGTGGCGCGGATTGCGCCTTTCACCCGGCCCCGGACGCGATCCCGAACGAGCGCATGCGCCCGATCGCGATGCGGGCGCAGCTGGACAAGGTCGCCGCGATGGCGCGCGGCGAGGCGCAGGACCTGGCGACCTTGGCCGAGGCCCTGGCCGTGCAGGAGGTGGTGGAGGCGATGCTGGGCTGATCAGGCGGCCTTGAGCCGGGCGAAGAAGCCATCGACCGACCGGCGCAGATCCTCGCTCTGGGCGACGAGTTGTCGGGCGGAGTCGCCCAAGCCCGCCGCTTCCTGATCGGCGACGCGGCCCGAGTCGCTCAAGGCCGCGACCTGATGTGTCACATCCTCCGTGCCCTGGGCTGCGGTCGCGACCCGCTGGGCAATTTCACGCGTGGCCGCGCCCTGTTCCTCGACCGCGGCGGCGATGACGCCACCAATGCCGTGCATCTCCTCGATGACGGTGCCGATGCGATGGATCGCAGCGACGGCGCCGTCGGTCGCCACGCGCATCGCACCGATCTGGCCGCCGATTTCCTCGGTCGCGCGGGCGGTCTGCGCGGCCAGGGCCTTCACCTCGCTCGCCACCACCGCAAAGCCCTTGCCGTGCTCCCCGGCGCGCGCGGCCTCGATCGTCGCGTTCAGCGCAAGGAGGTTCGTCTGGCCGGCGATATCGCCGATCAACCGCACCACATCGCCGATCTTACCGGCCGCTTCGGCCAGCCCACGCATGGTGGCGTCAGTCGCCCGCGCCTCGGCCACCGCACGGCTCGCGACGTCCGAGGAGGCCGCGACCTGGCGGGAGATTTCCTGCACGGAGGCGGCCAGTTCCTCGGTTGCCGCGGCGACGGCCTGGACCTCGGCCGAGGCAGCCTGCGCGCCGTTGTTGGCACCTTCGCTGGCGCGGGCCACGGTGCCGGCCATGTCGAGCACGCGGCCGGCGGCCCCCTGCACCCCGGCGGCGGTGCCCTGGGCGGTCGCCAGCGCTGCGGTCAATTCGCCTTCGAAGCCGGTCGTAAGCCGGGCCAGCGCTTCGGCGCGCCGGGCCTTATCCGAGGCTTCGGCCAGGTTGGCGGCCTCAAGTGCCGCAGTTCGCAGCAGGCCTCCGCGTAGACGCTCCGCGGCGGCGGCCATCCGGCCGACCTCATCGCGGCGTTCGCCCCCCGAAACCGGCGCCGAGAGGTCGCCGCCGGCCATGGTGTCGAGCGCCACGGTCAAGGCGCCGAGCGGACGCAGCACCGATCGGCGCAGCGTGATCACCACGACCGCGCCAACCAGAAGGACCAGAACGGCGATCGTGCCCGACAAGGCCCAGGCCAGGCGCTGGGCCCTGGCGGTGGCGGCGGCGCCCAGCGCGTCGGCGGTCTGCCGCGCCTCAGTCGCTGCGGCCTGCAGCGCGTCGTTCACGGCGCGGCGATTGGCGCGGTTGGTCTCGTTGTTGCCCATGCGGTCGGCCGCTGCGGCCCCCTCCGCCATGCCGACGCGGGCCATGTCCGCCCGGAAGCGCCCGAATTCCGCCATCGTGGTTTCCAGCCGGGCGAAGCCGTCGCGGCTCGCGGCGGGCACCAGCGCGCGCCATTCGGCAAGGTCGGCGCGCAGCAAGACCAGCCGCGCCAGCATGCCCTCGGCGAAGACGCGTGCCTGGGCAGGGTTGGCGGCCAGGTACAGGCCGCGGCTGTCCATCACGACGGCATAGACATGGGCATCGGTGCGCTCGGCCATGCGGGCGGCATGGGCCGCTCGGCTCGCCTCGGCCACATCCACCTCATAGCTGCGCAGCGTGAGCACGCCGCCGACCGCTGCCAGCACGGCGAGCCCTGCCAGCAAGGCCACCAACGCATGCAAGCGGATGGCCAGGGAGGTTCTGAAGGCGGCAATCATGGAGCGTTCCTTGCGGTCGTCCAGAGGCTTTTGATCTGTAATGATTGCTAACGCGTTTAGTGCGCTTCGGCCCTTCCAAGCGGGCATGTCGCGCCGCCCGCGGTTTGCCGCTATGTTGCGCGCCGTTTGAAATAGGCTTGGGGACTTCCAGGATGACGGTTCGCGGGTGGCACCCTGACAGCTGGCGGCGTATGCCGATCCGGCAGGTGCCCGATTATCCCGATGCGGCAGCGCTTGCGGCCATGGAGTCGCGCATCGCGACCTTCCCGCCGCTGGTCTTTGCTGGCGAGGCCGACCGGCTGACCTCCCTGCTGGCCCGCGCCGGTGCCGGCGAGGCCTTCGTGCTGCAAGGCGGCGACTGCGCCGAGGGCTTCGCCGATTTCCGCGCCGACCCGATCCGCGACACCTTCCGCGTGCTGCTGCAGATGGCCGTCGTGCTGACTTTTGGTGGCGGCCTGCCGGTCGTGAAGCTCGGGCGCATGGCCGGGCAATTTGCCAAGCCGCGCAGCAGCGATACGGAAACCGTGGGCGGCGTCAGCTTGCCCTCCTACCGCGGCGACATCGTCAACGGCCCTGCCTTCACGCCCGAGGCCCGGGTGCCCGATCCGCAGCGGATGGAATTCGCCTACCTCCAATCCGCCGGCACGATGAATTTTCTGCGCGCACTGGCGACCGGTGGGTATGCGGATCTCCACCAGGTGCATCGCTGGAATCTTGGCTTCGTCGCGCGCAGCCCGCTGGCCGCGCGCTACAACGACCTGGCCCAGCGCATCGACGAGACGCTGCGCTTCATGGGCGCCTGCGGCATGGCGAATTCGCCCGAGGTGCGGGAGACGGAATTCTACGTCAGCCATGAATCCCTGCTGCTGCCGTATGAACAGGCGCTGACGCGCGAACCCTCCACCCATCCTGGCAAGCATTACGCGGTCAGCGCGCATTTCCTCTGGATCGGCGACCGCACCCGCCAGCCCGATGGCGCGCATGTCGAGTTTCTGCGCGGCGTCGCGAACCCGATCGGGATGAAGGTCGGGCCGACAATGGAGGCCGATGAACTCGTCCGCCTGACCGAAATCCTGAACCCCGCCAACACCCCCGGCCGGCTGACGCTGATCGCCCGCATGGGGGCGACCAAGGTTGCCGAAAAGCTGCTGCCGCTGCTGCGCGCGGTGGATCGCGCGGGGCGGAACGTCACCTGGCTCTGCGACCCGATGCACGGCAATACGGTCAAGGCCGCCAATGACTACAAGACCCGGTCCTTCGACGCGATCCTGGCCGAGGTCAGAGGGTTTTTTGACGCGCACGCAGCGGCAGGGACGGTCGCGGGGGGCGTGCATGTGGAAATGACCGGCCAGGACGTGACCGAATGCATCGGCGGCGCGCACCGCCTGACCGAGGCGGATCTGGCCGGCAACTACGCCACCTTCTGCGACCCGAGGCTGAATGCCGAACAGTCGCTGGAACTGGCCTTTCTGGTCGCCGAGGAGTTGAAGACCCGCCGCCTGCGCAAGGCAGGCGAGACCCAGCCGGCGGTTGCTGCCCAGTGAGCCAGGATGACACCTCCGACGCCGCCATCGCGGCGCGGACGGATGTGTATTTCAACCGCACCCGGGCGGTGGTGCAGCGCTTCGGCGACTGCACCGTCACCTACGCGGTCTTCCTGCGCCGGCCGGTGCTCTCCGCACCCCGGCTGATGCTGGATTGGATCGGCCGCGTCGCCGCTGCCCGCGGTGTCGCCATCGACATCGACCTCGTGCATGCCGAGGGCGAATGGGTCGGCGCCGGCGATCCAATCGTGTATCTCACGGGGTCCTTCGCGGCTCTGGCTGACCTTGAAACGCTTTATCTGCAGAAACTCGGCGCGCCCTGCGTCGCCGCCTTCAACGCCTGGCAGATGTGCGTCGAACTCAAGAACGTCGCTTTCCTGGCGATGGACGCGCGGCATTGCGCGGGGGCCGAGATGGCCGAGATGATGGCCTATGCGGCCTCGGTCGGCGGCAGGACGGCGCAGCGTGAGGGCGCGCGCGGCTTCATCGGCAATGCGACAGAGGCGACGGCGCATTTCTTTGGCCAGGCGCATGGCCGGGGCACCATGCCGCATGCGCTGATCGGCTACGCCGGCAGCACGGTGCGCGCGGCCGAGATGTTTCACGAAGCCTTCCCCGACGAAGACCTGACCGTGCTGGTCGATTATTTTGGTCGGGAGGTGACGGATGCGCTGGAGGTCGCGGCGCGTTTCCCGGACCTTGCCGCCGCCGGGCGCATGGCGGTGCGGCTCGATACCCACGGCGGGCGGTTTCTTGAGGGGCTGGACCCGGCTGAATCCTACGCCGTGATCGAACGCCACATGCCGGAAGCCATCCGCCGGTATCGCAGCGACACAGACCTGCGCCACATGGTCGGCACCGGCGTATCCGTCGCCGCCGTCTGGCGCATGCGCGAGGCTTTGGACGAGGCGGGCTTCCCCCGAATCCGCATCGTCGCCTCCTCCGGCTTCAACGTCCAAAAATGCCGGGTGATGGCCGAGGCGCGTGCGCCGATCGACGTGGTCGGCACCGGGTCCTTCATCCCCGAGGCCTGGGGCGAGACCTACGCCACCGCGGATATCGTGGCCTATGACGGCAAGCCGCAGGTCAAGGTGGGGCGCGAGTTCCTGCTGCGCCGCAACGGGGACCGGCAGCGATCGGCGTGATGCCGCGGGAGCGGCGGATCGGGCTTGCCTGCGCCTTCGCTGTCCTGGCGGTCTGGACAGGTTTCCTGCTGACGGGGCGACTTTCGGCGTCCCAGGCCTTCACGCCCTGGGATGTGGCGGCCCTGCGCTTCGGCGGGTCCTTCCTGGGCGTGCTGCCGCTGGTCGCGATCTTCGGCTGGCCGCGGCTGGGCTGGCGCCAGGCCGCCGGGATCGTCGCCACCGCGGCCTTCGGCTTTCCGATCCTGGCCTATATCGGCTTCGGCTTTGCCCCCGCGGCGCATGCAGGGGTCATGCTGCCGGGCAGCCTGCCCTTCCTGTCGGCGATGCTGGGGGCGGTGTTTCTGGCCGAGGCCTTCAGTCGTCAGCGGCTCGCCTCGCTGGCGGTGGTTGGGGCGGGGATCGGGCTTCTGGCGGCCGATACCTTCGGCGCGTATCCGGGCGCCTGGCGGGGCGACCTGCTGTTCCTCGGCGGGTCGCTGTCCTGGGCCATCTACACGCTACTGGTGCGCCGCTGGCAGGTGCCGGCGCTGACCGCGACCATGGCCGTGGCGCTCTATGCGGCGCCGCTTTACCTGCCGGTCTGGTGGCTGTGGCTGCCAAGCAACCTGGCCGCCGTTTCGCCGGGTGCGATCGGCTTCCAGGCCTTGTACCAGGGGGTCTTCGCTGTGCTGCTGGCGGGTTTCCTGTTCACCCGCGCGGTCAATGCGCTGGGGCCGGCGCTGACCACCAGCATCACCGCCCTGGTGCCGGCCATCGCGGCGCTGGCGGCCTGGCCGCTGCTGGGCGAGGCGCTGGGGCCGGCGGGGCTGGCGGGGGTCGGGCTCGTGTCGCTGGGCATGGTGTTGGCCGTGCTGCCGCCCGGCGTTTTCCGCCGGTAGCAAGGCAGGGCCGCGCGACCCATGGTTCCCGGCAGGGGGCGTTGTGCTCTATGGAGTTGCCATGGATCGCCTTCGCATCGCTCTCGCGCAGATCAACCCGCACCAGGGCCAGATCACCGCCAACGCCGACCGTATCCGCGCCGCCCGGGCAGAGGCCGCGGCCGAGGGCGCGCAGCTGCTGGTGACGCCCGAGTTCAGCATCGCCGGCTACCCGCCCGAAGACCTGGTGCTGAAACCCGCCTTCGTCGCCGATTGCGTGGCGGCGATCGAGGCCCTGGCGGCCGAGACCGCGGATGGCGGGCCCGGCCTTGTGATCGGCGGGCCTTGGCGGGACGGGCAGGCGCTGCACAATGCGCTTTATGTGCTGGATGGCGGGCGCATCATCGCCCGGCGTGCCAAGCATGAACTGCCGAACTACGGCGTCTTCGACGACAAGCGCACCTTCGTGCCCGGCCCGGCCCCCGGACCCGTCGCCTTCCGCGGCGTGCGGCTGGGGCTGATGATCTGCGAGGACTGGTGGTTCCCCGCCGTGTCGGAAACGCTGGCCGAATCCGGCGCGGAGATGCTGATCGCGATTAACGGCAGCCCCTTCGAGGTCGAAAAGCCCTATGCCCGCGTGGACCTGGCCGTGGCGCGGGTGGTGGAGACGGGGCTGCCCTTCGTCTTCCTCAACCAGGTCTGCGGCCAGGATGAGCTGGTGTTCGACGGCGGGTCCTTCGTGCTGAACGCCGACCGGTCGCTGGCCCTGCGCATGCCGCTCTTCGCCGAGGCGCTGCTGATCACCGACTGGTCGCGCGGGCCCGATGGCTGGACCTGCGCCGCCCTACCGTTGCCGCCGCCGATGAGCAGCGAGGAACAGTGCTGGCAGGCCATGATGCTGGGCCTTGCGGATTACGTGAACAAGAACCGCTTCCCCGGCGTGCTGCTCGGCCTGTCGGGCGGCATCGACAGCGCCATTACCGCGGCCTGCGCGGTCGATGCGCTGGGGGCTGACCGGGTGCGGGCGGTGATGATGCCCAGCCCCTATACCAGCGCCGAAAGCCTGGAGGATGCGGCCGCCTGCGCCCGGCTGCTCGGCATCGCCTACGAGACCATCGGCATCGGCCCGGCCATGGAGGCCTTTTCCACCATGCTCGCCCCGGCCTTCGCCGGGCGTCAGGCCGATATCACGGAGGAGAACATCCAGTCCCGCGCGCGTGGGCTGACGCTGATGGCGCTATCCAACAAGTTCGGCTCCATGCTGCTGACCACCGGCAACAAGTCGGAGATGTCGGTCGGCTATGCCACGCTGTATGGCGACATGTGCGGCGGGTATTCGGTGCTGAAGGACCTGTACAAGACGCGGGTCTTTGCCTTGTCGCTGTGGCGCAACGCGAACTTCCCCGAAGGTGCCTTGGGGCCGCGCGGGCCGGTGATGCCGATGCGGGTTATCGAAAAGCCGCCCTCGGCCGAGCTCAAGCCCGACCAGACCGACCAGGACACGCTGCCGCCCTATGAAATGCTGGACGCGATCCTGCACGGGCTGATCGAGCGCGAATTGGATGTCGACGGGCTGGTCGCCGAAGGCCACGACCGGCCAACCGTGGTGCGCGTATGGAAGATGCTGGACCGCGCCGAATACAAGCGCCGCCAGGCGCCGCCGGGGGTAAAGCTCGGCACCCGCGCCTTCGGCCGCGACCGGCGCTATCCGCTGACCAATGGCTATACGGGTCTCGTGTCATGATCCTGACCGGCGATTTTTCCGTCACCATCAAGGACCTTTCGGGCGGTAATGGCGCGGAGCCGGTCGAGACCGTGAGCGGCTTCGAAACCCTGGCCCATGCCAATGCCTTTGCCCGGCGCTACGTGCGCGATTCGATCGAGCGTTGCCGCACGCGGTGCATGGATGCGGAAGCCGTGCTCGCCGCCTGGTTCGCCTTCGGTGAGGATGCCGAGGTGATCGGCGCGGAGGGCGGGGCGGGCTGGTCCTCGGGCGCCGAGGTGCGCGACTTTGCGGCCAAAAAGGTGACCGACACCGAGGAGCGCAACTGGCGCAGCATCGACCCCCGTCGCCTGGTCGAGGACGCGGATGAGGATGACGAGGCGTGAGCCATCGCGTCACCTGCGGCGACCATGCCGATGAGGGCGACCCGGAGGAGGAATGGACCGTCGCCGGCTTCACCTCGGCCGAGAAAGCCTCTGAATACGCCCGCCGTTTCATCCGTTCGGCGATCGAAGACCTGCGTGCCGAGGCCGCAACACCACAGGAATTGCACGACATGTATGCCGCCTGGGGCGAATACGCCCTGACGCCGGGCCTGGACTACGAGGCCTGGGTCGCCTTCTGCATCGCCACCCCCGCGACCACGCCGGCCGAAACGGATTACGCGCGGCTGGACCCCAACCCATGAAGGTCCGCTTCGCGCCATCGCCCACCGGGCTGCTGCATGTCGGCAATGCCCGCGTGGCGCTCGCCAACTGGCTTTTTGCCCGCCGCCGCAAGGGCACGTTTGTCCTGCGGCTGGATGACACCGACACGGGCCGCAGCACGCCGGAATTCGCCAAGGCGATCGAAGAAGACCTGCATTGGCTGGGGCTGGACTGGGACGAGACGTTTGCCCAGTCCTCGCGGCTGGAGCGGTATGCCGCGGCGATGCAGCGGCTGATCGCGGCCAAGCGGCTTTATCCCTGCTTCGAGAGCGAGGAAGAACTCGTCGCCAAGCGCGAACGTCGCAAGCGCGAGGGCCGCGCCCCCGTCTATGACCGCGAGGCGCTGCGCATGACCCCGGCGCAGCTCGAAAAGGCGCGCGAGAATGGCAAGACGCCGTACTGGCGCTTCCAGCTCTCGCCCCGCAGCGTCACCTGGCACGATGCGGTGCTGGGCGCGCGGCACGTCAAGCTGCAGGCGATCAGCGACCCGGTGCTGGTGCGGGCGGATGGGACGTTTCTCTATACCTTCGCCTCGGTCGTCGATGATCTGGAAACCGCTGTTACCCACATCATCCGTGGCGAGGACCATGTCACCAATACCGGCGTGCAGCTGGATATCTTTGAAGCCCTGGGCGGCGATGCGCGGAAAATCTCGTTTGCGCATCTGCCGCTGCTGACCGACAGCGACGGCGGGCCACTGTCCAAGCGCCTGGGGTCGCTGTCGCTGCGCCAGATGCGGAGGGATGGGATCGAGCCCGCGGCCCTGGCGGGGATGCTGGCGACCCTGGGCAGCAGCGCCGATCCGGTAGCCGCGATGCCGGTGGATCTTGTTGATGACTTCGACGTCGCGCGCTTCGGCACCTCGGCTGCGCGCTTCGATGTGAACCAGTTGCTGGTGCTGAACCGGCGCATGCTGCATGCGCTGGCTTTCGACGCCGTGCAGGCGCGGTTGCCGGAGGGTGCGACCGAAGCCTTCTGGCTCGCCGTGCGCGGCAACCTCGACCTGCCGGCCGAGGCGCGGGACTGGTGGGAGGTGGTGACCGGCGACATCGAAACGCCCGACCTGCCCGAGGCCGACCGTGCGGTGCTGCGCGCCGCCCTGCCGTTGCTGCCCGAGGGCGAGCCTGGCCCCGATACCTGGTTTGCCTGGACCGCGGCCATCGGGACCGCCACCGGCGCCAAGGGCCGACGCCTGTTCATGCCGCTGCGCATGGCGCTGACCGGCACCGACAAGGGGCCTGACCTCAAAACCTTCCTGCCCTTGCTGCCGCGCGCAACCATCGCGCAGCGCCTGGCCGACGCCATCGGACCCGCATGATGATACCCGAACTGTTTTTCCACGACAGCGCCACGCGGGCGCGGCAACGCTTCACGCCGATCGATCCTGGGCATGTCAAGATCTATGTCTGCGGCCCCACGGTCTATGACCTGGCACATCTGGGCAATGCGCGGCCGGTTGTGGTGTTCGACGTGCTGGCGCGTCTGCTTCGGCGTTTTTTCCCGCGCGTCACCTATGTCCGCAACATCACTGACGTGGACGACAAGATCAACGAACGCGCGCGTGCCAGCGGCGAGCCGATTGGGGCGATCACCGCCCGCACCACAGCCGATTTCCACGCCGATATGGCCGCCATCGGCGCCCTGCCGCCCGATGCGGAACCACGCGCGACCGGCAGCATCGCACCCATGATCGCGTTGATCGAAAAACTCATTGCCAATGGCCATGCCTATGCGGCCGAAGGCCACGTGCTGTTCGACACGCCGTCCTTCCCCGCCTATGGCGCGCTGTCGGGCCGCAGCCCGGATGACCTGATCGCCGGTGCGCGGGTCGAGGTCGCGCCCTACAAGAAACACCCGGGCGACTTCGTGCTGTGGAAGCCGTCGGATGCGGACACGCCTGGCTGGGACAGCCCCTGGGGCCGTGGGCGACCGGGCTGGCATATCGAATGCTCGGCCATGTCATGGGAGCAGCTAGGGACGGATTTCGACATCCACGGCGGCGGGCATGACCTGATCTTCCCGCATCATGAAAACGAGCTGGCGCAATCGGTCTGCGCCTTCCCCGGATCGCGCTTCGCGCACCTGTGGATGCACAACGGGATGCTGCGCGTGGATGGGGAGAAGATGTCGAAGTCGCTCGGCAACTTCCTGACCCTGCGCGACATATTTTCGCGCGGGGCCTGGGTTGGTGAGGCGTTTCGGATGCTGGTGCTGAAGACGCACTACCGCGCCGCGATGGATTTTACCCAAGCCGGGTTGGATGAAGCCCGGGCGGATTGCGAGGATGACTATGCCATGCTCGCCCGTGCGCCGCAGGCCGGCGCCGACCGCGGGCTGGTGGATTGGGCCCTGGCGCCGCTGTGCGATGATCTCAACACGCCGCTGGCCCTGGCGCGGTTGCGGGACCTGCGCACGTTGGAAAACGCCGTGACGACAGGCGGGTCGCCTGCCGTCGTGCTGGCCCGGATGGGGCGCGATGCACCGCCTGCGGGTGGTGTCGCCGCGGCGTCGTTCCGCGAGGCCGCTGGCGTGCTGGGCATCGCGCAATCCGATCCGCAATCCTGGCGCCAGGGTGGGGTGGACCCCGCCGCCATCGAGGCCGCCATCGCCGCCCGCATCGCCGCCCGCCGTGCGCGTGATTTCGCGGAAGCCGACCGCATCCGCGCGACCCTGCTGGAACAGGGCGTGGTGTTGGAAGATGGTGCGACGGGAACCGTCTGGAGACGCCAATGATGCACCGCCTGATCCTCGCAGCCCTCCTCCTCGCCACCCCGGCCGTCGCCCAGCACGCCGGCCACGGCGCGCCACCCGCACCGAACGAGGCCGCCAGCACGCGCGAATTCCGCGCCGCCAACGACCGCATGCACCGGGCCATGAGCATTCCTTTCACGGGCCATGCCGACCGCGACTTCCTGGCCGGCATGATCGCGCATCATGAAGGCGCGATCGCCATGGCCCGTATCGAACTGACGCATGGCCGCGACGCGCAGACCCGCGCGCTGGCACAGTCCATCATCACCGCGCAGGAAGCCGAGATCCTGCAGATGCGAGCCATGCTGGCGCGCCTGTCCCGTTGACCGGCGGCCGCGACGAAGGCGGCGCCGACCTCGCCCCGCCGCCTGGCGAAAGCCCCATCATCGTGCTGGTCCGCCCGCAACTGGGCGAAAACATCGGCACCGCGGCCCGCGCCATGGCCAATGGCGGGCTGTTCCACATGCGCATCGTGGCCCCCCGCGACGGCTGGCCGCAGCCCTATGCCTGGCGGGCGGCGAGCGGCGCCGACAAGATCCTGGATCACGCCACCATCCACCCGACCGTCGCAGACGCCGTCGCCGACTGCCACCGCGTCTTCGCCACCTGCCCGCGGCCGCGGCACATCGTGATCCCCGTCCGCACCGCCCGTGCGGCGGCCGAGGATCTGCGCGCCATCAACGGCCGGTCCCTGCGCGCCGCCGTGCTGTTTGGCCCCGAACGCGCGGGGTTGGAGAATGACGACATGGCGCGTGCCGATACGCTGGTGCGCTATCCGCTGAACCCCGCGCATATGTCGCTGAACCTGGCCCAGGCGGTGATGATCCTGGCCTATGAATGGTGGACGGCGGTGGAAACCACGCCACAGCGATACCTGATGACGAACGAGACCAGCATCGCCACCAAGGGCGAAATCGACGGGCTGATGGGCCGGCTGGTCAGCGAACTCGATGCCTCGGGGTTTCTCGACAACACCGCCAAGCGGCCGGGCATGGTCCGCAACCTGTCGCACTGGTTCCAGCGCGGCGAGGTGACGGTGCAGGAGGTGCGCACCCTGCACGGCGTGGTCAGCGAATTGTCCAAGGGCCGCATGCGGCGTGGAAGGATCCCCGATGATGACGCATCCTGACGGCACACCCATCGCGCGCCTGCCCGACCTGCGCTTCGTACAGTTCGCGGGACGGCGGATGTCCTTCATGGAGGCGGGGCAGGGGGCGCCGGTCCTTCTGCTGCACGGCATCGGCGCCAACAGCATGGGCTGGCGCTTCGTGCTCGATGCGCTGCCGGGGCGGGTCATCGCCTGGAATGCGCCTGGCTACCTGATGAGCGACCCCTTCCGCGAAGACGCACCCACCGCCGAAGCCTATGCCGATGCCGCCATCGGCCTGCTGGATGCCTTGGGCATCGCCGCACCGGCACATGTCGTCGGCTCTTCCTTCGGCTCGATGCTGGGCCAGGCCATCGCCGCGTGGCACCCTGGCCGTGTCGCCAGCCTGTCGTTGTTCGGCACCAGCCGCGGCCAGCGCTGGAAAGACGCGGCGGCGCGCGAAAAGATGCTGGCCATGCGCGCGGCCAGCATCGCCGAAGGCGGTGTGGCGCTGGCACAACGCCGCTGGCAGGCGCTGGTGGCGCCCCAGACGGGCGAGGTCGTGGGCGGGTTGGTCCGCGGCATGGTCGCAGCCACCGATGTGCGCGGGCTGATGCCGGCCGCCCGCTGCACCGACGCCGTGGATGTCATCGCCGATTTCGCGCCCGCCATCCGCGCGCCCACCCTGGTCGTGACCGGCACCGAGGACCGGGTGAATCCGCCCGAGGTGGGTGCCGCCGTCGCCGCGGCCATCGCCGGCGCCCGCTTTGTCAGCCCCGCCGGCGTCGGGCACTTGCCGGAACTGGAAGCCCCGGCGCAGAGCCTGGCGCTGCTGCGCGGGCATCTTGCGCGGGGCTAGGCGCCGGCCGCGAAGTCCAACTGGACCTTCATCGCCCGCCCGCGGTCCGAAGCCAGCGCAAAGGCCTCCGCCGCCTGGTCCAGCGGGAAGGCCGCGGTCAGCATCGGCATCGGGTCGATCGCACCCTGCGCCAGGAGCGCCACCGCGGTCGCGAATTCCGCATGGAAGCGGAAACTGCCGCGCAGGGTGATTTCCTTGGCAACCAGCCGCGACAACGGCAGGGCGACGTCCGCGCCGAGGCCCAGTTGCACGATGGTCGCCCCGGGCCGCGCAGCCTCGATCGCGCCAGCCAGCGCCGCGGCACTTCCCGAAGCCTCGAACAGCACATCGAAGGTGGCGGCAGCGCTCGCCAGCCCATCGGGTTCGTCGCGCAAGGCAATGGTGCGCGTCGCGCCCATGCGGGCGGCAATGGCCAGCGGGGCGGCGACCAAGTCGGTCACCACAACCTCGGCGGCACCGCCCAGCCGGGCCACGGCGCCCGCCAGCACCCCGATCGGCCCGGCGCCGGTCACCAGCACCCGCCGGCCCAGCAAAGATCCCGCCTGGCCCGCCGCATGCAGGCAGACCGAAAGGGGTTCGGCGAAGGCCGCCAGGCGCAGCGGCATATTGGCGGGCAGGGGCACGCATTGCCGGGCCTCGCAGACCAGCGCCTCGCGGAAGGCGCCGTGGATGTGCGGCAGGCGCATCGCACTCCCGAAGAAGCGCATGTCGGTGCAATGGTTCGGTGCCCCCGCCAGGCAGTTCCGGCAGGTGCCGCAGGGCAGGGAGGGGTTCACCGCGACGCTGGTCCCGACCGCCAGTGCCACGCCCGGCCCGACGGCGGCGATGGTGCCCGCGACCTCATGCCCCAGCACCATCGGCTGGCGCAGCCGCACTGCGCCGAAGCCGCCGGCGTGGAAGTAATGCAGGTCGGAGCCGCAGATGCCGCCCGCGCCGATGCGCACCAGCACCTGGCCCGGGCCGGGGGCTGGGGCCTGCTCCTCCTCCACCCGCAGGTCGTGGGCGGCGTGGATGACCAGCGCGCGGCTCATGCGACGGGCGTCAGCAGCGGGCGGCCGTCGATCCAGGCTTCCATGTTCGCCAGCATCAGGTCGCCCATGGCGCCTCGCGTCTCGATCGTGGCCGAGGCCGCGTGGGGCGACAGCACGACATGCGGGAAGGTCGCGAACACCGGGTCGATGGCAGGCTCGTTCAGAAACACATCCAGCCCCGCCGCACCCAGGTGGCCGGAGCGCAGTGCGGCGACCAGCCCGGCTTCCTCGACCACCGTGCCGCGCGCCACATTCACCAGCACGGCCCCCGGCGGCAGGGCGGCGATGACGGCAGAGGAGACGAGGTTGCGCGTCGCCGCACCGCCCGCCGCCGCCACCACCAGCGCATCGACATGCGGCGCCATGGAAAGCGGGTCGGGATAGTAGTCGTAGGGCAGGTCCTGCCGGCTGCGGCCGGAATAGGCGATGGGCATGGAGAATCCCTCGGCCCGCCTGGCGATGGCCCGGCCGATGGCGCCGAGGCCGACGATGCCCAGGCGCTTGGCGTACATGCGCCGCTGCAGCGCCATGCCGCCCCGGCCGGCCCAGGACCCATCCCGCACCCAGGCATCCCCGGCCGGGATGGCGCGAAAGGCCGCCAGCAGCAGGGCCAGGGCCAGGTCGGCCACTTCCTCGGTCAGCACGCCGGCTGTGTTGGTGACCGGAATTTTACGCGCCCGGCACGCGGGAAGATCCACCATGTCCACGCCGACGGCATAGCAGGCCACGATCCCAAGGTTCGGAAGGGCCGCGAGCTGTTCGGCATTGATCCCAGTCTCGCCCTTGGTCGAGACCAGCCGCACCGAAGGCCCGTGTTCGGCCAGGAACGCCGCCTTGTCGGTGGCGGCGAAGTATTCGAGCACGGTGAAGCGGCGGGCCATCGCCAGCAGGTCCCGTTCGGGCAAGGCCCCGATCACCAGCACCGCCGGCTTGTCCGTCATTTGCATTCCCCCCCAGGCGCGTCACCTTGCCCCGCATCATGCGGGAGAGGTTCCAGATGAAACAGGCCCTGTTCGATTTGACCGGGAAGCGCGCGCTTGTCACCGGCTCCAGCCAGGGTATCGGCCTGGCGCTCGCGCGCGGCCTCGCGGAAGCCGGCGCAACGGTGGTCCTGAACGGCCGCAATGCCGCCAAGCTGGCCGAGGCCGCCGCCGGCCTGGACGGGCTTGCGGTGGAAACCGCCGCCTTCGACGTCACCGACCAGGCGGGTGCCGAGGCTGCCGTGGCGGCATTGGAAGCGATCGGGCCGATCGACATCCTGGTCAACAACGCCGGCATCACCCGCCGCCACCCGGCGGCGGACTTCCCCGAAGGCGCATGGCGCGAGGTCATGGCCGTCAACCTCGACGGGTTGTTCTTCATGGCCCAGGCCGTCGGGCGACGCATGGTGGCGCGTGGCCGGGGCAAGATCGTCAATGTCTGCTCAGTGCAATCCGAACTGGGGCGCCCCGGCACCGCGGCCTATTCGGCCAGCAAGGGGGCGGTGAAGATGCTGACCCGCACGCTCTGTGCCGAATGGGCCAGGCACGGCGTGCAGGTGAATGGGCTGGCACCCGGCTACTTCGCGACCGAATTGACCAAGCCGCTGGTGGATGACCCGGCCTTCACAGCCTGGCTCTGCCAACGCACCCCGGCCGGGCGGTGGGGCCGGGTCGAGGAACTGATCGGTGCCACCGTCTTCCTGGCCGCCCCGGCGTCGGACTTCGTGAACGGCACGCTGGTCTTCGTGGACGGCGGCATGACCGCGGTGGTCTGAGCGTCAGGCCGCCGCCAGGTTCTCCGGCGTGAAGGGCATGCTGCGGGGGCGGATGCCGAGCGCGTCGTGGATCGCATTGGCCAGGGCCGCGATGGTCGGGCCGAAGGACGGCTCCCCGGCGCCGAGCGGCGGCAACTCAGGCCGGTCCAGCAGCCGCACCTGCACCGCGGGCACGTCGGAGAAGCGCAGGATCGGGTAGCTTTCCCATGCGTCGGAGGTGACGCGGCGCCGGTCGAAGCGCACCGCCTCCAGCAACGCCTGGCTGGTCGCGTGGATCGCGCCGCCTTCCAATTGGTTGGCGCTGCCGTCGGGGTTCACGACCTCGCCCAGATCGGCCGCGATCCAGAGGCGCCGGGCGCGGATGACCTCGGCAGCCTCGACCTCGGCGACCACGGCGCACCAGCCGCCGAGGTTCTTGTAGCGCGCCACACCCAGGCCCATGCCGAAGCCTTCGCGGCGGGTGCGCGTGGCCCAGCCGGCCATCTCGGCCGCGGCGCGCAGCGTGTCGGCGGCGCGGGTGTCGTCCAAGTGCGCCAGGCGGAATGCCAGCGCGTCCTGCCCTGCCGCTTCGGCCAGTTCGTCCATCATGGCCTCGATCGCCCAGACATTCACCGGCGCGCCCAGGCCGCGCATGGCCGAGGTGCGGATCGGCATGGCCTGCACCGTGCGCATGCCGACGCGCAGGTTGGGGATGCGATACAGCGGCACGGCATTGCGATGCGCGCCCCCGCCAGTGTTCAGCGCGTTGTTGATCGCCGGCGGCACGGCAAAGGGTGCCGCCAGGTTCGCTGCGGCCAGCAGCGTGGGCAGCGGCCCGCGGCCGGGGCGGGAGGAATGGCCGTTGCTGACGACATCCACAGCGAAGCCCGACAACGCTCCCGCCGCATCGAGCCCGGCCGAGACGGTGACCCGCATCGCCGAGGAAAACGGCGACCAGCCGAGTTCATCGGCCCGCGTCCACATCAGCCGCACCGGCAGGCCGGGAGCGGCGCGGGCGGCCAGGGCGGCATCCAGCGCCACGTCATCCGCGCCATTGTGGCCGTAGCAGCCGGCCCCTTCTGCGTGATGGACCAGGATCGCTTCCTCCGGCATGCGAAGTGCCGTGGCCAGATCCATGCGCAGGTTGTAGGGGCCCTGGGTGTGGGACCAGATTTCCACCGTGTCGCCCTGCCAGCGCGCGATGGCGCAGCACAGCCCGATCGACGCATGTGCGACGTGGGGCCGGAAGAAGGTGGCGCTCACCTCGGCGGCCGGCGCATTGCCGCGCATGGCCACGACCTCCGGCGCATCGGGCGCATCGCGCAGCCAGTCGGAAAGGGCGTGTTCTCCCGGCAGGCTGTCCTTCTCCGCCCAGGTCGTGTCGCGCGCCAGCCGCAACAGCGCCCGATCGGCATCCCATTCATTCGGCGCGAGCACGGCCAGGAAGTCGCCATCGCGGGCCAGGGTGACGCCGGGGGGTGCCACGGGGTCGGCTGCCAACGTCGCGCAGCGCGACGGCGGCCGCAGGACGCGGGCGAAAAGCATGCCCGGCAGCCGCATGTCGTGGATGAAGCGGGCGCGCCCAAAAACCTTGTCGGGCAGGTCGATGCGCGGGGTCGCCTGGCCGGCGATGCGCCGCGCGGCCGGCGGCTTTGCGCGTTGGCCGGGCGTCGCGTCGCAGTCCAGCAGGCCGCGGTCGGCGAGCGACCAGTAGGAGGCGATGGCGCCATCAGGCCCGAGGATCGCGCCATCCTCGACGCGCAGCGCCTCGATCGGCACGCCGCTGGCCTGGGATGCGACCTGGAGGAAGATGCCCCGCGCCTCGGCGCAGACATGGCGCAGGGCGACACCGCTGTTCTGCACCGAGAGCGAGCCTGACGTCACACCCTCATCCGGGCTGTCGGGGGTGGAGACGGCGCGCACCGCGACGCGCGCCAAGGCGACATCCAGTTCATCGGCCGCGATCTGCGACAACGCGGTCAAGATGCCCTGGCCGATCTCGACCTTGCCGGGCGAGATGGTCACGCTGCCATCGCTGCCGATCTGCAGCCAGCGCGACAGGCGGGGATTGGCGGCCAGGCTGGCGGTAAGGCTCATTCGGGCTGGATTCCTGCGATGCGGATGAACTCACGACGCTTGAGGATATCCTCGCGCAGCTTGGCATCATACTCGGCGATGGACATGGCGGCGACCTCCGCACCCACGCGGGCAAAAGCCTCGCGCGTGGCGGGTTCGGCCAGGATGCGGTTGATCTCGGCGTTGAGTTTTTCCACCACCGGGCGCGGGGTCGCGGCCGGCGCCATGACGCCGTTGAAGCCGATCATCTCATAGCCCGGCAGGGTTTCGGCAACCGTCGGCACATCGGGCAGCAGGGCGGAGCGTTCGGTGCCGGTCGTCGCCAGCGCACGCACGCGGCCCGACTGGATCAGCGAGGCCATGGTGGCGATGCCGTCGAACATCATCGGCACCTGGCCACCGGCGATGGCGTTGCGGGCATCGCCCGACTGGCGGAAGGGGATGTGCTGCACCTCGATGCCCGCCATGTGGCGAAACACCTCGAAGGCGATGTGATAGGGCGTGCCGGGGCCGGCCGAGGCATAGTCCATCCGGCCAGGCCGCGCGCGGCAGAGCGCGATCAACTCCGGCACCGACCGGACCGGCAGGTCGGCATTGACCACCAGCACCTGCAGCGTGCGGTTCAGCGCCGCAACCGGCGCGAAGTCCCGCATCAGCACATAGGGGCGGTTGGGCATCAGGGTTTCATTTGCGGTGTGGGTCACCGTCAGCATCATCAGCGTATGCCCGTCGGGGGCCGACTTCGCGACGAGATCCGTGCCGATGATGCCACCGCCGCCGGGCCGGTTCTCCACGACGAAGGGCTGGCCGAAGGTGCGGGACAGCGGGTCGGAGATGAGCCGGGCAAAGGTGTCGGCGCCACCGCCGACGCCGAAGGGGATGATGATCCGCACGCTGCGGTTGGGCCAGGTTTCGGTCTGGGCTGCCAGCGGCAGGGGGGCCAAGGCGGCCAGGGCTGCCAGCACATCACGCCGGTACGTCATGGAACGTTCTCCCATTTTGCCGCAACTTGGCATGGCGCCACGCGGCTCGGAAGCAGGCGGCTTCAGCCGATGAAGCGGCGCATGTCGTCGATCACAGGCGCGCGGTCGCGGAAAAGGGGCGTCAGCGCGATCAGCGTGCCGGCATGGCCAACACCCGGATAGAGGCGCGTTTCCACCGCCACCCCCATGGCCCCGGCCCGTGCTGCCAGCGAGAGGGTATTGCGCTGTTCCACGGTGGTGTCGGCGGTGCCGGTCGCCAGCAACAGCGGCGGGGCGCCGGCGTCGAGAAAGGTGATCGGCTGGGTCTCCGGCCGTGGCGTGCCGGCAAAGACGGCGCGTGAGATGCCATAGGCGGCGGGGTCGAAGTCGTAGGGTCCGGACAGGCCGATGGCGCCGGCCAGGCGCGCACGGTCGCCCCCGGCCGCGGTGAGATACGCGGGGTTCAGCGCCAGCATCAGCGCGATGTACGCCCCCGCCGAATGCCCCGCAGCGAAAATGCGCCCCGGCGTGCCGCGCTGCACGACGGCTAGCGCCGCGGCGGCATCCTGGACGAAGCCGGGGAAGACAACCTCGGGGTAGAGCCGGTAGTCGGGGATCACCACGCGCAGGCCCAGCGCGCAAAACACCTCGGCGACGAAGCGGTAGTCGCCGCGCGCGCCATGCCGCCAGGCGCCGCCGTAGAAGAACACCAGCGTGGGGCCGGTCACGGTCGCGGGCTCCCAGATGTCCATCTGCTGCCGCGCGGCGGGGCCGTAGCCGATGGTGCGGCGGCGCAGATCGCCGCTGGGCACGGTCGCGTCCAGCAGGCGCAGCGGCGAACAGGCGGCGGCCAGTGTGGCGCCGAGCAGCGCCAAGCGTCGGGTCATGATCATGCCCATACTACGCGCGGGGCGGGGGCGTGGATGCAAAGCGGGCGCGCAAGGGGATCGCCGCCAGCGACAGCGCCGCCAACCCCAGCAGGGCGGCGATGATCCGGGGCGTCAGGATGCTGGAAAGGTCGAGCGCGCCGCCTGCATCCAGCACCTCGCCGAGCCCCGCCCCGGCGGTGCTGAACACCGCGGTCGCCGGGATGATGCCGACCAGGGTGGTGGCGGCGAAGACCCGCAGCCGCACGCCGCAGAAAGCCGGCACGAGGTTGACCAGGAAAAAGGGGAACAACGGCACCAGGCGCAGCACCAGCAGATAGGACCAGGCATTGCGGCGTATGTTCTCGGCTAGGCCCCGGGCGGAGAAACGGTCGAGCGCGGCCTCGCCGAAGATCGCGCGGGCGAAGCCGAAGACCAGCACCGCGCCGATGCTCGCCCCCAGCGTGCTCAGCACGGTGCCTAAAAGCGCCCCGAACAGGAATCCGCCGGTGAGCGTCAGGAACACCGCACCCGGCACCGACAGCGCGACCGCCGCGATATAACCCGCGACATAGGCCAGCATCGCCAGCAGCAGATGCGCCGTGACCCAGCCGGTCAGCGCGGCGCGATGCTGGCGCAGCGTGTCGAGCGTCAGCCACTCCCCCACGCCCGCCGCCCGCAGCCCGAGCATCGCGGCAATGGCGAGCAGGAGCAGCAACGCGCGCTTCACGGCGCCGCCGGGGTGTTGCCATAGGCCTCGGCCATCGTCGCGATGTCGCGCAGCTTTGCCGCGAACAGCGACCAGTCGTCATCGGCGGCGATCGGCGCCCAGAGCGCCTCGACCTCCGGCAACAACAGCGTGCAGGGTTTTTCCCCCGCGAAATATTCATGGGTGACGGGTGCTTCGTAGCCGCGCATGGCGGCCCGCACCGCCTCGAACCCCGCGTAGCCGGGCGGCGGGCGGGCGCCGTGCCAGTCGAAATAGGCCTGTTCATAGGGCGCCTGGGTTTCCGCCAGCGCTTCATGGAACAGCCGCACCAGGGCCGCGTCGCGGGTGGCGCCCTGGGGTGCGAGGCCAAGGCGCTGCAGCACCGCGGCCTCGAACGCCGCCTGGAACTGGTCGGCGAAGCCGCCGAGGCTCGCCTCCAGCCGCGGCTTCAGCCCCTCGGCCAGCGGCAGCAGGCAGCCGCCGAGACGCGCCAGGTTCCAGACCAGCGTCTCCGGTTGCCGGCCAAAGGCATAGAGCCCGCCGTGGTCGAAATAGGCCGCGGTGAAGCCGGGGTCATAGGCCGGCAACCAGCGCCAAGGCCCGTAGTCGAAGGATTCGCCGGTGATGTTGATGTTGTCGGTGTTGAGCACGCCGTGCACGAAGCCCGCCGCCATCCATTGCGCGCCCATGCGCGCGACCCGGGCGCAGACCTCGGCGAAGAAGTTTTCCGTGCGGGTGGCGACGTTGTCGGCCCAGGCTTCGGGCAGGTAGTGGCGAATGCTGTGGTCCATCAGCCGCAAGGTCGCGGCAGCATCGCCCAGATAGGCCTGGCGCTGGAACGACCCGATGCGGATATGCGAATGCGACAGCCGCACCAGCACGGCCGAGCGCGTGGGGGAGGGTTCGTCGCCCCGGCGCAGCGCCTCGCCCGTCTCGATGAGGCTGAAGGATTTGGAGGTCTCGACCCCCATGGCTTCCAGCAGGCTCGTCGCCAGCACCTCCCGCACACCCCCCTTCAGCGTCAGCCGGCCATCGGCCCCGCGCGACCAGGGCGTCTGCCCGCTGCCCTTGGTACCGAAGTCCAGCAGCCGCCCGTCGCGCAGGTCATGTGCCTGCGCAAAGAGAAAACCGCGCCCGTCGCCGAGATCGGGATTGTAGGAGCGGAACTGATGCCCGTGATACCGCAGGGCGAGGGGTGTTTCGAAACTGCCGGGCAGGGGCTGGAAGCGGCCGAAATGGTCGATCCATTGCGTGTCCGTCAGCCCATCCAGCCCGACGCGCGCGGCCCAGGCCTGGTCACGGTGCCGCAGGATATGGGCCGGGAATTCGGCCGCCTGCACCGGGTCGAAGAAGGTGTCGCCGAGGTCGGCGTGGCGCGTGGAGGGGCGGAAGGTCGGGGGTTGCATGGGGCGTGTTATCGCGCGGGGCGGCGGTGGTCGCGAGAGGCTTAATGCACAGCCGACCGCCTGCGGCGTCGAGTCCTTGTCGATCCGGCGTGTTCTGTCCTGATGTCGTTCGATTCGGCACGGGGTGGCGCGCGCATGTAGCGTCGCTCCGGCCGGTAACCTTGGCCGGTGCCCCAGGCGCACAGGCGCCGCAGCGCTGCCATCGCGATAGCCCGCAACCTGCGGCGGGCGGGCCGCGGTCGGCCTTTGCCCACCGCGGCCGCGCCCTTCGTCAGGTGCTCGCCTGCTACCGCGAGACGACACCGGTATCGGCATCCACGCGCAGTCGAACCGCGCGATCATTGCGCTTGGCCTTCGCGGTGATGGTGCTGCCGCCCGAATAGCCCTGGTCGCGCAGCATGTTGCGCACCTGGTGCTCGGTCAGCCGCGTCTCATCGCGCACCTTGTCGGTGCTGCCCTGGCCGGATTGGGCCTGCAAACCGCCGCCAGCGCTGCCCGGCTGGCTCGGATTGACCGGCTGTGCGCCGGCGAAGCCGGCGCCGCCGAGGGCCAGCGCAACCGCGATCGCGGTGGTCGAGAAATGTGCGTCGTCGTAGTCGACTTTCGTCTTCAAATTGTGTCCGGGACCATGAGGGCCGTCAGAGTCTCCCTTTCTTCAGTTCATGCCGCCCGTTTCGGCTAGCATGAACAAAAGACCCGGGGATGGATGGCGTTGCTTTTCTTCTATCTGCCGAATGATGGTGTGGCGACCGGTATAGTTTTTCGGATTGCCGGATAGGATATTCAGCGCCGGCCAGTCCGTAGTCGGGAAATCCAGATATTCGGGCCTTGGCAGGCCGGCGCCGACGGCCGCGCGGTTGGGACGAAGGCGTCGCGGGCTGTGCGACGTTGTGTCCGCAACCTCCGGTCGGCCTGACCCACCGCGGCGGTCTTAGCCGTCTTCCCCCGGCACCTCGGTGCGCTTGCCGAGAACCTGCCGGACGTAGAGCTTCTTCACCAGCACAAAGGCGACCACGGTGATCGGCGCTGCAAGCACCACGCCGGGCAGGCCGAACAACAATCCGACAGCGACGACCGCAAAAAGCAGCAGCGCAGGCGGCAGGCTGACCAGGCGCTTTTCCACGAGCGGCGTGATCATGTTGGACTCCACCTGCTGCACGGCGACGAACAGCAGCGCTGTCCAGAGGACAAGCATCGGGCCGCCATTCGAGAGCGCCAGCAGCAGCGGCGGCACGGCGCCGGCGATCGAGCCGAGCAGCGGCACGAAGCCCGCGAGTCCGGCAACAAGCCCGAGCGCCAGCGGCGATGGCAGGCCGAGCGCCCAGGTGCCGAGCCCGGCCAGCAGGCCGACGATCAGCATGGAAATGAACTGTGCCCCCAGCCAGAGCTTCAGTGCCTCGCCGCTGGCCAGCAGCGCGTCCTCGGCGCGCATGTTCTGGCTTTTCGGCAGGAGCTTCCCTAGGCCACGCCGGTACAGCGCCGGATCGGCCGCGAGGTAGAACCCGCCCACGACGGCGATGACAAGGGCCGAGAGCGCGCCCACCACCGCGCTGCCGATCCCAGCGAGGCGCCCGGCCACGCTGCCGAGCATGGCGGGGTCGAGGCTGGTACCAGCGTCACCGCCGCCTCCCGGTGCGGGCAGGGTCACGCCGAAGCGGCTTTCCAGCGCCTCCACGGCTTGTGGGAGCTGATCGGAAAGCCCGGCGACCTGCGCCTGCAACTGCCCACCCACCAGGAAGGCCACCAGGGTGACCAGCACCCCGAGCCCCAGGGCAACGGCGACAAGCGCCCAGATGTGCGAGAGGCCGAGCCGCATCTGGAGCGGCTGTGCGAGCGCAGTCAGTAGCACCGCCACCAGGACGCCCGCGAAGGCGAGCAGCAGCGCGTCGCGCACCTGCCAGAACAGCAGGCTGAGAGCGACGAGGGCGAGTGCGATCAGCACCCGTCGTATGAAGGCCACCTCCGCTTGCCAGCCGCCGTTACCGCCCGGCGGGATCTGGGCTTCGCCTCCGTCCATCGCGCAAACTTTCTTGCCACCCCCGTGCAAACCATCGCACGGCTCGTTGGTTGCGGCTCGGTGGCGGGTTTGCGCCCCTGGGGGTAGCCGCCGACGTCCCACCCCATTGAAGGGCGGCAGGACCCGAGCAGCCCAGCGGCGGAGGTGCTCGGGGCGAGCAAAGTGGGGAAAGGGCCCGCCGGTGATGCGTCGGCGCCTACCGGCGGCAACGGTCGGGGCAGGTGGTATCGGCCGCTCCGGCGCAACGGCAGCAGCGTTGCCGTCAGTGGCAGCAGAGCCTGCCGCTCGATCGTCGCATGCGTTCAGCAGGCTATGCTTGCTGCACGCCGGTCAAACAGTCTGTCGTCAACACCCAGGATCACCCGCGGCCACGGCCGCGTCAGGCCGGGCAGGATGGCGAGGCCTCCCGCCCGGAGGGGCGGTTACTTCACCGCGATCGGGTTGATCATCGACCCTGTCCCGCCGGTGATCAGCAGCGGCGGGGCGTAGAACAGGAACTCGTAGATCCCATCCTTCGCACAATCGGCAGCGAGCTGGGAGACGTCGAAGATCTCGCCCATGGTCAGGCCCATCGCCGGGATGACCACCCAGTGCCAGGGCTGCATCACGTCGGAGGTCTCGTTAGGACGCACCTCGACACCCCAGGTGTCGGAACAGATGGCGGCGATCTGCTTCTCGTGCATCCAGCGACAGGTTTCGAAAGCCACGCCCGGCGCATCGCCACCGGCATAGCCGCCCCAGTCGCCCGCTTGGCGGCAGCGTTCCATGTGGCCGGTGCGCAGGATCACGAAATCCGCCCGTCCCACCGTGACGCCCTGCTTGGCCGCAACGGCCTCCAACTCGTCGACATAGATCGCCTCGCCATCAGCCAGTGAATCGACGCCGCGGAAGCGCGCAATGTCGAGCAGCACGCCGCGGCCCATCATGCGGTCGCGCGTGTGCTCGATCCCGTTCTTGTGCACGCCGCCGCTGTCGACCAGGCGGGCGTCATAGCCGTTGTACATCTTGTCGCCGAGGAAGATGTGGCCAAGGCTGTCCCAATGCGTTGCCGCCTGCACCGGCATGCTGATGACGTCATCGGCGTAGCGGATCATCATCTCGTCGAACCGGCCTGCGACCGCATCGGTGCCGGTGGCCAGCATGGTGTGGATCGGGTTGAAGCGCCCGCCGAAATGCCCCTTCTGCGGCCCGTTGTTGTCGAGCGGGATGCCCATGGCGAAGACCTTGCCGCGCCGGACCAGGCTGCAGGCCTTCACGATGTCCTCGGGCGTGATGTAGTTCAGCGTGCCGATCTCGTCATCGGGGCCCCACTTGCCCCAGTTCTTCAAGTCTTCGGCCGTCCGCAGTACCTCATCCTTGGTGATCCTGCCGCGGTGACCGGCCTTGACGTTCGTGTCCATCCTGTTCGTTCCTTATCCCTGGGTGAGGTGACGCAATCTCCGGCCGCTAGCCGAAGAGCGCGTTGGGCAAAGCAGTGCTCAGCTGCGGAAACACCATCAGCAGGCCGAGTGCCGCGAGCAGCGCCAGCATGAAGGGCAAGACGCCGGCGAAGATCTCCTCTACCCGCACGTCGCCTGGCAGCGATGCCTTCATCGCGAAAACCACCATGCCGAAGGGCGGCGTCAGCAGGCCAAGTTCGACCGCCACGATCGCAACCATGCCGAACCAGATCAGGTCGAAGCCGAGTGCGTTCATCACCGGCACCATGATTGGCATGGTCAGCAGCAGGATCGAGACGCTGTCGATGAAGCAGCCGAGCAGGATGATGACCATGACGAAGAGCAGCACAACCAGCATCGGATCGAGCCCGAGCGACAATACCCATCCCGAGACCGCGGCCGGCAGTCCTGAGAGTGTCAGCGCACGGCTGTAGATCTGCGCCGCGATCAGCAGCAGGAAAATCGCGGCACAGGTGCGCCCGGTATCCAGCAGGATGACCCTTGTGGCCTGAAACGTGATGGCGCGCTTGCCTAGCGCCAGGATCAGCGCCCCGGCCGCACCGACAGCCCCGGCTTCCGTGGGCGTGAACAAGCCGCCGTAGATGCCGCCCAGCACCAGCCCGATCAGCAGCATAAGCGGCCATACCCGCAACAGCGCCCGGCGCTTGGGTTCCAGCGGACGGCGCGAGGCATCGCCCTCGGTCCCGACGAGCGATGGCGTACGATAGGCCCTGACCACGATCACCACGGACAGGGTGGTGGCAACCAGAAGTCCCGGCACGATGCCGGCGGCAAAAAGCCGGCCGATCGACTGCTCCGACAGCACGCCATAGACGATCATCAGGATGGACGGCGGGATGAGCATGCCAAGCAGCGCCGAGGAGCCGACGATCCCCAGCGCAAACCGGCGATCATACCCGGCGCGCGACATTTCCGGGATCGCAAGCTTGGTGAAGACCGCAGCCGAAGCCACGGAAACGCCGGTCACCGCGGCGAAGACCGCATTCGCGCCGACGGTCGCGACACCCAGCCCGCCACGGAGCCGCCCGGTTAATGCGGCTGCCGCCACAAACAGGTCTCTCGTTGCCCCGGCCTGGGTCGCGAAGAGCCCCATGACCACGAAAAGCGGGATGACGGCGTAGACATAGTCCGCCAGCCCCCCCTGGGCCGTGTTGTACAGCAACGAGGACGCGACACCGAAACGCCCGGTCAGGGAATAGAGGGCTATGAAGCCCACCAGCGCGAGCGCGGTCGCGACATGGAAGCCGATCAGGATCAGGACAATGATCCCTACGAGCGAGAGGATGCCGATGGTCAGCGGTTCCATGGCAAGGGCCTACTCCGCGCCATCGGCGCCTTCGGTGTCGATCCGGGACGCACCGTGCCGAATGAGGCGGATGCAATCGCGTGTGTACTGCACGGCGGTGCAGGTGGCGCCGACGGCAACCGCCAACCAGGCCGGCCAGTCGGGGATGCGGATATCGCCGCCTTCCCAGGATCCGGTCTGCCAGGCCATCAGGAACTCTTCCCAGCCGAAAAAGCCGATGATGCCAAAGAGAAAGATGCCGGCGCCCGCATTCGCCACGAGAACCCAACGCGCCCGCGCCGGGCCCAGCACCTGCAGGCCAATGCCGGAACGCATGTGTCGCCCGATCCGCAGCGTGTAGGCCACCTGCAGCCAAAGCATGATGGGAACAACGGTCTTCACCATCTCCGGCACACCATGCAGCGGCGCGTTGAACGCGCTGCGCGCAATCACGTCGCTGCAGATCAGCACCATCAACCCCAACACGAGAATCGTGGCGAAGGCGTTCGTGCTGGCGATGAACGCGTCGAAGGCACGTGCTGGCAGCGAGGCCACGGTCGCCGTACGGGCCATCGGGACCTCGCTCATGTGGCTAGCTGTTCAGCCAGTCCCGAGGGAATCGATGCCCGGCTTCCGTTGCCAGCTGGACATAGGTCGTGACGGCTTCGGCGGGTTGGTTGTTGCGCCGCATTTCTTCCATCCGCTGCCGCGCCAGGTTGGGCAGGCCGTTGGCCCAGATCGCTTTCTCCTCGTCGCCCAGGACACGCACGGTCAGCCCTTGGCGACGCATGATCTCCATCGCCTCTTCCGAGCGCTGGTTGATCGTCTCACCGAGGTGGTCGGACCACTTGGTGGCTTCCTCCTTCATGATGCGCTGGACCTCGGGCGGCAGGCCGCGCCAGGTCTGCACGTTCATGGTGAGGCAGGGGTTGCCCTGCGCACCGAAGTCGGAGCGGACGAACTGCCGCGAGAGTTCGTGCAGGCGGAAACCCGTCACGCCGTCAGGGAACATGATCCAGCCTTCGTAAACGCCGGTCTGCATGGCCGTGTAGGCTTCGTTGAGATTGGACTGGACCGGAACCATGCCCACACCCTGACCCTGCAGCCATGGCAGGTTCGGACCGGCCGCGGCGATCTTGCGACCACGCAGATCCGCCAGCGTGTTCCAGTTGAAAGCCGTCACCACGCCGTAGTTGCCGACGACGCTCGCCGCCAGATACACCTGCCGGTGCGAGCGCTCCAGCATCTGTGCGAGGCGGGGCACACGCTCATAGGTTTCACGCACGCAACGCGCCGCCATTTTCGCATCCGCCGGGCCGAAGGGGACGTAGATGCTGAAGTTATGCGCCATCAGCTTCGCTGGCTCGAAGATCACCTGGATTTCGGCGACATCGAGAAGGCCGGTCTCCACGGCCTCCAGGCATTCACCAGGGCGGCAGACGGAACCGCCGAAGCCTTCCGTGAAGCGGATGCGATGCGGCGTCTCGCGCTGCACCCTGGCGACCACATTCGGCTGGTAGAAGTCGCGAATGGTGGAGATCCACACCGCCGCCGGTGGATGGCCGCCGCCAATACGGATATCGATGGTCCGGCCGCCCTGGGCGAGCACGGGGCCACCGAAAGCGGATGCAGCGGCCGCGGCAAGCGGCGCAGTGAGCAGGCTACGACGATCCATGGATGTTTCCTCTCTGTGCCAGTCTGATCAAAAGGCGACGCTGTCCCCGCCCTTCAGGCTGAGGATGGCGCGGGCTTCATCAGGTGTCGCGATTTCGACGCCAAGCCCTTCCAGGATTTGGCGAACGGCGCGCACCTGTTCTGCGTTCGACTTCGCCAGGCGACCTGGTCCGATCCAGAGGCTGTCCTCCAACCCGACGCGCACATTGCCACCCATCGCCGCCGACATGGCCGCGATCGGCAGTTGGTTCCGCCCGGCCCCGAGCACGGACCAGCGATAGTCGTCGCCGAACAGCCGGTCGCAGGTGCGCTTCATATGCATCACATCCTCGGGGTGCGTGCCGATGCCACCCAGGATGCCGAAAACGGACTGCACGAACAACGGCGGCCGCACCAGCTTCCGTTCAAGGAAATGCGCGAGGTTGTAGAGGTGCGCGATGTCGTAGCATTCGAACTCGAACCGCGTGCCGTTGCCGTCGCAGGTACGCAGGATGTACTCGATGTCCTTGAACGAGTTCCGGAAGACGAGGTCGCGAGTCGCTTCCAGATGCTGCTTTTCCCAGTCGTGCTTGAATTCCTTGAAGCGGTCGAGCATCGGGTAAAGGCCGAAGTTGATGGAGCCCATGTTGAGGGAGGCGACCTCGGGCTTGAAGACCTCCGCAGGTCGCACGCGCTCCTCGACCTTCATGTAGGGACTGCCGCCCGACGTCAGGTTCAGCACGGCATTCGTGCCCTGCTTGATGCGCGGCAGGAAGCGCGCAAAGCCTTCTGGCGTCTGGTCGGGCTTGCCGGTTTCGGGATCGCGCGCATGCAGATGCAGGACCGACGCGCCGGCCTCGGCTGCTTCCAGCGCCTGGGCCACGATCTCATCCGGCGTGATCGGCAGATACGGCGACATGCTGGGCGTATGAATTGCGCCAGTCACCGCACAGGTGATGATCGCCTTGCGCTGTGCGCGTGCCATCGACGTCTCCCCAAAGTCTGTTTCTTATTGAGCAAACGATATTTGCGGCGCTGCCCTGAGTCAATCAGATTCGACCCAGACCGACGCAGGCCGCTTCGCACCTGCAACATGCCGAAACTGCAAAGCATGAGATGTGGTATGCAGCGATGGTCATGCTGCCGAGCGAGGCAAAGCACCGCGGTCCATCATCGCCAAAGGCCTCGGCGGCCATCTTGCTGATGAGCAGGCGGTTCATTATCGTAGCCACGGCAGACGCGGGGGACGCATTGGCGGTGAAGGACGTGGGCAGCGGAGTCAAGCGGCGCCTGGCACCCGCCGAACGGCAGCGGCAGATCCTCGAAGGCGCCATCGATTTTTTTGCCGAGCACGGCTTTGCGGCGGACACGCGCCTGCTGGCGGCGCAACTCGGCGTTTCGCAGAGCCTCATTTTCCGATACTTCGGCTCAAAGGACGCGCTGATCGAGCAGGTCTACGAGCGCGTCTTCGTCACCCGCTGGAATCCGGACTGGGAGGATACGCTGCGGGACCGCGATCGTCCCCTGGCCGATCGGTTGGTGGCCTTCTACACGGCCTATCTTCGCGTGGTGGACGATCCGCGTTGGATCCGCATCGCCATGCACGCGAGCCTGGATGGACGCGACCTGACGCGCCGCTACGTCAATCACCACGCGGCACGGCTGCTTTCGATGCTGGCCGTCGAACTCCGTGTCGCGGCGGGGACGGCGGAAGCCCCGCATGATCTGGAAACCGCCTGGATGCTGCATTCCACCGTGATCTATTACCTGGTGCGCAAGCACATCCATCGCACGCGCGTTGCACCCGATCTGGCGCCGTTGTTGCGACCCTTGGTGGAGGTCTATCTGAACGGTGCTCTCGGCCCCCGGGCCGCAGCGACGCCGCCCCGATCGCGGCGCCGCGCCACCGCCGCCGCCTAGCGGAAGTCAGGCTTCGGGCTGGACGTTTGCCAGGCGCACCGCCTCGCGCATCCGCTCGACATCGCGACCGATCAGCGCCCCGAAGGCCTCCGGCGTACCGGGGGTGAGCTGGATATCGAGCCGTGCATTGGCCTCGATGAAGGCCGGTTCGGCCAGCACCTTGTTCACCTCGGCATTCAAGCGTTCGACGATCGCCGGTGGCGTGCCGACCGGCGCCAGCAACCCGTTCCAAAGCCCGAAGTCGAAGCCGGGAAAGGTTTCGGCGACCGTCGGTAGCTCCGGGAACAACGCGCTGCGCGTCGGGCCGCTGGTTACGATGGCACGCATGCGGCCACCCTTGATCAGCGGCTCCAGGGTGAAGACGGCGTCGGCCATCAGTTGGATCTGTCCGCCCATCAACTGTGTCCGTGCATCGGAATACTGCCGGAACGGGACGTGCGTCATCTCCACGCCGGCTAGGCTGCGCAGAACCTCGGTCGACAAGTGGAACATAGAGCCCGGCCCGGAGGAGGCGAAGTTCAGCACGCCGGGATTCGCCTTTGCGTAGGCGATCAACTCCTGAAGGCTCCGTATCGGCAACTGGTTGTTGACGGCGTAAATCAGGTACAGCCGGTTGACCGCCGCCACCGGGACCAAATCGCGGGTCAACACGAAGGGGCGGCGTGGCTGCAGCGTCTCGTTCACCGCGGCATTGGTGCTGATGAAGACGAAGGTATAGCCATCCGGCGCGCTCTTCACGACATGGTCGGTGCCGTTGGTGCCGGCGGACCCTGCGCGGTTTTCGACGAAGAAGGGCCGACCCGTGCTGGTCGACAGCCTTTCGGCCAGTGCACGTGCGGCAACATCGGCCGAACCCGCGGGCGCCGACGGCACGACGATGCGGACCGGGCGGTTCGGCCAATCGCTGCCCTGTGCGGAGGCCATGCGAGGGGTTGCGAGTGCAGTGCCAAGTCCGGCCAGCGCCAGTGTGCGCCTGCGAAAGGTCATGGTGCTTTCCTCCAAGGGCGCAGTGTTGCGCGGTTGAACCGCTCGACGCGCCATTTTTTGATGGCAAAGCCTATCGTCGCCGCCGGTGTCGCGGCAAATCACAGAAAGTAATGGACGGCAGTTGAAAAGCCGAAGGTCGCCCTGTGGCTACTCCGCGCGGATATTTGCCTGTCTCGCCACAACGGCCCAGCGCTCGGCCTCACTGCGGATATGCGCGCTGAAGGCCGCGGGGGCGGCGGGGGCAGCGGCAAAGCCATCGCGTTCCAGGCCTGCCACTGTTTCGGGCATGCGTATAAAGGCGAGCGACTCCTGCGACATGCGATCGATCGCAATCTGTGGTGTGCCGGCACGCGCGATGATGCCGGCCCAGGACCAGGATTCGAAATCCGGCACGCCGCCCTCTGCGACCGTCGGAATGTCGGGCAGGGCTGCAATCCTCTGGCGATCGGCGACGCCGAGCATCACCAGTCGGTTGTCGCGCGCGTGGTCCAGCAAGGCAGGCCCGCCACTTGCGAAGGTGAAGTTCACTTCCCCAGCAACGGCGGCGAGGGTGGCCGGACCGGAGCCGCGATAGGGCACGTGCACCAGGCTGGTGCCCGACATCATGGCCAGCAGCGCCCCGGCCAAATGATTGCCGTTGCCGACGCCGCCGGAGGAATACGTCACCTCTCCCGGTCGTCGCTTCGCCAGTGCGATCAATTCCGCGACGCTGCGCACACCGGTTGAAGGATGTGCAACCAGGAAGAGCGGGAAGCGCACCAACATCGCGACGGGCACGAAATCGCGCACCGGGTCATAGGGCAGCCTGTCGTAGATCGCCGGGTTCACGTCGAGCGGCCCCTGCGGCAGCATCGAGAAGGTATAGCCGTCCGCCGGTGCTTGCAGCAGCGCCTGCAGACCAACGATGCCGGCCGCGCCGCTGCGGTTGTCCACTGTCACCGACTGGCGGAACCGGTCCGTCAGGTACCGCGCCAGCAGGCGCCCGATCTGGTCGTTCCCGCCGCCAGGGGCAAAGGGAACGATGAGACGGACCGGGCGCTCGGGCCAGGCGCCCTGCGCCTGGCTTGCCGCGGGCACGGTGCCGAGGGCGAGGGACGTCGAAAGCAAAGACCTGCGCGTGGCATTCATGGACTGTCCTCCCGTTGTTTTTGTTAGGCGCGACCTGGTGTCAGGCTGCTATGGCGGCGGCGACGGCATCCCCCATCTCATGCGTTCCGGCTGATCCGCCGAGGTCGCGGGTCAGTTGCTTGCCCGCGGCCA
The DNA here is from genome assembly GCA_038323655.1 of Acetobacterales bacterium. GTDB lineage: Bacteria > Pseudomonadota > Alphaproteobacteria > Acetobacterales > Acetobacteraceae > Humitalea. The sequence goes on along the minus strand of JBBQHE010000001.1, from coordinate 435 downwards.
CAACACGGTCCATCGCGCTTGCCATCAGCAGGGCGGCTTCCGTCGCGCGGGGTTCGCTGTGCTTGCGGCCGAGCCATTCCAGCAGCATTTGGCCGGACATTATCATCGCATAGGGATTGGCGATGCCGCGGCCGGCGATATCGGGCGCCGAGCCATGTGTCGCCTGCGCCATCGCCTGCCTGTCGCCTGCGCAGATGCCGGGCGCGAGGCCGAGGCCGCCGATCAGTCCGGCACCGATATCCGTCAGGATATCGCCGAACTGATTCGTCGTCGCCACGACATCGTACTGCTGCGGTGCCATCACCAACTTCATGGCAATGGTGTCGATCATCGCCTCCTCGAATGTTACGTCCGGATACTCGGGTGCGAGCTTGCGGAACTCCTCCGCGAACATGCCGCAGGCCAGGCGGTAGACTGGCTCCTTGTGCGCCACGG